>JAKBBY010000089.1 GCA_021808315.1 Pseudomonadota bacterium | reverse complement strand
ATAGTCTGCAATCGGTTGAGCATCACCACAAACCCCACAGCGACCACTGCTATTGCCACAGCGGCACCTGCGGCTATCGGTAATGCAGCAGAAAAGAGTGGGCCATTCGCCAATGGCCCGAGACTTGGTGCCGTTTCAATAATCTCGCCCGCGGCATCCACCGCAGGACGAAGCCATGCCACAATCTGCTTGCCCTCCACTTTCCGGACAACACCACCAATGGTCTCGTAAATGCCTGACTGCAATCCACTGCTTATCGTGCTGGGCATTTCAAAAACAACATGATAAAATTCACCCATTTAGCTCTCCACAACTTGCCAAAGATTACGAGCTCTATTTAATACTCTCATCGTTGCTATCTGCAGAACAATATAGGTCACTGCCTTCCAATCAGCGGCAAGCAAACCATCCAACGTTCCAATCGGTAACATCCAAAAAATTTTTCTAGGGATGCTCACGCCGCCCTTGTCCTTGAATGCCTTGTATGAAGATTTCACGAAGTGATCCAAATCATATTTTAGAAAAATCTGTCGCTCCAACTCCCAAATCGGCTCGCTTGAGGTTACCTCAATGTTGTGTCGACCCGCGATCCAAACCACACATTTTTGATAATCTAATGAGGGTCCTAATGAGTGAGAACCGAGTGTTGATAAATCAGCTATAATATCAGAGATGAGCAAATGCCCAGTTAGTTTGCGAGTTTCTATTGACCTCGACACATGTGAAACCGACAATCCCCTGCGCCCATTAAATGCCTCAACTATCTTATTCGCTAGTGCGTTCACGTCGTCCGCTGCGCATGCCTGAAGGAAAACGCTCAAATCTGGCGATTCTAGGGTGGTGGTGGAGGCCATATTATAATTTCAAGGCAATCATGGCGGCGCTTATCGCCGAAAGTCCGAGTAGCTTAACCGCCGATGCTCCCTTCAAAATTTTTCCTAAAGTATCGTCATAATCACAGATTGCTTTTCGCATCATAACAACGCTGCCGAATAGGCATCCCACCGATATGGCCCCCAAAAAATAGGTGAATTCCGAGGGCCCCTCGATTTCTTGAGATCCATTTGACATAATTCTACCATTCCTGTTTGAGATCCATAGCGACCAGCGTTATTATCCATGGTTGAAATGTAAAAATCAACTCATCCTGATCACTTTCGGGTCTTGTCGCACTTGGTGGTGTAGGGAGCTGTCGGTAAGTAGCCCGCCAGCGCGACCGGTGGAGAGACTGGCGGAGGCAGGCTACTTACCCACAGCGGTGGTGATCGCCGGTTTTCGGTTATGGTAGGAATTGCGAACTACCACCCATTGACCCGATGAGATCACGACGTTGACCAACCCCATCATGGCCCTTCGCGTGCTTTTGGAGAAGAGTTCCGATGCTGATTTGTTACGCGAGATGATTAGTTTTATCGCCCAGCGCCTTATGGAACTGGAAGCCGAAAGCCTGACCGCACACCGACCACCCCATCAATCCAATCCGCCCATTTTTGCAGTGCCTCGCCGACCTCAGTGAGATAGCGCGATCGGTTATAGGTATCGGCCAAACTGGAATGAATTGTCGCATGGTTGAGCACCGATTCGATCACATGAGGCGGGGTGCCCATCTCTCCCAGCATCGTTGCGGCGGTCCGACGTAGATCATGCCGGGTCCATCCCGATGTGCCGGTCACGTTGAACAGATATTTCGTCACTCTATCCCAGTTGTCCAGGACACCTCCCGCCTCGTTCGGAAATACGAGATCGCCAGGCCGCCAAGTCTCCGGCCGACTTGCTTTAATAAAGGTGAGCACTTGGGGAGGCAGCGGCAGGACATGGGACGCCCTCTTCTTTCCGGATTTCGAACTTGCCCGCCTGGTATCCTTGATCCGAGATGCTGGGATAGTCCAGGTAGGATGACTCCCGTCAGTAGGATCGAGATCGAATTCCGCCCAGGTGGCACCGCACACCTCGTTTAGGCGCGTTGCGGTATATAAAATCATGAGCAGAGCCGTGCGATGATGTCCATAAGCGGCCTTCTTGCCGACCGGTCCAGCCTCTCCGCGCAGCACGGTGACGAGCGATTTCAACTCGTCAGCAGTGAGAAATCGCTCTCGCCGAATCGTCGGGCGCGGCGGACTGACGAGGGTCGTCTTAAAGTCGACGTAATCGCGGGCGGCACCCCATTTCAAGACGGGTCGCAAATAGGCGACCGCGCGCGATGCAGTGCCCAGCGCGGGATACGAGTCTGCTCGGCGTTGAAGATCTGCGAGTGTAAGCGATGAGGCGGGTTTATTAAGAAGAGGCGTAAAGACGATTTCGATGCGATGGTAATAAGCGGGCCAAGTCTGACTGTCATGTTTCACCACGCGGGTGAATTCATCCAATAGGCCAGTGAGTGTCATCTCAGCCGGGCCAGCCACCTTCTGCCGAGCCGCCCGCTTCTCAGCGGTCGGGTTCTTGCCTTCCTGCTGAATTTGATAACGCGTGACCGCCGCTTTACGTCTTGCGTCCGCGATCCCGAGATAAGGATACTCACCAAGGGTGACACGCACCTGCGCACCGGTGTAATCCCGCAGTTTGATAGACCACGCGGCCCGCCCATTCTTCGCTGCCCTGACCTTCAGCCCCGGTGTCGCGGCGTCGGTAAGCTCGGTGCGAACACCGGTCGCAGCATCTGCGATGATTTTCCTGATAGCCGCATCCGTCAATTTCACGGTCGCCATACTGTCACCTCGATCTTGTCCGGGTCCCATCTGGGTCCCGCTGAGCCCCTGACATCCCTAGACGTCCGTAGACATCTTTGGACACTAAATCAACACGTTGGAGCGATGACTCCTGCTTAAATATCTGATTGTTCGAGAATAAAAATCGAAAAATCGATGGAAAGATTGGCGTCCCTGACGGCATTTGAATCAGCGATTTAAGGAATCATAATCCCTTGGTCGGTGGTTCAAATCCGCCCGCCGCTACCAGTTTCACTCATATTTTCAGGTCGTTGTAGTATTTTCAGGCTTTTTGCTTCGTCGGCTTTTGTCGCGCCGCCGAACGTATCCTTAGGATCAGCAGGGGGTAAGCCGACCCATGCCGCTTCATCGCCTCATCTGCTATACGGCGATTTCACCATCGGAGCGGCCATGATTAGAATCGAAACCTTTATACCCATCCTTGATTTGGGCGGCACATTCGTCTTTGCGAGCAGTGGTGCGGTTGCTGCGGTAAACCGTCGGCTCGATATTTTCGGAATCCTTGTCGTCGCTTTCGTCACCGGCAATTTTGGTGGCATCACACGGGATGTGTTGATCGGCGCGGTTCCGCCCGCCGCCTTGATCGATGGGCGCTATCTGCTGGTTTCGGTTGTGGCGGGTCTAATAACATTCTTTTGGTATGCCGGGGTAAACCGCCTGCGCATGCCTGTACTGATGTTTGATGCGGCAGGCTTGGCCTTCTTCGCGGTCGCCGGCGCGCAAAAGGCCACCGAATTTGGATTGAACCCCGTGGCGTCGGCCCTGCTGGGCATGTTGACCGGCATCGGCGGTGGCATGATGCGCGATGTGCTCCTGACCGAGATTCCACAGGTTTTGCGCTCCGATCTCTACGCCGTCGCCGCCCTCGCGGGTGCGTCCGTCGTGGTCATCGGTGATCGGTTGGGTATCGCCTATGGCACCTCGGCCACTCTTGGCGGCGCGTTGTGCTTTGGCCTGCGCTTCATGGCGATCAAACATCGCTGGCATTTGCCGATGGCGCATCTGTCCGCACAAAGTCGCGCAGGGATTGATCGTTCAAACAACACGAAATCAGAATGAGCGGTGTTATACCGGTCAGCGCGTCCGCTGACCGGTATGCACGCAGGGTTGGTGTGGCGGCTGCGTGCAAAAATTAGAGTTAATACCAGTCAGCGGTTCCGCTGGCTGGTATTATTGCCCCGCCTTGCTCGAGTGGAATGGGCGTCGCAGCCGCTTGACCTTATCGTGACGCGCATTCCCGTGAGATAGCACTGGAAACGATCGGACGGATGAGCAATAATATCGCTCGTAACCTAACAGAATCGCCCAAACCTATCGCTCTCACGGCAGGCTGCCAGACATAATCTGTCGTCACGCCGAGATCGCTGGTGCGAGGGCCAGTTGGTTTTTGCGTCATCAGTCCGTATCGATCAGCTCTTCATAGAATGGGTATCAGACATGGCAGAAAACTGGATCAAGCAATCAATCATGGCCCATCGCGGTGTTGGTTGGGCGCGCAAGCCAAAGCTGCATCACCTGACCGAGGCCGCCCAGGGCCAATTCCATTACACGATTGGCCCCTATTCAAACCCGGTTCTCACCGTGTCGCCGGGAGATCGTATTCGCGTTGAAACGCGTGATGCTTTTGAAGGGGCGATTCGCACCGAACGCGATAAGCCAAGCAAGCGCCTGCGGATGCCGTTCGTAAACCCGCAGAACGGCCCGATTATGATTGAAGGCGCTGAGCCAGGGGACGCTGTTGCCGTGCATATCGAACAGATGCGTCCACGCGGGGATAACCCGCGCGGCACGTGCTGCATGATTCCGTATTTTGGCGCGTTGACCAGCACGTCTCTCACGGCGACGCTGCAAGCGCCGTTGCCCGAAATAACCCGGAAAGTGCATGTCGATGAGAAAGAAGTGCGGTGGAGTGCCCGGGTTGTGCTGCCTTACGCACCGCATATCGGCACGCTCAGCACCTCGCCCGAAATCGATAGTATCAACTCGCTCACCCCTGGCCCGCATGGCGGGAATATGGACTTGCCCGACATGGGTCCGGGCAGCATTACCTATCTGCCGGTACGAACACCAGGCGCTCGCCTCTTCATTGGTGACGCGCATGCATGCCAGGGGGATGGTGAAGTATGCGGAACAGCCGTGGAATATGCATCAGAAACCACGATCCGGGTTGATTTGATCAAAAATTGGTCGCTCGATTGGCCGCGCCTGGAGCGTGAGGATTTCATTATGACCATCGGCAGCGCCCGCCCACTCGAAGACGCAACGCGTATCGCTTATCGCGATTTGGTTTTGTGGCTTGAGGCCGAATATGGCTTCGACCGTTGGGATGCGTATATGATGCTGAGCCAATGCGGGCGCGTCCGTCTCGGCAACTTTGTCGATCCCAACTACACGGTGGGCACCGGCATTGCCAAAAAATATCTAACAACAGAGGGGAAGTAACATGGATCTCGGCTTGCACGGTAAACGCGCACTGATTACCGGCGGCACCAAAGGCATCGGGCGTGCCGTCGCGGAACATTTGGCCGCAGAAGGCTGCGATGTCGCAATTTGCGCCCGCAACGCGGCAGAAGTGGCGGAGGCGGTGTCAGCGCTTGCCAAAACCGGCGTTCGAGCAACCGGGCGCGCGGTCGATGTCGCTGACGGTCCAGCGCTAACAGCTTGGGTGCGGGACGTGGCGGTCGAATTGGGGGGTCTGGATATCGTCGTTTCCAACGTATCGGCCTTGGCGATCGGACAAGACGAAGCCTCGTGGCGAGCCGAATTCGAAACCGACATGATGGGCACGGTGCGCGCCGTCGATGCCGCGATGCCGTCGCTTGAGGCGTCCACCGCCGGTTCGATTGTCATTATATCCTCGGTATCCGGACGTGAAGTCGATTTTGCAGCCGGGCCTTATGGTGTTTTCAAAGCAGCACTGATCCATTACGCGAAAGGTCTGTCGTTCCAACTGGCGGCGAAGGGCATCCGGGTCAATGCGCTGTCACCGGGCAACACCTATTTCCCCGGCGGCGTCTGGGAGAAGATCGAGCACGGCAATCCCGAACTCTACCAACAAGCCCTTGCCCTCAATCCAACCGGCCGGATGGGGCGGCCTGAGGAAATGGCCAAGGCGGTCGTCTTCCTTGCCAGCCCCGCAGCAAGCTTCATCACCGGCACGAACCTCGTCGTCGATGGTGCGCTCACCCGCGGCGTCCAATTCTAGAGCCTGATCGTTTGGCATTGACGCGCGAGACGCGCGGCAATGACAAGCGTTGATCAGCCTCGCCTTAAAGAGTTAGAGTGCGGTCAGCTTAACGCGAAGGCGTCAAGTTGACCATATCGCATTCTAACATCCGGTGGCGTCAGTCAACGGCCATTTGGCGTTGGCTGACAGCCGGAGCGCTCGCCGAGTATCCACACCCCCTATCAAACAATCAAAATCGCCCGGAAATCATTGACATTGGTGCGCGTTGGCCCCGTCACGATCAAATCCCCCAGCGCCGCAAACGCTGTGTAGGACGCGTGCGCTGACAGCAGCGCCTCGGGGCGCAGCCCTTGCGCGGCGAGGCGCGCAAGGCTGGTCGGCGTGATCACGGCACCGGCATTTTGCTCAGACCCATCAATCCCATCCGTGTCACACGCTAGCGCATAAATCCGCGGATCGCCGCCCAGCGCAATGGCCAGTGCGAGCAAAAACTCACCATTGCGCCCGCCCCGCGCCTGCGGGTTCGGTTGCGCGGAGAGCGTCACCGTGGTCTCCCCACCCGAGAGCAGCACACAGGGCCGGTCCGCCGATGATCGCGCATAGTCCAAGGCTTGCGCCGCCATCTGCGCGCCAATCGCGGCCGCTTCTCCTTCAATCGCATCGCCCAGGATGATCGGCACCACCCCCATCGAGCGCGCCAGCGCTGCCGCCGCCGCCAGCGCATCGGCGGGCGTCGCGACTAACGCAGCATCCGCCCGGGCAAAAATCGGATCGCCTGACTTCGGCGTTTCGGAGGCGGGGTTCGTCAAATGCGCGATCACCGCAGGCGGTGTTGCAATCTGATAGCGCGCCAGGGCGGCGAGCGCCTCGGCGCTGGTGCTCGGATCAGGACAGGTCGGCCCCGAGCCAATCACCGCGATATCGTCCCCCGGAATATCCGAAATCGCGAGCGTGACCAGACGCGCGGGGGACGCCGCAGCCGCCAACCGGCCCCCTTTGATCGCGGAAAGATGCTTGCGCACCGCATTCATCGTGCGAATATCCGCCCCCGAGCGCAGCAAGCCCCGATTAATCGCCCGCTTATCCTCAAGGCTCAATGAAGCCCCCGGCACCGTCAATAACGACGATGCCCCGCCCGACATCAGGCATAGCAGCAAATCATCAGCCCCCAGCAAGCGCGCCTCAGCTAAAATCTGCACCCCGGCGTCCATACCGGCCTGATCCGGCACCGGATGCGCCGCCTCAATCGTGGCAATGCGCGGGATCGGCCCAACCCCATGGCCATAGGGCACCACGGCAAAGCCGGATAACGCCGCCTCCGAAGGCCAATGCTGCGCTACCGCCTGCGCCATTGCCGCACCCGCCTTGCCCGCGGCAACCACCAATGTTCGGCCCCGCGGCGGCGGCGGTAAAAATGGCAGCACCCGCGCACCACCCGCCGCTGCAACCGCCGCATCAAACAAGGCCCGTAGCAGCGCCGTCGGTTCCATCGTTATCGCTCCCCCAAATCGCCCAGCATCTTGCCCTGATTTGCGCATAGCGCCAAACAGAGACCATGTCAGGATACACAACAGGCAGCGTCACCCTCCGGCGCGCCATCGGCTTGATGAGCGGCACCTCGCTCGATGGGGTGGATGCCGCCTGGATCGAGACCGATGGCGAACAAATTTTCGCCTTCGGCCCCAAAGCCACCTTGTTTTACGAAGACCCGCTCCGCGCCCGTCTGCGCGCTTTGCTCAACGTCGCCGCCATGCGCCCGCAGGATGACCCCGAGATCACCGCGCTCGCCGCGATCATCGCCGAACGCCATGCCGAAGCCGCCGTGTTGCTCGCACGCGGTGCCGACATGATCGGCTTTCACGGGCAAACGATTTTGCATAACCCGCAGCAGCGCCGAACCTGGCAAATCGGCGATCCGGCGTTGCTCGCGCACAAAACCCGCTTGCCGGTCGCGTATGATTTTCGCAGCGCCGATGTCGCCGCAGGCGGCGAGGGCGCGCCCCTGGTGCCGCTCTTCCATCAAGCCCTGGCCGCAAAGCTCGAAAAACCCCTGATGATCGTCAATATTGGCGGTGTCGCTAACATCACCTGGCTCGGCACCGATGGCGCGATCTTGGCCTGCGATACTGGGCCGGGCAATGGCCCGTTGGATGATTGGCTGCACCAGCATACCGGCGCGCCGTTCGACCGTGACGGCGCGATGGCCCTGAGCGGCACCGTGGCCGAGGATCGCTTGGCTGCCCTGATGGCCGATCCCTATTTCGCCCGTCCTGCGCCCAAATCGCTGGATCGGCTGCATTTTTCCGCACCGATTGCCAAAGCCCTCATGGGCCTGTCGCCCGCCGATGGTGCGGCCACCCTGGTCGCCTTTACCGCCGCCGCCATCGCCGCCGCGCCGGTACCGCCCGGTATCCAGCGCCTGCTGGTAACCGGCGGTGGCAGGCATAATCGCGCGATCATGCAAGCCCTGCAGGCGCGCTTCGCGGTGCCGGTGGACCCGGTCGAAGCGGTCGGCTGGGATGGCGATGCGCTCGAAGCGCAATGTTTCGGCTTTTTGGCCATCCGTGTCGCGCGTGGCTTGCCTTTATCGCTCCCCAGCACCACCGGCGTCGCCACCCCGATGTGCGGCGGCCAGATCAAACAACCGATTTATTGATTTTATCGCCGATTTTTTGATCGTTTTATCCAATATATAACATAATGATAAAACAAAATACCGCAGGCATTATCTGCTAGACAGGCTTAATGTTCGATGATACGCAAGGGTTTCGAACACTCGAACCCAGGAGGCGTTGATGTATCGTATGACTGTTCCGCCTCTTGTTGGCAATCCGCGCACGCGTTCCGCAAGCGGGCGAATTTCCCGTTAGCGTCGTGCGCCGCCGCCATCATTCCTGATGGCATAATTTCTAAAATTCCCTATTTTCCAAAGGACGTCCCCGCGCAAGCGGAACGGAGCAAAAATGTCTTCACGCGATCAGGCGATGACCTCGCCGTTTCGAGCCGTTTTCGGCTTTGTCGGCAGGCGCTGGCTACGACACCCGGTTTGGGTCACCATCACCGCAACCGCGATGATTTTGGCAACGCTGACCGATGTGTTCATGCCGGTCTATGCAGGCAATTTGATCAACGCCGTCGCCCAGCGCAACGCGCAGGGGCTAGCGCAGGCGGAGCATGCGCTCGCGATCATCGCGGCTTTGGGCGTCGCGCAAACCGTGCTGCGCTTTATCGGCTTTCGCGCCATCGTCATGCTCACCTTGGCCATGATGGGGGAAATGGCCCGCGAATCCTTCTATCGCGTGCAGCGCTTCGCGGCTGATTGGCACGCCAATAATTTCGCGGGCGCCATCGTGCGTAAAATCACCCGTGGCATCTGGGCGACCGATTTGCTGAACGACACGGTGTTAATCGCGCTGCTCCCCGCCGCCTCCGTGCTGATCGGCACTTCGATCATGCTCGGCGTGCGCTCTCTGGCCATGGGTCTGCTGATCGCTGGTGGGGCGATGATGTATGTCACCGCCACCCTGCTGCTGCAAACGCGCTATGTCTCGCCCGCCTCGCAACTCTCCAATCGCTGCGATACCGCGTTGGGCGCTGCTCTGGCCGATGCTGTGTCCTGCAACGCCGTGGTCAAAGGCTTTGCCGCCGAGGCGCGGGAAGATGAAAAACTGGCCCAAGTGGTGGATAAATGGCAGCGCCGCACCCGGCGCTATTGGTTGCGCGGCAATAATGTCGGCACCGGACAAAGCACAGCACTCTTGGTGCTGCGCATCGCGATCATCGGGCTATCACTTTATCTCTGGTGGCGGCACCAAGCCAGCGCCGGCGAAGTCGCCACCGTCATCACCGCCTATCTGATCGTGCTCGGCTATCTGCGCGATATGGGCTATCACATCGCCAACATCCAACGCACCGTGAACGAGATGGAGGATATGGTGCGCATGGAAGCGCAGCCCTTCGCCATCGCCGATC
>JAKBBY010000088.1 GCA_021808315.1 Pseudomonadota bacterium | reverse complement strand
AAGGCCCTCGGTTACCGCCGCCACTAAAATTTTGCCGAGCACGCCTTCATCCACCGCCTCGACCTCCATGGTCGCTTTATCGGTCTCGATTTCCGCGATCACATCGCCGGATTTGATGCGATCACCTTCTTTTTTCAGCCATTTCGCCAAGGTGCCCTCGGTCATGGTCGGCGATAAAGCGGGCATCAGAATATTGGTGGCCATGGTCGTTTCTCCTCAGAACAGCTTCTTGACGGCATCAACGACCCAGCTTGGCTGGGGCAGCGCCAATTTTTCAAGATTGGCGGCGTAGGGCATCGGCACATCAAGCCCCGCGACGCGCGCTGGCGGCGCATCCAGCCAGTCAAACGCATGTTCGGTAATTTGCATGGCGATTTCAGCACCAATTCCCGCAAACGGCCAGCCTTCTTCCACGCAAACCACCCGATTGGTCTTTTTCACCGAAGCCACAATCGTTTCGATATCAAGCGGACGAATCGTGCGCAGATTAATCACCTCCGCCGAAATACCATGCTGATCGAGCAAATCAGCCGCCTTCAGCGCAACATCCACCATCAGCGAGAACGCGATGATCGTTACCTCCTCGCCCACCCGCTCGATTTTGGCCTTGCCAATCGGCAAAATGAAATCCTCATCGGTGGGAACAGCAAATTTATGGCCGTAGAGAATTTCGTTTTCAAGGAAAATCACCGGATTGGGATCGCGAATTGCCGCCCGCAACAACCCTTTAGCGTCCGCCGCCGAATAAGGCGCCACCACTTTCAGGCCCGGACAATGCGCATACCATGATGCATAGCACTGGCTATGTTGAGCCGCCACGCGCGCCGCCGCACCGTTCGGCCCGCGAAATACAATCGGGCAGCCCATCTGCCCGCCGGACATATAGAGGGTTTTCGCCGCCGAATTGATAATTTGATCAATCGCCTGCATCGCGAAATTGAAAGTCATGAATTCGACAATCGGCTTCAGGCCAGACATCGCCGCCCCCACCGCCATGCCCGTGAACCCATGTTCGGTGATCGGCGTATCAATCACCCGCTTGCCGCCAAACTCATCGAGCAGACCTTGGCTGATCTTGTAAGCTCCCTGATATTGCGCGACCTCCTCGCCCATCAGGAACACCTCTGGATCGCGCCGCATCTCCGCCGCCATCGCATCGCGCAACGCTTCGCGCACGGTCATCTCGCTGGTCGCACCCCACTCTTTCTCATGCTGCAGCACCGGGGCGGATGGCCGCGCTGGCACGATGTCCGCCGTCGGCGCGCTGGTCGCAACAGCATGCTGGGGTGCCGGCGCCGAGCGGGCGGATGGCGCCTCTAACATCTCGCCTTGGCGGCCCAAGATCGCAATCGGCGCATTCACCGCGACATTATCCGTCCCTGCCGGCACCAGGATTTTCAGCAATTCACCCTCATCGACGGCCTCGACTTCCATGGTCGCTTTATCCGTCTCGATCTCGGCCAGCACATCGCCCGATTTCACCTGATCGCCGACCTGCTTGAGCCATTTCGCAAGCTTCCCCTCGGTCATCGTGGGCGACAAAGCTGGCATCAAAATTTCGGTGCTCATCGGTTAGACCTCCACCAAAATATCAGTCCAAAGTTCCGATTCTGCTGGCTCGGGGCTGGCTTGGGCAAAATCAGCGGCCTCGGCAATCCGGGTTTTGATGGCGGTATCAATCACCTTCAAAGCCTCATCATCAACGCCCAGCGTTTCCAATTCGCGCCGCGCCAGATCGATGCAATCATGCTCCGCGCGCATTTTTTCAACCTCCTCGCGCGTGCGATATTTCGCAGGGTCTGACATTGAATGTCCGCGATAACGATATGTCATCATCTCCAGCAAAAACGGCCCGTTACCCGCGCGGCAATGCGCAACCGCCTGCATGCCCGCCCGCTTGACCGCGAGCACATCCATCCCATCCACTTGCAAACCCGGAATATGCCATGGTGCCCCATTCTGGCTCAAATCGCGCGAGGCCGAGGCCCGCTCAACGCTGGTGCCCATGCCGTAGCGATTATTTTCAATAATAAACACCACCGGCAATTTCATCAGCGACGCCAAATTGAAACTCTCGAACACCTGCCCTTGATTGGACGCGCCTTCGCCGAAATACGTTAAACAAACATGCTGATTGCCGCGATAATGATTGGCAAAAGCAAGGCCAGTGCCCAGCGAAACCTGCGCGCCAACAATGCCATGCCCGCCATAAAACCCTTTTTCCTTGGAGAACATATGCATCGAGCCACCTTTGCCGTGCGAATAACCACCCGACCGGCCCGTCAATTCCGCCATCACCCCGCGCGGGTCCATCCCGCAGGCCAGCATATGCCCGTGATCGCGATAAGAGGTAATCACCTGATCGCCCGCCCCAATGGCATGCTGCATGCCAGTTACCACCGCTTCCTGGCCGATATAGAGGTGGCAAAACCCGCCAATCAGCCCCATGCCATAAAGCTGGCCGGCCTTTTCTTCGAATCGGCGGATCAACAGCATGGTTTCATAGGCTTGCAACAACTCATCCCGATCCATCACCGCATCGCTCGCAGGCGTCCGTGCAGCGCGCGTGCTGCCCTTGGCGCTGGCCTTAGCTTTGGCTGAGGGTGCGGCGCTCGCCATCGGTTTCGGCTGACGCTTGACCATGAATTCCTCCATCCGCATGTTATTGCCGCATGTCCGATGCAGCACCGAACCCCGTCTAAACGCTCAACCAAAATTGGCAAGGCGGACCCATCAACCACGCGCAGTGCGCCACCGCCGCGTTGTCAACAGCAGCGTCATCGCCTCACGCGAGCAGCACCATTATCATAAAAAATCACCTTTGAATCCAATCGATTAACTACTGACGCAATGGGTAACCTGCTACCGAAACTCCAGCGAGCTTGGCCTATCTGCTATGCAAGCCCGAGCGCCCGAGTCAGATTCGCACTCGCGGACGTTGCGCGAGCGCGAATAATGATCCGTGCCGATCACCGTGCCGTGCTTGGTGCGGGTGCCGTATGCAGTGGCACCACCAAATCATCCGGATTGGCCAAATTCAACACGGCGCGGCTGCGTTCATTCAGCATGTCGGCTTGAATATTATTGTCGCGTAACGCATCAACCCGCGTCTGCCAAAAATCTCGTTTGGCATCGATGCGACTCTGCAAAGCCAGCGCCTGCTGATACAAGACACGATCCGCCGCTTGCGCCCGCAACCCGCGCGAGCCGCGCATCGCATTCACCCCCGCATAGGCGATCAACCCGATCAAGAGTGTCGGCCAAATCATCGCGCGCAGAAATTTTTTGATCCTGATCACAGCACCGTTCCACAAGATATTGCTGTTATGCGTTTTTCTTGGCCCGTTTCGCAAGCCCCTTCATACAAATTGACCAGTGGCGATCCGGATGAAAAATTGTTTAGCCACAAAAGCTGCGTCAACTTGCCACAGGGTTGCCACCTTCGCGGCCCAAACCCACATCATCGAGAAGGAGGACATCATGTCTCGCTCACGCAGTCTCTTACGGATTTTGGCGACCAGCTTCATCGGCCTAGGGATCCTCGCCGCCACCGGCACCGCCCAAGCGGACCCGCCCCCCTGGGCTCATGGCGGCTGGCACCGCGACTGGCACCATGATGACGATGATCATGATTGGCGCGGCGGCTTTTTCCCGCCCCCGCCGCCGGCCTACTACCCGCCGCCGCCGGTCTATTACGCGCCGCCACCGCCGCCGCCGCCACCGCCGGTGTACTATGCCCCGCCGCCCCCGCCGCCGGTCTATTATGCGCCGCCCGTGCTCTCGTTCGGCATCAACGTGCCGCTGGGTGGGGACGATCATTAACCCTGGCGCATTATTTTGGCGCGCAACTTGATCCGATCAGATAATTCTATCTGATCGGATTTTGCTCCATGACTAATCCGGTTCGGTTATCCCATCAGATGGCCAAACCGCTTCTGCTTGGTATCCAAATAGCCATCATTCACGCCGTTTGACGGCATAATATGCGCAACCCGCGCCGCAACAACGATGCCGCACGCTTCCAGCCCGGCAATCTTATCAGGATTATTGGTTAATAAACGGATATGATCGAGCCCCAGCGCGCGCAGCATTGAGGCGGCGATATGAAAATTCCGCTCATCCGCCTGCCAACCCAGCGCACGATTGGCATCCAACGTATCAAGCCCCCGATCCTGCAGCGTGTAGGCGCGCAATTTATTGATCAGCCCAATGCCGCGGCCTTCCTGCGCCAAATAGAGCAACGCGCCACCGCCTTCAGCGCGCATGCGCCGGATGGCCGATTTCAGCTGCGGCCCACAATCGCAGCGCAACGAGCCGAGCAAGTCGCCGGTGAAACATTCGGAATGGATGCGCACCAGCGGGTGGGGTTGCGCGGCAGGATCGCCAACCAAAATCGCCATATGCTCGATCCCCTGATCCAGCGCCCGGAACGCCACCAGCCGAGCATCGGGCGCGTCTTCCAGCGGAATTTGCACCTCGGCCACGCGCGTCAATGTCGCGGCCAGTTCGGTCGGGTAAGCCAGTAAATCCGCAGCCGGCACCGCGAGCAATCCCGCCCCATCCGACCGCCCGGCCCAGCCCGGCCGCACCGGCGCCACAATCATCGCCGGCAATAACCGCGCCAATTTTCCCAACGCCAACGCAGCAAACCCCGCATCAGGCGGAGCAACCCGTTCAAAATGCGGCAAAATCTGTTCCAATGTCGGGTCCGCCGCACGGCGCAGTGTGTCGATGTCAATCAAAGGCCGCGCCAGCGCCAGCGCCACCACCTGCTCAGTATCATCGATATCTTGCCCCAAAATCGCCGCCGCGCGCGAGGGTGCCATGAGCAGCCGCGCAGGCCCCTCCCCCAGCCGGTCGATCAATCGCAGCCCCTCAGCCCCGACCGTCTCCGCCGGCACCACAATCAAAGGCGCGCGCGTCGCTAAAACCACCGGCACACCGCGCCGCGCCTCGGCAATGCATCGATGCACCGCCCGGGTGCGCGCATTGGTCAATCGCGGCGCATCAACCGCATCCGCGCGTTCGGTGATCGGCGTTTTCATGACGGTAATCCTGCTCTCATTCGGCAGATATGGCGCGCAAAGGCCCCGCTTGAAAGGGCCGCCGCGCCAGACTGATCGCCGCCCATGGTGACATCTCACGCACCTGTGTAGCGACGATCTGCGCAATCGCGCATGAAATACTATATAGCGGGGGCGCATTGTGCCGATTCCGGCGTTTCAAGAACCAAAGGGTGCCGACCATGACCTCTCAGCAAGCAATCCTGATCGTTGACGATGACAGCGTGCTTCGCGGCATGTTGGTGGATCATTTTCGCGCCGATGGCAGTTTCACGCCCAGTGAAGCCGGCAGCATTGCCGAGGCCGAAGCGGCCTTTGACCGTGGTGATCGGCGCTTCGATGCGGTGATCCTGGATGTGGGCCTGCCGGACGGCGATGGCCGGGCCTTGTGCGCCCGCCTGCGCGAGCGGGGCCATAAAATGCCAATCATCATGCTCACCGGCGCCACTGACGAGGCCGATGTGGTGCGCGGCCTTGATTCCGGCGCCAATGATTACGTGGCCAAACCATTCCGCCTCAACGAATTACTGGCGCGGGTGCGCGCCCATTTGCGCGATTTCGAGAACAGCGCCGATGCCGTGCTGCAAATCGGCCCCTATGTCTTCCGCCCCGCCCAAAAACAACTGCTCGACCCCGCGGCCAACCGGCGGATCCGCTTGACCGACAAAGAAGCCGCGATCCTGAAATTCCTCTACCGCGCCGGCGGCAAGCCGGTAGGCCGCGATATTCTGCTGAACGAAGTCTGGGGCTACAACGCCACCGTCACCACCCACACGCTCGAAACCCATGTCTATCGCCTCCGCCAAAAAATCGAAGCCGACCCCGCCGACATGAGCCTGCTCCTCACCGCAGGCGGCGGCTACCGCCTGAATATCTAGCCCACCCCCGTGACGCGCCACGCCAACCGCGTTATGCACAAGCAGCGTCTCCGTAGCTCAGTCGGATAGAGCACAGGATTCCTAATCCTGGGGCCGTGGGTTCGAATCCCGCCGGGGACGCCAATGTCTATCACGATTTTTCGAAAATATCACCTTCAAAATCAAGCACTTATATACTCGGCGTCCTCCCGCCGCGTTGATTTAGTGTCCAAAGATGTCTAAAGATGTCCAGGGATGTCAGAGTCTCATTGGGACCCCAGAGAGACCCGGAGCATGGCGGGGAGGAGCAAATGCCAACGGTGAGAGTCACAGACGCGGCTATAAAGAAAATCATCGCAGATGCTGCGGCTGGTGTGCGTTCTGAGCTCACCGATGCGTCGACGCCGGGCCTAAAAGTCAGAGCGACGAAAGACGGGCGGGCCGTGTGGTCGATCAAGCTGCGGGGTCCCACCGGGGGGCAGGTGCGTGTCACTCTTGGCGAGTATCCCCATCTCGGAATCTCGGACGCACGGCGGGAAGCGGCTCTGATCCGCCATCAGGTTCGGCATGAGGGTAAAGATCCGACCGCAGAGAAGAAGGCCCTTCGGCAGAAAGCCGGGACCCCGGTAGATGGGACCCCGGTCGATGGGACCCCGGCTGAGATGACGCTGACTGGCTTATTGGATGAATTCACCCGCGTGGTGAAACATGACAGTCAGACCTGGCCCGATTATCGCCGTCGAATCGAGCTTGTTTTCAAAGCTCTGCTCGACAAGCCCGCATCGTCACTATCACTGGCCGACCTCCAACGTCTGGCGGACACCTATAAAGCGCTCGGCGGCGCATCGCGGTCCGTCGCCTATTTGCGACCCGTCTTAAAATGGGGTGCCGCGCGCGATTACGTTGATTTTAAGACAACCCTCATTAGCCCGCCGCGCCCGAACATGCAGCGAGAGCGGTTTCTCACTGTCGATGAGCTGAAAGCGCTGGTCACCGTGCTGCGCGGAGAGGTTGGGCCGACGGGAAAGAGGGCAGCTTATGGACATCATCGCACCGCTCTTTTGATGATTTTATACACCGCCACCCGCCGGAATGAGGTGTGCGGCGCCACCTGGGCGGAATTTGATCTCGATCCTACTGATGGGAGCCAACCCACCTGGACGATCCCAGCATCTCGGATCAAGGACACCAGACGGGCGGTTTCGAAATCTCGGAAGAAGAAGCCGCCCCATGTCCTGCCGCTGCCGCGCCAAGTGGTCGATTTTGTCAGAGCAAGGCGCCCGGAGAACTGGCGGCCTGATGATCTCGTATTTCCGAACGAGGCGGGTGGCGGTCTTGGCGGGTGGGACCGGGCGACGAAACATCTGTTCGATGTCACCGGCACATCAGGATGGACACGGCATGATCTGCGTCGGACCGCCGCGACGATGATGGGGGAGATGGGCACCCTGCCCCATGTCATTGAATCGGTGCTCAATCATGCAACGATTCATTCCAGTTTGGCCGATACCTATAATCGGTCCCGCTATCTCACTGAGGTCGGCGAGGCGTTGCAAAAATGGGCGGATTGGATTGATGGGTTGGTGGATAAACCGCGATAGCCCCCTGGCGCGGAGCACGGTGCCCCGGAGGGGCTGAGAATCAGGCAAACCCGCATCCTAAAAAACGTCTGGAATCCGCCAAAAAATCCCCTCATGCGCACTGACGCTATATCTCCGCATGAGCACCCCTCATCAAGACCCTGACATCGCCCGCCTGATCAATCGTATCGCACTCCTCCGCATCGACGCCGTGATGCGGCTGACCGGCCTCCGATCGCGGCAGCAAATCTATGAGCTTGTGCGCACCGGCGAATTGTCACCTCCGGTGAAAATCGGCGCGCGGGCTTCAGCGTGGCGGACACCCGACGTCGTCAAATTCATTGAAACCCGCCCTACGGCTCAGTTGCCGTCATCCTGCGCTGAGAAGAAGGAATCCCGATAATGAAAAACAGCCATCACGGCCCTTCATTGCCTGACGTCCAGGCCGCCCGCGCTTATCGCAACGCCGGGCAGGATATCCTCATTTCGACGGTGATGGGCGCCATCGTCGGCAATTTTGCGGGCGGGTCGATCGCGGGGGCGATGCTGGGAGACCCATGGTTTTTCGGGAAACCGTTTTTAGCGGCTAAAGCCGTCGGATTTCCAGTCTACTCGATGTTGCCAGTCGCCGTTACCGCCTTGCGGCACTCCGCATCACCGGGCGCGCTGGAAGCCGTGCTCACCGCCGCTGGCGTATTTGTAGCTTGCACACTGCCGATGTTTTTGCTCGGTCTGAGAAAAGCGAAGCGGTCGCGTGATCGCATGCTGAAATCCGATATCCACGGAAGTGCCCACTGGGCGTCCAAATCGGAGATTATTAAAGCCGGTCTGCTGCCGCTCGAAAATCAAAATCCCGCCGACAAAAAACACGTTTGCTACGTCGGCGGCTGGATCGATCCGAAAACGAAAAATCACGTCTACCTTCAGCACACTGGCCCCGAGCATATCATTGTCCACGCCCCGACTCGCTCTGGCAAGGGCGTTGGCCTCGTGATTCCGACCCTGTTGGCATGGCGCGGCAGCGTGCTCGTCCACGATATTAAAGGCGAAAATCATGCCGTAACCGCGGGCTGGCGGGCTTCGATCGGTCAGCGCATTTTGAGATTTTCGCCGACTGAGCCCGAGAAATCGTGCCGGTTTAATCCGCTCGACGAGATCCGGATTGGCACACCGCGCGAGATTTCTGACGTGCAAAATATCGCGACCATGATTGTCGATCCGGACGGCAAGGGCTTGTCCGACCATTGGGCCAAGACGGGCTATGCTCTGCTTGTGGGCACGATTTTGCATGTGCTTTACTGTCGAGAGCTTAAAGAAAAATCGCGTGCCTCGGCAGATCGCCCCAGCGGCGGTGATGAACCCGTATCCGGTGGGGAGGTGAGAGTGGGCAAAAAGCTCTGCCAGACTTTTTCGGCCAGTGAAAATTGCGACTAATAGCTCAGAAAAAATGGAGTTTGCAGTCCGAAGCAAAAATGATACCGTCTAGCCACGTGTCCGGTAAACGACCCCGGTCCTGAAATACGAATTCGGAGATATGCGGATTTTTAGAAAATGAGAAAGCAAAAAACTCGGTCCCCAGCAACGTACTATGACGCATATTTTTTATCGCATTGTAGTGAAGTTAAAGCTATCACTTGGTTGTCGCAGCGAACTCTAGAAATATGGAATAATCGCCCTGTTACGCCGGATGATAGTCATCTTCTTGAATATATTTTATTACGACGCAACAGCGCCAGGATAGATCTAGCTCTTGCCAAACATGGCCGCTCGCAGACAATTTTAACTCGATTGTATTATCGTTCGAAAACGTCAATAAAAGTCGTAGCATGTGGCAATGTTTCATTGTTTTTTGGTGAGACGCATAAAAATAATCAATTTAGAAGTGGGCTCGCAGCAGGTATGGATCTATTGCGTGAAATACTATTCAGAGGACCGTTGTCTGAGCTGCGTTCTTTGTGCGAAAACAACCATCTCCCTCACGATATTTATTCTTTTTTTATCGACAGCTTGGGGCCAAAAGTAGTAATGACGCCTATTTACGGTGAGGATTATGTCAATGAGGATCATTATCTTTATATTTTGAATTTCTTATCGAAAAATAAATACGTAATAGACTCAAAAAAAAATATACCAAGACAGTATTTTCGCTGGCAGTTCGGCCCTGATTTTGGTAATTGCCCTGACGGATTTTTTAACAAAGTCTGGGAATTAGTCGAAACTGCACCTACGACATTTAAATGGGCGAGAGTATTATTGAAACTTATCGATGATATTTATATTCCACATAAAGGTATTATTGACGTTAATAAGTGTCTCTCGCGCTGGCAACCTCCAGGCGAGGAATATTTGCAAGATGGTGAAATTATTAATCACAAAATTGTTTATGAGAGCATTCGGTATACTATAGCATCTGCATTTATTACTCCCTCGGTCGAAATGCTTAATCAA
>JAKBBY010000087.1 GCA_021808315.1 Pseudomonadota bacterium | reverse complement strand
TGCGCGTCGTGATGAGTTTTGGCGCTTCAGCATTTTTCTCTTTTTTCTAGTGGCTGCGGTTGCCTATTCGTCGGGTGCCGCAGCCGTTCTACTGCTCCGGGGACAAAGTTTTATCGCCTCATTTTATACGATGTTTATCGCTGGTGTAATCATTGTACCTACATTAATTTTGTTCATCACGTATTTTGGGGTGCTCCGCCACCAGTTTTTTGTTGTGACGATGATGCGCTTGCTGGCGATTGGGTCACTTGTTCTCCAAACCATTGTGTTGGTCAGTGCGACGATCTTGTGGCTTCACTATGGCATCCATAATCCATCGAACGCTGCTGTTGATTGCTTTTTTGCGGCGGGGATGTCGGTGCTTGGTGTGATGATGGCGTTGTTTTGCGTTGTTCGCGGCAAGAGACATGGGTGGTTCGCTGTGGCGTTGCAGGCTGATTATCTTCGTTAGGGGTGGTGTGCTCAAGCGCACCGGATCAGGAGGAGGTCGAGAGCCATGGAAAAATCTGTTCCGCGCGACGCGAACGAGGCTGCGCCGTCCTTGCGATCGGCGATGACCGGCAAGGCGAGTTCGGCCAAGGCAGCCGATGGCGACAAGCCGGTATTTGCTTATATCGCAAGCCTGCCTGAGCCGCAGCGTTCGATCGCGGAGCGCATTGATGCGCTTGCGGCGGCAACTCTGCCAAACCTCGAGCGTTCGGTGAAATGGGGCATGGCGTATTACGGCGTCGATGGCGGGTTCTGTTTTACAGCGGGCGCGTTTGTCGGGCATCTCAAGCTGATGTTCATTCGTGGCACGGCGCTGGTGCCGGAACCGCCGGTGACGCCGATCGGCATGGGCAGATCGACGCGCGGCGTCGAGCTTGCGTCGGTGGACGAACTCGATGAGCGGCAATGCGTCGCGTGGATGCAGCAGGCGGCGGCGATCCCGTTTTTCTCGGCGGCACGCAAGCGGCGATAGCGGGAGCGGCTGCGTAACCGGTGTTCGTTGTTGCGCAAAATCGACAGTTTGGGAAACGACCAGCGACTAGGAAATTGGTTCTATCCCAGTTTCTACCATTTCGCTTGATAAGAGCGTAAAAAGGTTCGGGCTGAAGTCTGTGCAGATTGAAATTGAACGAGCTTTGCGTCAGATAGACAAAGATCCGTATGCGGCGGCGCAGTTCGCAGGAAATGTGCTCGAAGCCTCGTTGAAGGCCTACCTCGATCAAAAGGGCAAAGCGTATAAGAATGGGAACACGCTAGCCGATCTTTGGAAAAGGGCGTCGGATGAGATCGGTCTTCGTCCGGCTGACCTCGATAACAAAGATCTAAAAATGATTGCGTCAGGTTTAACCCATGTCGGTCACGGCATAGCCCATTTGCGCAACACCAGGAGCGCCGCTCACGGCAAATCAGAAGGGCAAATGCATAGGATCATCATCAAGCCCCGCCATGCCCGGCTCGCGGTCCATGCCGCGCACACTGTTTCCGCGTATATCCTCGAATTATTAGAGTGACCTCAGGCGTGATTTCATATTGCGTTTTGATGTAGGTCGGCATAATTTTTATCGGGTAAAATTTTTTTGTTGGGGAAAAATGGCAGCAAGTAAAGATTGCATCAAACGCTATACTACGATTGCAGCGACCCTGGATATCCTAAAGCGAAAGAAGCTCCCTCTTCTCAATCCCGAGCGCTGGGACGATCAGAATGACCGCTATTTCATGGAACTTTACAAGCGGAAGAAAGAGATCGGTGGGCTCTATGCCCTATGCACGGCTTCATGTTCGATGACGTACCATCATTGGCGGGTGTTTACAAATGCGGCTGATGGAGCCTGCATCGAGATCAAGCGAGAGGATTTGGAAGTACGACTAAAAAAAATCGTAAAAAATACAGATTTCAAAATAAGCTACGACAATATGAAGTATATGACTATCAAGGAAATTAAAAAAAACCAAAAAAATAATATTGATTCACTTCCATTTATAAAGCGGCATGGATTTAATCCTGAGAGCGAGTATCGAATTATCGCGGAGGTTCCCGACAACCAAAAAGATACGTATCTGATAGATTTTCCGATAGGTTTAATTTCCAGAATTTATATCAATCCGTGGCTTCCGAAGTCGATATTTCGAAGTATAAAACAATTGATCAATAAGATTCCGGGTTGTCGCGGACTCCGAATTACTCATTCTCGACTGACTGACAATCAGACTTGGAAGAAATTTGGAGATAAGATTGTCCAGAAGTTGAATTGAAAAATCGGTAATCGTGAGGCTTTGACGATATTGGGTCCGTTATTCGGTTCCACGCTCCGGGGAACTGAGTGGATTGTTAAGACGCGAAAGGATCGGCGCGAAAATCGATGGCGGAGAGAAAAAGGCCGGTGGGGGGGGCGGTGGGGCCGGCGGCGGCGCGGGATTTTTGGGCTAGGATTTTGGGTAGGCTGTCGGCGGGGAGCGAGTGATCGCCGATGAGTTTGAGGGTGCCGATCATGTTGCGGACTTGGTGGTGCAGGAAGCTGCGGGCGGAGATGGTGGCGATGATGTGGTTGTCTTCGCGGGTGATGGTGAAGCGATCAAGCGTGCGGAGTGGGGAGTTGGCTTGGCAGGCGGTGGCGCGGAAGCTGGTGAAATCATGTTTGCCGAGGAGCGACTGGGCGGCTTGGTGCATCAGGGTGGCGTCCAGCGGTGTTTTGACGTGCCAGACGCGGGTGGCTTCGAGGGCGGGGCGGGCGGGGCGGTTGAGGATGATGTAGCGGTAATGGCGCGCGATGGCGGAGAAGCGGGGGTGCCAATCGGGGTCGGTGATCAGGGCGGCTTCGAGCACCACGATAGGGTGGGGCTGCAGGTGGTAGTTCAGCGCGTCGCGGATGGTGCGCGCGGTGAGGCGGGCGGGGTTGGCGTCGGGTAGGAGCAAAAGCGCGACTTGGCCGGTGGCGTGGACGCCGGCATCGGTGCGACCGGCAGCGGCGATGGTGGGTTCGGTTTGGTTATTGAGTGGGGCGGCGGCTTGTTCGAGGCATTGTTGGATCGAGGGGCCGTTGGCTTGGCGTTGCCAGCCGACGAAATGGGTGCCGTCATATTCGAGTTTCAGGGCGAAGCGGGTCACGCGAGGCGGGTGCCTGCGGGGATTTTGCAGCCCCGGAGGAAATCGGCGGCGTCGAGCGGGGCGCGACCGGGGCGCTGCAGGCGGGTCAGGCGCAGGGCATCGCTGCCGCAGGCGATGGTGAGTTGATCGTCGATGACGGTTCCGGGCGTCATGCCCGGAGGGAGCGGGTTGGCAGGAATGGGGTTGGGTTGCGGGGTGGGGATGAGCTGGGCGGCGTGGATTTTGATGGTTTCGGCGTGGCCGCTGGGGGTGCGGAGCAAAAATTCGGCGCCGGGCCAGGGCGTGAAAGCGCGGATGCGGCGTTCGATGGTGGCGGCGGGGGCGGACCAATCGATGGCGGCGTCAGCCCGGCTGAGTTTGGGCGCGTAGGTTGACGGGCCGGTTTGCGGGCGGGGGGGTGGATTTTCGGCGAGGGTGCGCAGCAAAAGCGCCGCGCCGAGTGGGGCGAGGCGGTCATGCAGGCTGGCGGCGGTGTCGGCTTCGGTGATTGGGATTGGTGCTGCGAGCAGCATCGGGCCGGTATCCAGCCCGGCATCCATTTGCATGATGGTGATGCCGGTGTGGGTGTCGCCGGCGCGGAGGGCGGCTTGGATCGGCGCCGCGCCGCGCCAGCGCGGCAGCAGGCTGGCATGGATATTGAGGCAGCCGCGCCTTGGGATGGCGAGAAAATCGGCGGGGAGGATCAGGCCGTAGGCGACGATGATCGCGGCGTCGAGATCAAGGCTGGCGAAATGGGCGCGCTCGGCCTCGTTGTTGCGCAGGCGGGTGGGGGTGCGGACCGAAAGCCCGAGCCGCTCGGCGGCGCGGTGGACCGGGGTGAGGGTGAGTTGATGGCCGCGCCCGGTGGGTTTGGGCGGCTGGCAATAGACGGCTTTGATGATGTGGCCGGCCTGATGCAGCGCCTCGAGGGCGGGGACCGCGAAATCCGGCGTGCCCATGAAGGCGAGTTTCAGGGGGTGGGCGGGTGCTTGGGGGGGTGGGTTGGTCATCGGCGGGCGCGGGAGGCGGCTTTATCGTCGGATTTTTCGCGTTGTTCTTTGGCGAGTTTGCGGAGCAAAATATTGCGTTTGAGGGGGGTGAGGTGATCGACGAAGAGGATGCCGTCCAGATGGTCGATTTCGTGCTGGATGCAGGCGGCGAGTAGGTCTTCGCCCTCGATGCGGTGTTTGACGCCGGCGAGGTCTTCGTAGGTGGCGGTGATGCGGGCGGGGCGGGTGATTTCGGCATATTGGTTGGGGAGGGACAGGCAGCCTTCCTCGCGGGTGGCGAGGGTTTCGCTGGCGGCGATGATGGTGGGGTTGATCAGGATCAGCGGGGTGCGGGCGTGATCGGGGCCGAGATCCATGATGAAAAAGCGCAGCGAGAGGCCGATTTGCGGGGCGGCGAGGCCGATGCCGGGGGCGCGGTACATCGCGTCGAACATGGAGGGCATCAGGGCTTCGAGCGCCGGGCGGTCGGCATCGGTGACCGGGCGGGCGCGGGTGCGCAGGCGCTTATCCGGCACGATGAGAATCTCGGGGATGGCGGTTGGGCTTGGCAGGGCGGCGCTCATGGCGGGGATTTAGCCGGGCTGGGGGTTTGATTCAATTGCGGGGCGGGTGCCGGGCGGGAGCCGGGCTGGTGGGGGGTGGGGGATGGCTTGCTTTGTGGCGCGGAACACACCATGTTTGGGCAACGGGCTGCCATTGTGGGGTCCGCTTGTCTCGCTCGCATGGAGGAGGCTCGATGAGCACCAGGGTTTTTACATCGCCGTTGTTTCTGGGTTTTGATCATTTGGAACAGATGATCGAGCGGGCGGCGAAAAATTCGTCCGACGGATATCCGCCGTATAATATTGAGCAGATCAGTGCGACCTGCTTGCGGATTACGGTGGCGGTTGCCGGTTTCACCATGGATGATTTGCAGATTACCCAAGAGGATAATCAGCTGGTGATCAGGGGACGGCAGGTTGAAGATCAGCAAGGGCGGATCTTTTTGCACCGGGGGATTGCGGCACGGCAATTTCAGCGGGCGTTCGTGATCGCCGAGGGGATCGAGGTGCGCGGCGCGTGGCTGGATAATGGCTTGTTGCACGTGGATTTGGTGCGACCGCTGCCGGAGGCGAAGATTAAGACGATTGCCATTCGCAAGGGGGCGAGTGCCGGCGCGGCGCTGGACCCGCATCGCACGTTGAATGGTGGAGAGGAGTGAAAGCGATGAATATTCGGAAGCTGGATGAAACGATTGAGGACGGCGTGGTTGGTGCGATGATTGATTTGCATCATCTCAGTGTCGAGCAATTGGCGGAGTTGGGCGTGTCGCAGATTGCGTATGTGCGTCAGGTGATGACCAACCAGGGACCGGCGGTTGGGGTGTTTGCGGCGAATGGCGCGCCCTTGGCCGTGGCGGCGAGCGATGATCTGGCGCGCGCGGCGATTGTGCAGAATGATATGGCGCCGGTTTCGGTGCATTAACCGGCTGAATAGGGATCGGGCGCGTTACCTTGATGGGTTGGTGACGCGCCCGATGAACAGGATCATCGGGCCGGAGCGGATGACGTAGAGGAATGGGTGATTGGCGTCGAACCGGATCGATGGCAGCGGGGACGGGGCCGACATGGCGACTGTTGCTTCGCCAACAGTGACGGCGGCGGCTTTGGTGCCGTGTTCATTAACGATGATTTTGGCTTGCTGGAATATGTTGCTGAGGTGAACCGGCGGGCTGGATGCGGTGAGCATCGCTGAAAAATCGGCGTTCGGGGTGAAGGCGCTGCGCATGCCCATGGCGGCGAGGGTTTGGTTCAGTTTCTGCGTGGTCCCGGTGGTGAAGCGGGGCAGGCTGAGTGTCACGTTCGTTTCGCGGGCGGTGCGGGCCCATTGATCGAGGCGCTGGGGGGTGAGGTGGGCTTCGATCGCGGGGAGTCCGGCTGCGTGATCGGGCAGGATGATGGTCATGCTGGCCGGGCCGCTATAGTTGAGCGTGAGGATTTTCACGCCGGGTGCGGTGGCGACGGAGCTGGTGATGATTTGGTGCATCATCGGCACGGTGACATGGGCGCCGGTGGCGAGGGTAAAGCGGCCTTGTTTGGTGGCGGCGCGGGTGAAGGGGATGGCCCAGCCCGCGTGGAAATAGACAGCGTTGGTTAGGGTCAGGCGGGTACCGGGGCTGATATTGGCCGGGGTGATCACCTTGTTGATCAGGTGGTTGGTGTGTTGGGACGCCCATTGATTGATCTGCGTGCTGGCGGCGGATCGATTCTGGAAATTGACCGATTGGACGGTGCCGCCGGTGCGGGTGATGGCGCGGGCGAAGGCGGGGTTTGGCGTGCTGCGCTGATCGACCCAGATGGCGTTGGCGCTGAGCAGACCGAGATCGGCTTGATGGGGGATATTATTGAGTTTTTGCACGGCGGCGAGGAGGGCGGTGCCGTTGGTGCGGGGTGCGCCGAGGGTGTTGGCGATGGCGGTGGCGGTGGGGCCGCGCGCGCCGAGCAGGCTCATGGTGAGGGTGGTGTAGAGGCTGGACGGGGCGAGGACGAGATTGCCTGGTGATCCGGGGGCGGTTGCGACGCGTTGGAAGAGGGTTAGGGCGAAATGATTTTCGGCGTGGATAATGGTTGCGGGGGGGTTCTGGGCGCGGGCGATGGTGCATGGTGCGCAGAGGGCGAAAAGGGCGGCGGTGATGCGGCTGGCGTGCATGAGACCCTGCTAATTTTGAATTGGCACTAACAGGGTAGCGGACAATGGTGCCGTAATCCAGGGGTGAATACGCTGGGCTTGGGCTTCACTGGGGCCTCACTGGGGCGTCACAGGGGCGTGAGGGCTGAGCGGTGCCCTGCGGGTGGGTTAGGCGGTGGTGAGGCCGATGGGGCAGGTGATGCCGGTGCCGCCGATGCCGCAATAGCCGTTGGGGTTTTTGGCCAGATATTGTTGGTGATAGGCTTCGGCGTAGTAAAATGTTGGGGCTGGGGCGATTTCGGTGGTGATGGTGCCGTAGCCGGCACGGGTCAGTTCGCGCTGGTAGGCGGATTTTGATGCTTGGGCGGCTGCGTGCTGGGCGGGGTTGGTGGTGTAGAGCGCTGAACGATATTGGGTGCCGATATCGCCGCCTTGGCGCATGCCTTGGGTGGGGTCGTGATTTTCCCAGAAGAGTTTCAGAATGGCATCCAGGCTGATGAGGGCCGGGTCGAAAATCACCCGCACGACCTCCGTATGGCCGGTGCGCCCGGAGCAGACTTCCTCATAGGTGGGGTTGGGCGTGCTGCCGCCGGCATAGCCGACGGCGGTGACATAGACGCCGGGCGCTTGCCAGAATTTCCGCTCAGCGCCCCAAAAGCAGCCGAGGCCGAGGATGATTTCCTCCATGCCCGCCGGGTAGGGTGGGGCGAGGGGTTTGCCGTTGACGAAATGGGTCGCTGGGATGGGCATGGGCGTGCTGCGACCGGGGAGAATTTGAGCTTGGGTGGGCATGCTGGTCATACGAGCGGCCATGATGATCTCACTTTCTGTCAAACGGGGTGAGCGGGATATAGGCGTTGGGCGCGCCAGTTAAAGCGCGAGGGTGAGGGCGACGGGGACATGGTCTGACGCGCTTGGCCAATCGCGGGCGTCGGTGAGGATTTGGGTGGCGCGCAGGGCGGGGCGCAGATCGGTCGAGACCCAGATATGATCGAGGCGGCGGCCCCGGTTGGAGGCGCGCCAATCGCGGTTGCGGTAGCTCCACCAGGTATAGAGTTTGGCGGGTTCGGGGGTGAAATGACGCAGCGCGTCGGTGAAGCCTTGGGCTTGCCAATCGAGCAGTAAGTCCGTCTCGATGGGGGTGTGGCTGACGACGTCGAGCAGTTGCTTATGGCTCCAGACGTCATGTTCGAGGGGGGCGATATTGAGATCACCGACGAGGATGCGCCGTTGGGGCGGGTGGGTGCGGAAATAATCGCGGGTTTCGGTGATGAAATCGAGCTTGTGGGCGAATTTTTCGTTTTCGCGCCGATCCGGGATGTCACCGCCGGCGGGGACGTAGAAATTATCGATGGTGATGGTCTGGCCGTTGAGGGTGAGGCTGGCAGCGAGATGCCGGCAATCATTTTTGCCGCACCACGCGCCGCCTTGATCGGCCAACGTGAGGGGGTAGCGCGAGAAGATGGCGACGCCATTATAGCTTTTCATGCCGCGCATCAGCACATGCGGCAAGCCGATGCGCGCGGCGATGGCGTGGGGGAATTGATCGTCCGGGACTTTGGTTTCTTGCAGGCAGAGCACGTCCGGCGCGAGGGCGTCGGTTACGGTCAGCAGATGGTCCTGGCGCAGGCGGAGCGAATTGATGTTCCAGGTGGCGATGGTGAGGCGGGTCATCGCGCAGGCGGGGTGATGGTGAAGGCGAGAGGGGGGATGCCATCGATATGGCAGGTGACATGATCGCCCACCGCCAGCGGGCCGACGCCATCGGGCGTGCCGGTATAGATCAGGTCGCCGGGGGCCAGCGCGACGAGATGCGAGAGGGCGGCGATGATGTCGGGCACCGGCCAGATCAAATCGGCGAGGTCGCCGGCTTGTTTGACCTGGCTGTTGATGGCGAGGGTGATGGCACCGTGGGTGGGATGGCCGATTTGGGCGGCTGGGATGATCGGGCCGATTGGCGCGGAATGATCGAAGCCTTTGGCCATGTCCCAGGGGCGGCGCATGGATTTTGCTTCATCTTGCAGGTCGCGGCGGGTGAGATCGACGCCGACGGCGTAGCCATAGATCAGGCTGTTCGCCTGCGCGGGGCTGATGGCCTGCGCGGGGCTGATGGCGTGGGCCGCTTGATCGAGGGCGATGACCAGTTCGACTTCGTGATGCAGGCTGTGGGTTGCGACCGGGTAGGGGACGTGATCGCCCAGAATGATCGCATCGCTGGGTTTGGTGAAGAAAAACGGCGGTTCACGGTCCGGGTTGCCGCCCATCTCGCGGGTATGGGCGGCGTAATTGCGGCCAACGCAAAAAATGCGGCGCACCGGGAATTGTCCGCCGCCGATGATCGGCACACCGACCGGCGCGGGCGGGGCAAAGACGAATTTCTCGCTCTGAGGGGTCATGGCTGGCGTCCTACCGGGTGATCAATATTGTGGCGTCATGGCGTAGTGGCGCACGGCTTCGCCGAAGCGGGCGAAAATGGCGTGTGAGGCGGGGTCGTGCTCGAAATCATATTCGGGGTGCCATTGCACGCCCAGCGCAAAATCCGGGCCGAGCACGCGGATGGCTTCGATGGTGCCATCGACCGCGCGGGCTTCGACCGCGAGGCCGGGGGCTAGGCGATCAATACCTTGATTATGCAGAGAATTCACTGAGAGATGATCGCGCCCTAGCATCTGTGCGAGCACGCCGCCGGGGGTGAGGCTGACATGATGGGCTTTGCCGATGCGCACGGCGGGGTTTTCCTGCATTGGGGTGGAATGATCGAGCCGGTGTGGCAAATCTTGTAGGCGCTGGTGCAGCGTGCCGCCGAGGGCGACGTTCAGCTCTTGCAGGCCACGGCAAATAGCGAGCAGCGGGATATTGCGGGCGACGGCGCGGCGGCAGAGGCGGAGCGTTACTTTGTCGCGTTCAGGGTCTTCGGGCTGCATATCGGGCGGTTGCGGCGGGCCGCCATAAAAGGCGGCGGCGACGTTGCTGCGGCTGCCGGTGAGAATGATGCCGGCGCAATGATCGAGCAGGGTTTCGATATCCGCGGCATCGCCATTGGCGGGGATGAGGATCGGCACGCCGCCGACCACGTGATCGACCGCGCGGACATAGGTGTCGGACGCCGCGTGATTGAGCATGCCAAAGACGCCGAATTGTTTGGTGCAGCAGGAAATACCGATGAGGGCGCCGAATCGGTTCATCATGCGGGTAATCTGGCATGTTGGGCGCGACTTGTCGCCTTGCGCGCCCCGGAGGCTGCTTTGCGCCCGGCGGGTTCGAGGGACGCGGGTGTGAT
>JAKBBY010000086.1 GCA_021808315.1 Pseudomonadota bacterium | reverse complement strand
GCCGACCGCTTCACCACAATCATGCGCCTGCTTCGCCAAACCCTCGGCGCCCCCGACTATGCCCGCTTCGACCTTTCGCTCAAACGGGCCATCTGGCACCGCATTTCGCGCTTTTCGCTCCGTTTTCGCGCGCTCGCCTGCAATCCCCGCCCCATCCGCGAACGGAAACCCCGGCCCAAAGCTCAAACCACGCCCGAATCAGCACAAGCACCAGCACCAACCGCTTCAACCGGAGCAAAAAGGAGAGAATTGCCGGGGCAAAAAGGCTGGCTGCTGCAAACCTTCCCCGGCCATCACATCCCCTATGTGCGTGGTCACCTGATCCGCTTCCTCGAAGACCCCGACCTGTCGCGCCTCTCCAGCGAAAACCCGCGCATAGGCCGCGTGCTGCGCCCGCTCTGCCACATGCTCGCGATCCCGCTCCCCGATTACCTCAAATTGGCGCGCAAACCCCGCCCACCGGCCCCAAAACCGGCGCAAAAACGACAGCGCAAACAAGCGCGAAAACCAGAGCCATCATTTTACGACTACATGCTCCAAAAATACCCGCCCGTTCCGTCCCGCCCCACGCTCCCAGGCCATATTTACGCGCCACCCGCCGGCGCAAAAATCAACTTCGAGCGGTAGGCGCAGAATCACATCCAAATCGTTCCGGAGTAGTAACAAACAGGCGCGGCGCGAAATTTAGGGGTTAGGTCGCGCTAACACCCGCGCCACTGTGCGCAGGATCGCGACGATGGCGCGGATTGTGCCGCTCAACGAGCCGGCCACTTTGGAGGTGCCACCGGCGCGGCGGCGATAGGGCAAGGGGCGTTCGAGAATCCGCAGGCCCAACGCAGCCGCGCGTAATTGCATTTCGATGTTCCAACCATAGCCCATTTCGGTGAGACCAAGCCGGTTAAGCGCATCGCGCCGAATAGCGCGAAAGGCGCACATATCCGAATAAACAACGCCGTAGCGCGCACCAATCACCCACCCCGCCATCCGTCCGGCGAGCAATTGGTGCCAAAGCATCGCACCCGGCTCGCGCTCGCCTTTTGTGCGCGAGGCCAGGACAAAATCATGCGTGCCGGCCATGATCGGCGCGGTCAGTTCGCCGAGCAAATCACCCCGATCCGCGCCATCACCATCCAGAAACACAATAACATCGCACGCCGGGTCCGCCGCAGCCGCACCGAGCGCGCAGGCCCGGCCATAACCACGCCCGGCATCAAGCACCCGCGCCCCCGCCGCTTGGGCTTTGGCGCAGGTCTCATCCATACTGCCGCCATCCGCCACAATAATCTCGCGAACCATCGCGCGCGGCAATTCGCCAATCACCCTGACGATGGCAGAAGCTTCATTCAATGTTGGAATCACCACCGCGATCCGCGGGTCAGCTGTCATAGGCTCCAACGTAAACCGCAATTCCGGCAGGGCGTCGGCGGCGCATCACTCAGCAACGACGCGCGAAATTGCTGGTAGGCCGGACCGTTGAAAATCTCCGCCAGCGTCTGGGTTTTGGCGTCGCCGAGCGTATAATTTTCATAGCCACGCGCCGAAAACGGCGCGATACAACACGGCAAGGCGCGGCCATGGGCGGTGAAATACATCAACGACCAAGGGCGGCGGCAGAGCGACCACGGATTTTCCGCAGCACCGCGCTGCAAGCTCAAGCCCGGCTCAACCGCTCCGGAGGCGTCGAGGCGAACCCCGCGCTGTTCCGCCACCGCCATCGCCGCCGCAATCGCCGCCTCATCGCGCTCGCGCGCCCGATCGAACAACGCCTCATCCGCCCGCGCCAGCCCCCGCCCCGTGTCATCAAACACCAAACGCTGCAAATACACCGTCGGGATTCCAATATCCGCGGCCAACGCCACAAAGCGCGGCAACGCCTCGATGGTGTCTTGCAAACCCGTCAGCCAGAGTGACAATTTCGGCGTCGCATGACCCGTCTCCGCCTGATAAGCGACGAAGCTGCGCAGATTACGCACAATCCGATCAAAATAATCGCGCCCGCGCACTTTCTTAAAATCAGCGGCATCCGCCGCATCCAGCGAAACCCGCAACTCATCAAGCCCGGTCGCGGTCAATGTTTTAGCATGGCGCTTGGTGAGGATCGTGCCGTTGGTGTTGAACAATACATAAACCTCGCGCGCCTTCAGATAGCGGATCATCTCGGGCAAGGCCTCAACCAGCATCGGCTCACCAACCCCATGCAGCACCGCCCGTTGCAGGCGGGGCACCTGATCAACGATGCGCTGGAACAGCGCCATATCCATATCCGCCGGCGGCTCCAGCGCCTCAAAGGTTCGCGGGCAGGTCTCGCACAGGAGATTGCAGCGATTGGTCACCTCAAGATACAGACACACTGGCGGCGCGTCAGCAATCGGCTGCCGCTCCATCGCGACAGTCTCGAAATAACGTTGCGGGTTCGCGGATAATCCGGTCATGGGGCCTCGATCTGTTTCGTCAAAGGGTTTCGCAAACGCAGCCAGGATCCCAGAATGAGCGTCGGCAAAAATACCAACGCCGGCCAGATGAGTTTACTATGCACCGGGTCCAGATAGAGCAAGAAGGCACTGACCGTCAGATATATCCCCGAGATTGTTGGCGTCACACACAGCGGCACCACCAGCCAGATAAAATACCACGGATAATGCGGCGTCATCACCAGCGTCAGCGCGGTGGCCAGAAAACCGGCATCAACCGCAAGAAGCCGCGCACGCTCCGCTTGATCAACAGGGAGCGGTGAGAGCCACACGCGGAACCCCAACCAAAGCAACCCGAGTGCCGCAAAGCCCAGATAGAGTACCCCAATCATCGGCGGCAGCGCCATCAGCCGCTCCAGCGGCAACAACCAGAAAATGCCAATACCATTGGCAAGCCCCTCCTGATGCACATAGCCTGGCAGGAAGCCGAGCACATGCATGCCAATATCGGCATAGGGCGCATAGACTATAACGGTCAGCCCGAGCAGAATAACCGGAAAGCGCCAAACCCTCGGTCGCCATAATGACGGCATCATGGCCAGCGGCAAAAACTTCGCGAGCACCGCTCCGCTGAGCGCCACCGCCGCCCAGCCCGATTGCCGCCGCGCCGCCGCGAGCAGCGCCATGGCCACGAAAGCGACCACAATGGCATCGACATGACCGTTGCCCGCGATCTCCCAAATCAACAAAGGATGCCAAGCGTAAATCAAAATCCAGCTCAATGGGCGGCGCGCGATGCGCAGCAAAGCGAGAAGCGCCAGCATCGCCACCAGATCAAAGCCCGTCATCGCCAAGCGCATCGCCAAAATCGACGGATTGATCCGCGCCACCAGCGCAAAAATCGCCTCGGCCACCGGCGGATAGATGGTGCGGGCCGTATGCTTACGATTGATCCCTGGATAAATCGCTGGGGTCCGCAAAAAAGCGAGTTGCGGCGCGTCAGGCTTATAGCGATACGGGTTGATCCCCGCATCCTGCACCATCCCGTCCCAGACATAACGATGAATATCAGTTGACAGAAAGGGCGGTGTCGCCAGCACAACCGCCCGCATCGCGAGCGCAAGACCAATAATCATCCACAGGCTGCGGCGCGGCAACGCAACGCGGCACACCAGCCACACCGCGATCCCATATAAAATGCCCTCGGCGGCCATCAGCGTCACAAAATCCCGCAACAGCCCGTTCGAGCCGATACCAAGCTGACCCGGAATATGGAGCGATGCAGCGATGATATCGAGGCCGATCAGCGTCACGCCAATCAGCCCCAGCATGATCAGTAACCGCCCGGTCCGCACCCCGCGAGCGGCAGGGTTCATGCCGCCAACCCAAAACGCTGCAGCGCCAGCGCGCTGCACGGCGCAGCCTCAGCACCGGTGGCAAGCGCCACGGAGAGCCGCGTCAGGGCGGCTTGATCATCAATATCATACCAGGGCGGCAACATGGCGCACTCAAGCCCGATTGAGGCCGCACGGGCGCGCGTCTCCGCCGCAACGATTTCCGTGCTCCAATGGATATCCTGGAAAATCACCGCATGCGCCGCTTTCAAGCCGATCAAATAATAGCCGCCATCCTCAGCCGGCCCCAGCACCAAACGATCACCCGGGCGCGCCAACAGCGCCGCCGCCTCAGCCAGCACCGCCGTCGGCAGCGAGGGGCTATCGGCGCTAATCAAGCAAACCCCCAAATGGCCTTGGCCGAGCAGGCTGCGGGTCGCATGCAGCAGGCTGCGACCAATCCCGGTGACGCCAGGATCGTCGATCAGAGCGCCATCCGCTAACACAAAATCGACGTCATCCCCCACAATCGTGCGCATCAGCGCCTCACTACCCACCGGCATGTAAGCGACGTAAGGCTGAATGGGAGCAATGTTAGCGACCGCCCGCACCACGGCGATGCTATCGACCAAAAAGCTTTCGCCAAGCTGCATCGCCTGCTCTGGCGTTAAGGGCGGAACCAGCCGGGTCTTGACCCGCCCGAGCTGCGGCGCCTTGGCCATAACGGCAAAGGCCAGTCGCTGCTCATCATGCATCGCCCCATCAAGCAAGAAACAAACGCCTCAGTTTTGCCGACCGCGATGGGTTCGCATTCAGCGCGTCAGCCCCCAACACGCGGCCCGGCGGGTCCAGCCAAAACAACGCCATGATGATCAGCAAGAAAAAATAGGTCCAAGGCCATTCACCCGGCGTGGAGTATTCCCCCAACCATAAATTGACCCCCATCAAAATACCAAGCAACGCGCCGAACCGCGAGAACACACCGAGCATTAATGATACGCCAATCGCCACTTCGAAACCATAAACCACCGGGCCGAAGAAGCCGATATTCGGCAGCACGAAATCCTTGATCAGCAGCGATTGCAACGGAACAGCGGCATGCGCCACCTCCTGCTTCATCCAATAGATCAACCCGCCTTCTTGGGGTGGAATTTTCCACAGCGATTGCTGCCACCACATGGTGCCGGTAAAAAACCGCAGGATCAGGATGCCCAAGGCATGACCGGTTCGCTGCGCCGGATCGCGCCGCCAAACCATGACCGCGATGCCGATCGCTGCCAGCAACAGCAGCCAGTAAATCAGCGTGAACACGCTTGGCTTGGTTAGAAAGCTAAAGACATCATTTATAGGATTCGGACGCATGGTAAATCCTCTGCATATCTACTGTTACGGGATAAAGCGTTTAAGGGGAATAATCTAGAGCCTTTCGTTAGCCATCGCGCACCAACGCTGGTACGGAGATCAGGGTATGATCCTCGGTGCGGAGCGGGGTGTCGCGATCACCGGTAATCAACCGGGTGCCGCGCCCAAACGTCAGGTAAGCCCAGAACCATTCGATCATCACACTCAGCCGATTCCTGGCACCCGCCAGGAACAAGACATGAATTCCACCCCAGAGCCACCAGGCCAGCGGCCCCGAAAGCTTGATCCAGCCGAAATCCGCCACCGCCGCACGGCGTCCGATCGTGGCGAGGCTGCCAGCATGCCGATACCGAAATGCCGGCGGCGGTGCCTTGTCTTCGAGCCGCGCGCGGATCACCGCCGCCACATAATGCCCGCCCTGCTTTGCGGCCGGTGCCAGACCCGGCACCGGCTTGCCCGCCCATCCATGGGCAAGCGCCGTATCACCTATCGCAAAAATCTCCGGCCGATCAGGCACCGACAAATCCGGCCCAACAACCAATCGGCCCGCCCGGTCCGACGCCGCACCGAGCCAAGCCGCCGCTGGCGATGCGGCAACACCCGCCGCCCAGAACGTGGTGCGGCACGCAATGCGCTGATCACCAACCAGAAGACCATCGCCATCGACCGCACCGACCATGGCATCCGTCCGCACCTCGACACCGGCGGCTTTGAGCGCTTCCGCCGCTGCCGCCGAGAGCGATTCCGGCAGAGTCGGCAACACGCGGTCGCCCGCCTGGAACAAAATAACCCGGGCCTGCGCCGGGTCGATGGCGCGAAACTCATGGGCAAGCCCATGGCGCGCCAACTCGGCGATGGCTCCGGCCAATTCAACCCCGGTCGGCCCGCCGCCAATGATGGCGAAGGTGAGCAACGCCGCGCGCTCAACCGCATCCTGCGCATTCTCGGCTCGCTCGAAGGCTAGGAGGATGCGACGGCGCACATCGGTGGCATCGTCAATCGTCTTCAGCCCCGGCGCGTAAGGCTCCCATGCGTCATGACCGAAATAGGCATGCTTGGCGCCGGTGGCGATGACGAGCGTGTCATAGCCAATCGAATTGCCATCCGCCGTGCGCACCATCTTCGCCATCGGATCAACCGCCTCAACCCGGCCAAATAAAATCCGGGCATTCGCCTGATCGCGAAACAGCCCGCGGATCGGCACAGCGATGTCAGCCGGCGATAAGCCTCCGGTTGCCACTTGATAAAGCAATGGCTGGAAGAGATGGTAATTATGCTGGTCAATCAGGGTCACCGCACAATCGCAATGGCGGAGTGACTTCGCTGTGGCGATGCCGCCAAATCCGCCCCCAATGATCACCACCCGATGCTGCGCTGTCACGCTCGGCACAGCCCCAGACCATCGGCGCTTCAGTTGCGGCAATAGCCGATCAACGATCAACCCATCCACAGAAATGCTGCCAGGGCCATAAACCACGATCATCACGACCAACAAGGTGCGGGCCAGCAGCACCGCCGAAGGGTCCACCATCATCGTCATCGCGGCAACACCCAGCAGCGGCAAGGCAGCCACGCGGGTCAGCAGACCGAGCACCAGAATCAACGCCCATGCCATAGTCCCCGCCGTTCCAAACGGGGTCAATAGGCTCGCAGCGAGGGTCAACCGCACCGCCATCAGCATGATCGGGGTGCCGGTCGATTTCAGCCCGCCCAACACCCGCCCGGCAAGGTTCGCAAAAGGCAGCGCCGTGTCAAAAATCCCGCGTGCCACGGCCCGATCGAGCGATAACGGCCCAGCGCCCACAATCATATACCATCCGAATAGCAGAGCCAGATCAAGCTGGGCCAAGGGGGGCGCAGCGTGCGCTTGCAAAGCCTGGATGATGACCAAAGCCATTGGTAGCGCAACGATCCGGGTGCCAAGCCCTAGGGCCAGAAGCGGCGGGCCAACGATCTCGATAATCGCCGCCGTCGGATGCGCGGTCATGCGCAACATCGGAAAAGCGCGCATCGACGCGCCGGTCGCCGCACCCATTGGTGCATCGGCGAGCGAGCGCGCCGCCATGGGCAGCCAAACGAGTTGGGCGAGCCAAAGACGAATTGTCAGGTCAAAAAACGGCGCAACGATTGATTGCGTGAACCGGAGCACAGCAATGAAGCGCTCAGCGGCGCGCATTAAGCCAATCGCCGAGTACCTGCCCCTAAAACTCTGCATCACGCCACACCCCGATCTCGCTAATCGCCTTCATAACGACGATGATGACCATTCAGGATGGCCGCGTCGAGGTATCAAAACGATACTGCAAAGTCATGGTCATATGAGCGGTGCGCCATACGCCAGCACCCCTTGACGCCGACGCGGAAAGCGGACGAACGGAACGGATCAACCCGTCAATGCGCGTGCGGTCACGGTCAGCAGCGCCAACGCGTCATGCGCGCCGTTGGCTTCGCCTTTTTCGAAATCACCCTCTATCTGCGCCATCTGGTTGGTAACATGGGCGAAACATAACACCGCCTCGCCGCGCGCCTCGGCGAACGCATACAATGCAGCGGCTTCCATCTCAACGGCCAAAATCCCCGCCGCGCGCGCGGCATTCACCGCTATCTCGGTTTCGCGGAACGGTGCATCGGTCGTCCAACTCGCTCCGCGATACACGGATAACCCCGCTTGATCCAACGCGGCCATTGCGGGCGCGATCAGGGCCGGATTCGCCGCCACGCAGGGGCTTGGCGGCAGATAATGATAGCTCGTGCCCTCATCGCGCAGGGCTTGATCGATCAACACAAAATAAGGCGCAGAACCGCGGGCGATGATCTGTCCCGCTGAGGTTAGACTGATTAACAAGCGGCATCCCGAGACAAAAGCTTGTTCAGCCACGAGCACGGCAAAAGCGCTGCCAACCGCGCAGCCGACAATGCCGAACGTGACGCCCTCATGGGTGAAGCTGAACATATCGGTATGATAACAAGCCCAGTGCGGGCAACGCTCCAGACGGTTGGCCGCACGCAGCGCGCGCACCAAATCACCATCAGGATCGAGCACACAAATCTCAGGGATCTGCCCGGCTTCGAGATTTTTCTGCCGGCGTGCTTCGCGCAGCAGATTTTCCGGTTGGAAAATTGAGGGCGCCGTATAGTCCTTGCCATGCAAAAGCGGAATTTTCTCTAAGTCCATTGCTCATCTCTCTGTCTGTTTGGTCGCCAAAGCCCAATCCCTGATTACCAAGCGCGTCGCGCTGGGGTAAGCGGCCTGCGGCGTAAAACTTCACCAGATTGTGTGTTCGATGTGCTAAATATCACATCTTTGCGCCCGTCCCCGCGCTATTCATCATTTCAACGCTTCACACCCCGAACCGCCCATCATCAGGAGTAGCCGCCATGACCGCCATCGCCCCCGCCGCCGCCAGCACCGTCCTTCCCGTCAAGCATGTTCGCCCCGGCACAAAAATCGCGTTTTCGCGCCCGCAAACCATCGTTGACCGGGATTTCGACATGGCGCTCCGGATCAAATATTTTGGCAGCATGGCCGCGACCGCTATTACGCTGATTACCGGCGCTGTGTTCCTGTTTATGTAGTTGTCGCGCCGACTACAGCCCGAGCTTGAGCTCCAGCGCCTCGCGGAGCGATAAGGCGGCCCCTTGCGCCAGCAGCGCGGTGCGAGTCTCCGCAGGCAGCGTGCCCGCCACCGCTGCCGCGTCGAACAACGCCATCAGCGCATCCCATACGCGCTGCTCAATGGGTTCCATTGGCTGTTGGTTTAATTCATAAAATTGCTTGGTATGTCCTGCGAGTTGTGCCGCAACCTCCAGCGCGCCCGCCCGCGCCGCGAGCAGCGCCAAGCTGCCGGTGAGACCAGCGCCGATCGCGTGATCCTCCAATTCAATGACCAATAACACGGCCTCTGGCACCGCGTTTGAAGCCGCTGCATCATCCCCCGCGAGGAGCGCGTAGCTGGTTAGGTTCACGACATCATAGGTGAGATTGTACCAGTCGCGTCGGGCGCGGCCCAAAGTCACGTTGCGCCTTACGCTCGCAATCGCACCAGGATAATCCCCAAGTTTAGCCTGGAGATCAGCAACGTTGCCTGAGACAATCAGCACCCCGCTATGGTTGTTGAATTTTTCGAATATCTCCAGAGAAGCCGCGAAATCCCTCCGGGCCGCGTCCATCGCTGCTGCGTCGGAACCGGCGATATATTGATAGGTTGCAAGGTCACTTAACGTAGACGCTTTGATCAGGTTTGGCTTCATGGCGGGCAACATTGCCCGTGCCGCCTCGGCAGAGCGCCGCGCCCCAGCTTCATCCCCCGCGCGGATCAGGAATATTGCGTTCGAGGCCGCCGCCCATCCAGCCATGGGGCTATCCTGCAGCGTCTCAAACAAGGTCCATGCTGTCTCAGCGGCGCTCGCTTGCGCTCGCGCACCCGCAGATGGATCAAACGACAGGGATAACCAGAGCCGGGCGGCATCCTTGGTCGGTGTGTCCGGCGTCAGCTTGGTGATCGCTTCTCGCACAAAGGCACGAGCCATGGGCATCCCGATCAAAGACTGTACGCGCAGTGATCCGATGCGGGCCGTGAGGGCCATCGCAATCGCGTCATCCCCCGCCTCGCTAAACGCCCACTCCAGCGCCGCCAGCAAATTCTCAATCTCTGGCTCAATAGAGGCCCGCCAGACCAGCGTGTCCGTGTCCCAATAGCGATTCTGCGCCGCACCAAACAATGTGACCATATGCGCAGCATGGGCGCGGCGGAGCGCCTGGGTCTCACCCGCCTGCTCCAGGGCGTCCAGCGCATAAGCCCGCGTGCTGTCCAACAGCCGGTAGCGCACCGCCGCGCCCGCCACGGGCAGCCGCGTCACCAGCGATTTATCCAGCAGGCTCGCCACCAAATCCAGCACCTCCAGCGCCTCGATACCTTCCCCCGCCAGCACCGCCTCC
>JAKBBY010000085.1 GCA_021808315.1 Pseudomonadota bacterium | reverse complement strand
CCACCACGATATGATAATACGGGCGGCGCTTGGCACCGGCACGGGCGAGACGAATTTTAACGGACATGGTCGAGCGTTCTCCTGGGGTTAAGGGGGTAAGGGTTAAAAGCGTCGGCCGCCACGCGGGGCGCCGGCTTGAGGCATCAAGGCCGCGAGACCGCCACGGGCGAGACCTTTCTGGCCAAGTTTTTGAGCACGTTTCATCATATCCGCGATCTGCTCGAATTGTTTGAGCAAGCGGTTGACCTCCTGCACCGAGGTGCCTGACCCAGCGGCCACGCGCTTTTTCCGGCTGGCTTTGAGCAGATCCGGGTTTTTGCGCTCGGCGCGGGTCATCGATTGAATAATCGCTACTTGGCGCTTGAGGATTGAGGTATCGAGATCGGCATCGTTTAATTGTTGCTTGATTTTGCCAACGCCGGGCAACATGCCGAGAATGCCGGTGAGCGAGCCCATTTTGGTGATTTGCTTAAGCTGCTCCGCGTAATCTTCCAGGTCGAACTTGCCCTTCGCCATCCGGGCGGCGAGCTTTTCGGCCTTTTCCTGATCGACGGTTTCAGCGGCGCGCTCGACGAGCGAAACAATGTCGCCCATGCCGAGAATGCGCCCGGCAATCCGCTCTGGATGGAAGGTTTCCAGCGCATCCAGCTTTTCGCCCACCCCCATCAGCTTGATCGGCGCACCGGTCACCGCCCGCATCGATAGCGCAGCGCCGCCCCGTGCATCGCCATCCAGGCGGGTCATCACAATGCCGGTAATGCCAAGCGCCTCATTGAACGATGTCGCGGTGGTCAGCGCGTCCTGCCCGGTCATCGCATCGACCACCAGCAAGGTTTCCGCCGGAGTCACGGCGGCGCTGATGGCTTTGACCTCGGCCATCAGCGCCTCATCGATGCTCAGTCGACCCGCCGTGTCGAGAATGACCACATCAAACACTTCGCGCCGACCGGTATCCATGGCGCGATGGGCGATTTGCACGGGCGTTTCACCCGCAATAATCGGCAGTGAGGCAACGCCCGCGCGCTCGGCGAGCTGAGCAAGCTGCAATTGAGCAGCAGGGCGCTGCGTATCGAGGCTGGCGAGCAGCACCTTACGCCGTTGCTTGTCCTTGAGAAATAATGCGATTTTGCCGGAGGTGGTGGTTTTGCCGGAGCCTTGCAGCCCCACCATCAAAAACGGGATCGGCGCGACGGCGTTGAGATTGAGCGCCGCCGCCCCCTCACCACCGAGCGCTTCCACCAACGCATCATGAACGATTTTAACGACTTGCTGGCCGGGTGAGACCGATTTGAGCACTTCTGCGCCAACCGCTTGCAAGCGCACCTTCGCGATAAAATCACGCACCACCGGCAACGCGACGTCGGCCTCCAAGAGCGCGAGACGGATCTCGCGCATGGCTTCCATGACATCGCTTTCGGACAAAGCGCCGCGCCGGCGGAGCCGGTCGAACACATCACCGAGTTTGCCCGAGAGGGCGTCAAACATTTTTCTCTCCGCAACGCAAAACGCGCCGCGGTGCGACACTCGCAGCGCGGCGGATGGCGGGTGTTTGCCTGAGAGTCCGCCACAGGTCAATGCGCGTTTCGATCCTGCCGCATCCGCCCGATCAACGCCGCACGTAAAAGTTGTGCAAAACAAAACTATTTCGTTAAGAGTGTAGTAAGGCGAGTTCAGTATGGTGATCGCAGAGACAGGAGAATATCGTGGCGCGTTTGCATGGATATTGATCAAGAACTGAAGGAAGGGCGTTTTATGCAGCGCTTTGACACTTCATGGCCCGCGCTTGCGGAGGTTCTTGATCGCTACGCGACAAATGCTGCAATGTTGCTGGGTGCCTCCGCTGGGATAGTGGCGTTGGGTGGTCGCGAAACCATGTGGCCGCGAACCGGTGCGGGCGCTGATTGGGCCGGTTTGCCGCGTGATGCACGGCGGGGCGCAGGCCCGTTCCAGGCCGGTCCGGTGCCCGTTGCATCGGCGCTGCTCAACGATGCGAATGGCCAATTTTATGCGGGTGCCACGCTGCACACCGAGGATGGGGTTTGCCTTGGCACCATTTGGGTGCGCCGCGATCGGCCCTGGGATGAGGGTGGCGTGCCGCCTCTGGCAATGCTGGAAAATTTAGCAACGACGCTGATGGCGGAAATCGCCTTGCAGGCGCGACTGGCGGCACGGGACCGGCAATTGGCCGAACTCGCCTTTTGCCACGATGTGAACACGACCATGGCCCGCGATGGTGATTTTCAAAACGGGTTGACGGGGCTGCTGCAGCGCTGGTGCCAGGATCTCGGCGCGGATTATTTTTTGGTGCCGCAGCTGCGCCGAGACGGCGTGACGTGCCGCTTCGTCGTCGGCGTTGCCGCACCTGGCGTGAGCGATGCGCTGGAGCAATCGATTGCGGCGCTGCTGGCTCAGGGGCCGGTGTCGATTGATCAGGTTGGGTGCGGCGCCTTGTTCCGCTCAACCGATTGCGACGATCAGCAACCGCTTGCGGATACCGGCGTGATCGATCCGGGGACGTTGGCGGACGGGGATGTGCTCCGCGCCCTAATGGCGGCGGGGATCCAGCGTCAATTCGCGGTGCCGCTGGCGTTGGCGGATCGGCGCTTTGCCGTCGCGATTGGGTTTTCCCGACTGCCGGATGCGGATCGCGTCGTCGGAATGCTGCGCAACATGGTGATGTCGATCACACCGCTTTTGCAGAGCCGGATGCGCGAATTCGCCCTGGAGCGATCACGATATCAGTTGGGCCGCGCCAATCGGGCGTTGCGGGCCTTGAGTGCCTGCAGCCAGGCGGTCACGCAGGCGGTGAGCGAGGCGGCGCTGATCGAAACAATTTGCAAAATCGTGGTGGAGTCCGGTCAATATCGGTCGGCCTGGGTGAGTTTTGCGGAGGGCGGACCCCAGCAGCGTTTGCGGATGGTGGCTGAGGCCGGGATTGGCACGGATGATCTGCACCAAACGATCATGAGCTGGGGTGATAATCCCTATGGTCAGGGGCCCAGCGGCGTTGCAGTGCGCGAAAATCGGCCGGTAGTCTTGGCGGATGTGGTGCGCGCGCCGAGCTATGCGCCATGGCGACGCTTAGCGATGAATTATGGATATGATGTGTGCATCGCGTTGCCGTTGGCCTATCAGAACCGGGGTGCGCCTCAGCGGGCCGATCCGGGTGGCGACCGACCGAGCCCGGTTTTTGGGACGCTGACGATTTGTGGCACCGCCGCGCATCGGCAAATTGAGGGCGATGAGCTCAATCTGTTGATCGAGTTGGCGTCACAATTGGCCGCCGGGATCGAAATGCGCCGCGAGCGCGCCCAAGCGGCGCTGGCGATCATGCGCCAACAGGTCGAGCGTGATCGGGCCGAGGCGGCACGGCGGCTGAGCGAGCGGCGATTAACCCAGTTGCTCGATGCAAGCCCGACGGTGATTTACGCCCTGGAGCCCGAGGCTGGCGAGACTGATCCGGCCTTGTTCCGCGCGGTTGAAATCAGTTCGAATGTCGAGCGGCTGTTCGGCTATCGGGTGGACGAAGCGCTCAGCACAGGCTGGTGGACGGCGCATATCCACCCGGCTGATCGGGCGGCGGCCATCGCGTGCAACCAACGGCTCCAGCATGTGCATTCGGTGGTGCATCGATACCGGTTTAGCCTGCCGGATGGCACTTATCGCTGGGTGCGCGATGAAATGACTTTGCTCCGTGATGCGAATGGACGACCGAAGCGGGTGGTCGGGGCCTGGGTTGATATTACCGAGAAGCAGTCGGCGAACGAAGAAATTGATCGTCTGGCGTATGTCGATACGCTGACCGGCTTGGCCAATGAGCATCGCTGGCGGCAAAGACTGGCCAATGCCCTGTCCAGCCGCGCGCAGATCGGCGCGCACGGCCCGGCGGTGCCTGCGGAAACCGGGTCCCAGCGCGCCGCTTGGGGGGTGTTTCTGCTCGAAATCGAGGGGCTGGCCCAGATTGGCGAAGTGTGGGGCCAAGCCATTGTTAATGAGGTTGAGGTGGAATGTGCGCGGCGGCTGAAAAACGGGCTGCGCGCAAGCGATGAACTGGCCCGGCTGCGATCTGGCCGGTTTGGCGTGATTTTATTTGGCACATCCGGGCGGCCCGGCGCGCAAGCGGCGGCCCACGCTAGGCTGCGCGAGGTTGCCCGCCAACTCGCAACACAGATTGCCGCACCGATCCCGGTTGGCGAGCGTATTTGCCATGTGACCGCGACGATTGGGATTGCGGCGGCCCCAAAGGACGCAAACCCAACAGACACAAACCCAACAGACACAAACCCAACAGACACAAATCCAACAGACACAAATCCAACAGACACAAATCCAACAGACGCCAACCAAGTCGAAGCCTTGATCCAGTTGGCGGATATCGCGCTGAGTGCCGCACGGCGCCATGGCGAGGTGGTGCGCGCTGGTGGATTAATCGCGCAGTTCAGCCCGCCCATGCAGCAAGAGGTCAACGCGCGCTACGCGGTGGAATCCGAACTGCGCAGCGCCTTGGTGGATCAGCGGTTCGAGCTTTGGTTGCAATCGCAAGTGGATCATGATGGGCGGGTAGTGGGCGCGGAGGCTTTGTTGCGGTTGCGAACCGCCAGCGGTGCGCTGATTTCCCCGGCGGATTTTATCCCCGTCGCCGAGGCAACCGGCTTGATCGCGCGAATTGGCGCGCTGGTGCGCGAACAAGCCTGCGCGATTTTGGCGGCAACGCCGGTAGCGGTGCTGCCGCGATTATCGGTCAATGTCAGCCCGCGCGAGCTGCATCGCCCCGACTTTGTGCGCAATCTCTGCCAGCAAATCCGCGCTGCGGGGGTCGCACCGGGGCGTTTGGTGCTGGAAATCACGGAAAACTCCCTTATTGAGCGCCCGGAGGCCATCATCGTGACACTGGCCGCTTTGCGGGCTTTCGGGTTGAATCTATCAATCGATGATTTCGGCACGGGCTATTCGAGCCTCGCTTATTTGCATCGGCTGCCCATCCAGGAGATCAAGCTGGATCAGCGCTTCATCGGCGATTTGCCGGATCAGCGACGCGGCGTTGGGCTGGTCGAGGCGATGCTGACCATGGCGCGGCGCTTGGGCTTCGATATTGTGGCCGAAGGGGTCGAGACCGAGGCGCAGGCGCAATTTCTCCGTCTGGCCGGCTGCCCGACATTGCAGGGATATTTATTCGACCGGCCAACCCCGGCTGACGCATGGCTCGCGCGGGCGGCCCAGCACGCGCCCTCGCTCCCGGCGCCGCCGATCCTGGCCGCAATGCCTTGACGAAATCACGATCCGGGCGGAGATTATTGCCGCACTGAGGAGAGAAACCATGAACGTCACCTTAAAAACCGCGCCGCCAGCCGGGATCGATGCGGCAGAATGGAAAATTCGCTGCGATTTGGCGGCGTTATATCGGCTGGTCGCGCATTTTCGGATGACTGACTTCATCTACACCCATATCAGCGCCCGGTTGCCGGGGCCGGACCATCATTTTCTGATCAATGATTATGGGGTGATGTTCCATGAGATGCGGGCGAGCGATCTGGTCAAGATCGATCTGGATGGCAACCGGGTCGAAACGCCGGGCCAAACCGGCAAACGGGTCAATCAGGCCGGGTTCACCATCCATTCGGCGATCCATATGGCGCGCCCGGATTTGATGTGTGTGGTGCATACCCATACGGCTGCAGGCATCGCGGTCGCCGCTCAGGAGCACGGCTTATTGCCGATCAGCCAACACGCGCTGAAATTCTATGGCTGCCTCTCCTATCACGGCTATGAGGGCATCGCGCTCGATTTGGATGAGCGCGCGCGCATCGTCGCGGATTTAGGACAAAACAAAGCGATGATTTTGCGCAATCACGGCCTGTTGGTCGGCGGCGGCAGCATTGCCGAGGCGTTTTTGGAAATTTATTTCCTGGAACGCGCCTGCCAAGCCCAGGTCGCCGCCATGTCCGGCGGCGCAAAATTGGTGGTCCCGCCGCCTGAAGTCTGTGAGCACACCGCCGCGCAATATCGCATGGATGCGCCCAACCGCGCCGGCCACGCCGAGATGGCCTGGCAATCAGCTTTGCGTCTGGTCGATGACGGGGCCAGCCGGGCCATTGGCGAGTATTGGACCTGAGACCCCTTCAACAGCATCGGGGCTGGATCGTCAGATCTATGTTTAAATTGGCCTTGGTGTTAACAATAGAGAGCGGTTTTGAGAAGCCGCATTTGGCGCGCAACTTGATCCGATCCGATGATTCCACCTGATCGGATGTTGCTTTTTATCGGTTCGCTTTGCTTTATTTTAGGGAAACGGAGATTCATCAATGCTTTACGACAACGTCATTGCGATATTGAAATCGCTTGAAGATCCTTCGCTGTTCGGGCCTCAAATCGGCCCGAAATATGCACTACGGCTGAAAATGTTGTTCGACGAGATGAATAACCGCCAAGCTATTGATCAAGCCGTATCGCTTGGCAATTACCTAGTCCATTCCGAGGCAAACAAACGGCATCGCGCGGCTCTTCGCGCTGTTTTGCTCGGCGAATTCGTGGCGAAACGGCAGCCCGTTGTCATACGTGACACGCTGTTAAAGAAATATCAGAAATTGACCACCGATCAGCTCAAGCAATGTTTCCCGCAATTACTGCCGGCATTCGCTGATAACGGAAAGCGTCTCGCTTGGGCGCCGGAAAATTTCTCTAATCCCGCAACACTACGTGACTTCTTCGAGGCAAAAGACTGGAGCAAGTCCACGATTCCGTCGTATATGTTCTTTGTCCATACGGTAAGGCATCCGAGCGTATGGATCGACAATCCGATCATCACGATGCGTGGTTGGACCGCCATCAGCATGAGCGTGTTGAGCAGTCAAAAGCCGCGCGCCTATACCAATCACGGCCTCATCCTCGGCGTTCCCGTCAATAACATTCTATCGGCCTCGCCATCCGACCAATGGTTTGACAATTACGCTGGCACCGACAAGTCGGTGAAGGCCACACCCGGTCACTCGATGGCGCAGCACATCATTGAAAAGAACCTGATGATCGGCGGCTTGCTCACCCCTCAACAGATCGTGCGGATGCAAGGCGGCGCTGAGGCCAGAGACCACTCAGCCGGAACGAGCCTGACCGAACATAACGAAATCGTCGTCACGGGCCTTGCCGGGCAGCCACTGCCGTTTGGTACAACAGGATCGCTAACACTCAAAGCCTATTTCATTCAAACCAAAATCGATGGTTCATTTCCGTCAACCTTCTATCGTTCGCAGGGTAAACCCACCGAAATCGAGACAGTTCTCAAAAAACATGCCAAACATTTCAACGTTCCATTGTTATACTTGCCCGCACCCAATGAATATTTCCAGGCGAATGGCTTGCCGCCAGTATGATCAATCACGATTGGTCGTGCAGCAAAACACGTTGATATCAAATTCGCCGTCCGGGATGGTCTCGGCGGGCCAGGTCTCAACCATCTAATCGCGGATCGGGGTTGATATTCAACAGCGGTAGAATTCGTTCGGCTAACGCTATGGGGTTGTCCGTCTTGATCCGCTGATCGAGGATCAGCGTGGCGAGGCCATGAACAATCGACCATGATGCCAACGCTACAATTTCAGCATTTTCGATACCGACGCATCGTGCCGCACGCTCAGCCAATACCGCAAACGTGGTCGGGCTGATGGCCGCCCGATCAATGGTTCCGCTGAACATCAACCGTACCAAATTCGGGTTGGCGATCGCGAATTGCACATATGCCACCCCTTGTTGGCGCAACGCCGTGCGATCATCGGGGTGTTGATCAGCAGCGCGTAGCGCCGCTTCGAGGGCCGCAAAACCATCGGCAGCAATAGCGGTGAGCAAAGCTTCTTTATCGGCGAAATGGCGGTACGTGGCAGTCGCGGAAACACCCGCTTCACGCGCCGTCGCGCGTAACGTGAGGGCCGCAACGCCATGCTCACGCAGCAAGGCTCCACCCGCTTTGATCAGGCTCTGACGCAAATCACCGTGATGATATTTTGATGTTGACACTGTAAACTTTTGCCTTTATGTTAACGTCGTAAACATAAGAGGTGCCACGATGACGGAACAAGCGCAAGCTGTCGATCTATCCGATTATCCCAATTTGACCGTGGTGATTTTGGGGATGAAGGTGACACGACTGGTTGGTGTGCGAACTTTACTCGGGCTTGGTCGCTCGATTTCGGCCATGGCACACGCGCGCCCGGACGGGCTGCTGCATCATGAGACCTTCTTATGGCGGCTAGATCATGTTGGCATTCGGCAATATTGGCGGGATTTTGAGGCGTTGGAGCGATTCACCCGCAGCGAACCGCACAAAAGCTGGTGGCGCAAATTCAGCCGTGATCAGGCCGGCACGGGGTTTTGGCATGAGGCCTATCAGCGCGGCGGCGGGATGGAAGGGATTTATCTCGGCATGCCGCAAACATTGGGTTTTGGCACATTCGCCCCGCTGCGACCGCGCAAGGGCAACTACGCGTCATCGCGCCAACGGCTGAACCAAAAAGTCTCCAATCAAGAGCAAAACCCGCCAATCAGCACCGCGCTCAGATGATTTCGATGTCCGGGAACGGGAAAATCATATGGCCACCGCCCGCGAGAAATTCCGCTTCGCGCTGAATGATCCCCTCTTTGAAATGCCAAGGCAGAACCAGGAAATAATCGGGCCGCATCGCGCGCGCCTCGGCTTCTGAGATGATCGGGATGGCCGTGCCGGGGGTGAAGGCGCCGAATTTATCGGGGTTCACCTCGGCAATCGCCGCCACCTCGGCGGTGGTAATGCCACAAAATTGCAGCAACACATTGCCTTTGGTCGATGCGCCATAGCCCAGCACGGTTTTGCCGTCCGCCGCCAGGGTCTTGAGCAAACGCTGCAAATCCGCCCGATGGCGAAATACCCGGTCTTCAAACTCGCGATAAGGCCGGGGCGTGTTCAGCCCCATGCGCTCTTCCTGGCCCAGCAACCAATCAATGACCGCGCGTGACCCCTCACGCGGATCATCCTGGCGAACGGCGGTCACGGCAAAGCTACCGCCATTGACCGCGTTCATTTTCACATCAAAAACCCGCATCCCAACGGCGGCCAGAATATGCACCACCACGCCGAGAGAATAATATTCCAAATGCTCATGGCAAATTGTGTCGTAAGCGTTGGTGCGCAGCATGGACGGCATATAGCTTTGCTCGAAATGCCAAACCCCGCCGGGGGCCAGCACCGCCTCGATCTCGCGGGCAAAGCCGATCGGGTCTTCCAAATCATAGAACATCGCAATCGAGGTGACGATCTTGGCTTGCGCCGCACCGGTGGCGCGGAAAGCGGCGGCGGAGAAAAAATCCGGCACCAGCGTGATGTCGTCATCATAAAAGGCGCGGAATTTGGCGCCGGTCGGGTCGATGCCAATGCGCTTGAGGCTCGGCGTTTGATAGGCTTTCAGCGAGGTCGCGTCATTACTGCCGATATCCAGCACCGTATCATGCGGGGCGAGGCCCGCAAGCCGTTCAAGATTGTGGATTTTCTGGGTTAGATGCCGCACCATGCTTTGGTTCAGGCCGGAGCGGTAGCCGTAATTATCGCCATACATTTCGCCGAGATCATAGGAATGATCGAGCTGCACCAGCCCGCTATCGGGGCACCAGACCAAGCGCAACGGGCCGGTGGTAATCGGCGCCGCCGGATCACGCGGGAACACGCCGGTGAGCGCTTGTTCGCCGAGATCAAGGATCGGGACCAGGGATTTGCTCGCTGAAACGCGGCATTTCTGCAAAGCGGTGTAATTTCCCATCAGGGTCGGGCTCCTGTCACGTTGCTCCGGGTGATCAATATGCTGATCGTGCGGCGCTGTATATCCTTGACCAATCAGGGCCAGGGCATTCAGGGGGCATCGAGCAGCACGCCCTGGCTGGTGCCGGTGACGGCGGCTTCGCCGGTCGCATCCAGCGTCAAAGCGCCGGTGCAGCTCACAACGATGCCGGTGCCCGGCTTCGGGGTCAGATCGGTGATCGTCCATGTAGTGGTCGCGTGCGCGTTCATCGGCACCGGGCGGCGAAAGCGAAAGGTGAATCCCATGCCCACCGTCGGGCCGAATTGGGCGAAATGGCTCGCCGTCAGCCCCATCATCAGCGCGGTGGTTTGCGTGCCTGAGGCGATCAGCCCGCCGAAGCGGGAGTTTTGCGCCGCTGCTTCATCGTGATGCAGCGGGTTCAAATCACCAGCGGCGCGGGCAAAGGCTTGCGAGGAAGCCGTGTCGAAATAATGTTTAATGCTGAATTGA
>JAKBBY010000084.1 GCA_021808315.1 Pseudomonadota bacterium | reverse complement strand
ACAGTGGAAATGGTTCTCGACATTGATCCGCGATTCACGCGTGATTTGTTGACGCATCAGCCGGCACCGGTGCAAATCATTGTCGATGGGCGCAATTCTAATACGGCGCTACTGATCTTGGGTTATGCCAACAGCATTATTGCGAATGCCAGTGGGGCATGGGCGGCAGATCATGGGGGGGCCGCACTACCGGCGCAGCTTGATCCGCGCGCTTTGTTTAATCCCAATCTTGATTCTCACTGGTTCATCATTCCCGGTATTGTCGCGTTACTCACGCAGGTTGTGACGCTGCTGGTGGTGGGATTATCGATGGCACGCGAACGCGAGGCTGGCACGTTTGATCAGGTGTTGGTAACCCCCATGCGCCCGCTCGATATTCTGCTTGGCAAGAGTATCCCCGGTTTAATTATTGGGATGATTGAGGCAAGTGTTATTTTATTCGCAGCGATATTTTGGTTCCAAGTGCCGTTCAATGGCGGTCTGATCGAGCTTTATATAGGTCTGGTGCTGTTTATTATTTCGGTTACCGGCATTGGGTTGATGATTTCTTCGATCGCCGCCACCCAGCAACAAGCGTTGCTTGGCGCGTTCTTGTTCATGGTGCCTTCGATTATACTCTCGGGCTTTGCAACGCCGATTGCGAATATGCCCAAAGCGATTCAGGATCTGACATGGATTAATCCGATGCGGTTTGCGTTGGTGGTGATCCGCCGATGCTTTCTGGAACGACCCAGTTTCGCCTCGCTGCTTGGCGACGACGCGATGATGGCGCTGCTTGCTGCGATGAGCCTAACTGCGGCGGCCTGGTTGTTTCGCAAGCGGTCGGTATAGTGCCCCTATGGCATCATTTTCTGCAAGACGGGGAAGTATTTATTTTTAGTCCAATAATGATTTTGGTTGCGGGGACATGCAACCGCCGAGAGTTGGCCTTGAGGATCCTTTGTTAACGTGAAAATTGTCGCTGAATTGGACGGTTTGCGCTCATATCCATCGTTCACGGAAGCCCAGAGACGCTGCGTCGAACGAACCGGCGGCGCGGGATTAATGCATGTGTTCGGGGCGTTTCCTGAGCCCAGGTTTCTGGTTTTCGTTGAATTTTTTGGACTTCCGGTCTGAGGATAACGGTTTCTTTGTGCTTTAGGTCCTGGTCCAGAAGCAACGAAACGCCAAGGCGCCTAAGCGCTTCCTGAGGAAGTTAATGCGCAACTGGGGCCTGCCGTGCGCCGCGGTGACCGAAAAGCTCAAAAGCGACGACGTCACCCTGCTGGACGACTGCTCTACCGCCGATCACCGTTCGCGTCAGGGATTGAACAATCGGGCTGAGCCTCGCACCCGCACGCCAGTTCATCAGTTTGAGAGTGCCAATCGACGTCAGTGAGTAGTCGGAAGGCGCAAACAGTGAAAATTTCGACCGCCGCAGGTCAGTTTGAATGCGAAATTACAAACTTGGCACTTATCAACAGGGATCGCCATCGGAGCGACGTTTTTGCTCCTTTAATCCAAAGAGTATGCCTTGGCTTTCTAAATCCTGCCCTCCTGTTTTATCGCTGCTCGCGATCCCATATCATCGTAAGCTGGAGATCATCATGCGATCATCACGACCAGGGCCTGTGCCCGATGGATTGAGCGTGCCGGCGGCTGGAACGCCTGGCCTGCGCGTATTGGTGTCCCTCGCCGTCGGCGGCATGTTCGTCAGCGTCCTCTATTTCGCGCGCGTTGTCCTGATCCCCATCACGCTTGCGGTGATGCTGAGCTTTCTGGTGGCACCAATCGCGGCGTTCCTCCGGCGCTGGTATTGCGGCCGCGTTGGCTCGGTGTTGCTGGCGATGCTGTTGCCCCTCGCTGTGCTGCTGGGATTGGGTGCGGTCATCGGCAGTCAGCTCAGCACGTTGATCCGGGAAATACCGGCTGAGCAGACCGTCATCATGCACAAGGTCAATACCATTCGGGGTGCCACGATCGGCAACATGAACGGATTTCTCAAGCGCGCGGGACATGAACTCAAGCACGCCGCCGTGCCGAAGGCGGCAAAGCCGACCAAGACCGCCCGTCCGGTGAAGCCGGCACCGACGAGGGTGGAGGTAGTGCCGCCGCCGACCTCGCCCCTGCATGTCGCCGAGGGCATTATCGGCCCGGTGCTCGGCCCTCTGGCGATCCTGCTGCTCGTGATCACCGTGGCGAGCTTCATCCTGCTCTATCGCGAAGACTTGCGCGACCGCATGATCCGCCTATTCGGCTCGAATGACCTGCACCGCACCACCACGGCGCTCGATGACGCGGGGGAGCGGTTGAGCCAATATTTCCTGACGAAATTCCTGATCAATGCCGGGTTCGGCGCTCTGATTGGCGGCGGCCTCGCGATCATCGGCGTACCGGGGGCTATTTCTTGGGGGGTTCTGACCGCGTTGCTACGCTTCATCCCCTATGTCGGCAGTTTCATCGCGGCGGTGCCGCCTTTGCTGCTCGCCGCAGCGGTGGATTCGACCTGGGGTATGGCGATCTGGACGCTGGTGCTGTTCGTGGTTGGCGAAGGCATGACCGGCCAGGTGGTCGAGCCGCTGCTATATGGCCGGACCACCGGCCTGTCGCCGATTTCGGTGATTGTCGCCGCGATTTTTTGGGGGTGGTTATGGGGGCCAGTCGGGTTGCTCTTGTCCACACCGTTGACGTTGTGCTTCGTGGTGCTGGGCCGCCATGTCGAGAGCCTGGAATTTCTCGCCGTTCTGCTGGGTGATCGTCCGGCCTTGACCTCGATTGAGACTTTCTATCAGCGTGCCCTCGCCGGCGACCCGGACGAAGTGATCGACCAAGCGGAATTGCTGCTGCGCGAGCGCTCGCTGTGCAACTATTATGACAGCGTGGTGCTTCCTGGCCTGCGGCTCGCTGCAGCAGATGCGACGCGTGGCGTGCTCTACCCTGGCCAGATCGAGCGCGTCACCGAAACCGTCGCCGAACTTCTCGACGATCTTGCCGATGAACCGGACACTGAAAAGCCACCACGCGCACTGGTGGTGGAAAAGCACGAACCGACTGGCCTGTCGATCGCCGAGCAGGATGCCGAGCACGAACCGGCGCCGCGGCTCACGCTGCCACAGCATGCGCAGCTCGCACCAGCCTGACGGACCGATGCGCCGGTGCTGTGCATCGCCGGGCGCGGCCTTCTCGATCACCAAGGATGCGAAATCATCGCTCAACTGCTCGCCAAGCACGGTATTGGCACGCGCATCCTGCCCAACGAAGCGGCCGCCAGAACCAATATCGGCGGACTAGACGCTGCGGGCGTCGCGCTGGTGTTTCTTTGCTATCTCGATATCGCCGCCGCACCATCCAGCCTGCGCTACCTCGCGCGGCGCGTTCACAAGGCATTCCCGGATCTGCCCATGGTCGCCGGGTTCTGGACGACCAAGGAGGATTACGAGCGCTATGGCGACTTTCAGGCCGCAATTGGGGCGACCTGCTATCCTACCTTGAACCGCCCCGGGTTTCCCGGAGGCTGTTTGGTTTAAGTTATGCTGCCCAACCACGCCCCGCCTCAACGCCCCGAGGAACGGTTGACTGGCGCGCCACAGATGTAACAAAAAATTTTTCCCCTGACCGCCATCCATCATGTCAAATTCGCCGCGCAACCCCGTTACTCCCCATGACTTCAGCATTCGGGATTTAAGGGAGCGCATGATGGCGACGGCACCAGATGATACAAACTGGCTTGGCGGCAACGGCGACTGGTCAAACCCAGTTCTATGGTCGAATGGTGTGCCGCAGGCCACCAGCGTTACGGCCACCATCGCGCCCGGCTCCATTTCGACCATTAGCATTGCCGTCGGCGAGAGTTTCGGCGTTGGTGCGGTAACCCTCGATGGCTACGGCTCCACGCTCGATGTGCTGGGCACCCTCGCCACCAACGGCTTTGCTATTGATGCGGGCACGGTGATCAATGCCGGTTCAATCGCGGGTCCGATTTCCGTCACCTATTCGGCAACGCTGGTCGAGCAGGCGGGCACGCTGCAAACTCTCCCTAATACCGCCAATCTCACCCTCGCGGGCGGTGCCCTCGCCTTTGACAGCTCAGGCACCGGCACTGTCACAGTGGTCAACGCGGCTGGTGCGGTTTTCACTGGCTTCGGCACCGTTGAAGACGCGTTCACGATCAACAGCGTCACCGGCTCCAGCCCGGTCAATCCGGTGCTCCTGGACAATCAAGGGACGCTCGCCGTAACCCCTGGCTTCGTCAACACCGTGAGCGGGTCGATCAGTTATTTTAGCGATGCGCTCTCAATTGATACGGACAGCTTGATCAATGCTGGCCTGATCACCGCCGCCCTGGGCGAGATCGATGTGAGCGGCCTGAGCCTTACCAACCAAGGCGTCATCAGCGGAAATTCTGCCGCTATCAACCTCTATTCTGGTATCGATAATACTGGCACCATCAGCCTCACCGATGGCACGCTCACCCTTGGCAGCGTCACCGGCGCCGGGATCATCGAGGCCCAAAATGCCAATGTCATCCTTGATGGGCCAGAAAACATCGCGGCCATCCGTGCTCTGACCTTGACCAATGACAATATCACCATCGATGGTCGCTTTGATAATACGAGCCAAACCCTCAACGCCGCCAGCGCGCCGCTGCTCGGTGCCAGCCTCGGCTCGTTGGGCACGATCACGGGCGGCGCGCTTGATCAGGCGGCCCTCGCGATGGTGTTTGACGGCGGCACTCTGAATAATGTTGCACTGATCGACGGATTTACCCTCGGCACCGGCGCGGTTACTCTCGCCGGGACCACCGCCGACTATAGCGACGCGGGCAGCAGCCCTGGTACCGTCACGATCAATGGTGGCACGCTGGCGCTGGAAGCCCCCGCCAGCGGCACCATTACCCAGCCCGTCATGGTGCAGTCAGGCACTTTGATCCTCGATCCTGCATCCCCTGGCTTGAGCTTCGCGATCAATACGCCGATCAGCGTCAGCGGCAGCGCGAGCGCCCTGATCATTGATCCTTATTATTCGAACAGCGCCTCAAACTGGACCAATCAGAACAGTCTGACCGTCGCGAACGGGGCCACGCTCGAACTCGGCGGCGATGCGACCATGGCGGATCTCGGCGCAATCTCACTTGCCGCCGCCACGGTCGATTTGATCGGCATATTCGATAATACCAACCAAACATTGAATGCGACCAGCGGCCCGCTGGTCGGCGCGGCTTTAGATGGCGGCACCATCAGTGGCGGTGCGCTCGATGCCGGCGCACTCGGCATGCGCTTCCTTGGCGGTGCGCTCGATAATGTCACCTTGATCAACGGCTTTACGCTCACGGGCAATACCACATTTGCGGGCAGCACCGCCGTCGATGCGAATGCGGGTGCCACGCCGGGCACAGCGACGATCGATGGCGGCACTTTGGTGATCACGTCGCCAGCCGATGGAACGATCACCCAAGCCGTCATCGTCACCGCAGGCGATCTCACGTTGCAAGCGGTCGATACGCCGGTTCTCGATATCGCCGCACCGATCAGTGCCACCGGCTCGGCCAGCACTATTGCTCTGCAGCCGCTGCAATATGGCACCATCGTTGCCGCCCTTTCAGACTCCTCGGCAATCAGTATTGCCAGCGGCGCCAGCTTGCTGCTTGGCGGCGTCTTTACCGAGGCTGATTTAGGCTCCCTCACCAATAGCGGCGGCACGGTGGTGATCACCGGCACGCTCGATAATGTCGGCCAAACGCTGAACGCCGCATCGACCGCGCTTCTCGGGCTGGAACTGGAAGGCGGCACCATCAGCGGTGGCGCAATCGATGTCAGCGCGCTCCAATTACAACAATCTTTTTTTACGGGCACGCTCGATAACGTAACGCTGCTCAATGGCCTCTCGCTCGCGAGCGGCACGCTTGATCTGCTTGGCACGGACCCGGTTCTCGGCAGCGCTGGGACCACCGGCAGCGTCACGCTCGGCAGTAATGCCGGGCTGGTCCTTGTGGGCGACAGCCTTGTCACCCTTGCCAACCCGGTTGATCTTGCTGGTGGCGTGCTGGATTTCCAGGGCGTCACATTCGGTGGGCCGGTCAGTGCGACCATCGCAGCGGGCGATCTGGTTAGTGGTTATGGCGAAATTGGTAATCTCTCCGGTGCCGAAACCATCACCAATGACGGCACGATCACCGCAACGGGTACCAACTCCCCCTATTTGCGACTCTACCCCGAAGAATTGGTCAATAATGGCCTGATCAGTGCCGCCAGCGGCGCTGTCCTTGAGTTTGGCTACGCCTATAACACGTCGCCGTCGTCGTTGACGAATAATGACACCATCACGGGTAATTCCGCTAACGTCCAACTTGCAGCTGATTTCACCAATGCCGGTCTCATTAACATCACCGGCGGTGAACTCACCCTTGGCGATTCTCTCGGCGATCCTTGGTCGAACACCGGCACCATCCTCGCGACCAGTGCCGCCGTCACGCTCGCTGGCTTCACCAGCCTCGCTAATCTCACCAACCTGACACTCAATCAATCGACCCTCGATATTACGGGCACACTTGATGCGGCGGGCGCGACACTCGGCACCAGCACGAGCCCCGGCCCCAGCGCACTCACTGGCGCCACGTTGAACGGTGGCACCATCCTTGGCGGGGTGATCGATTTTGCCAGTCTCGGGATCGATCTGCTCAATGGCAATTTCGATGCGGTCAGCTTCATCAACGGTCTCACCCTCACCACGCAAAACGTAACGATCGAAGGCGCGAGCACGATTTTTGCCGATGCCGGCGTGACCCCCGGTACCATCGTGATTGATGGCACTCAATCTCCAACCCCGTCGCTCGAACTTTTGGCCACCTCCGGCGAAACGATTACCCAAGCGATCGATGACATTGCTGGCCGCGCGAGCATCATTGGGGCCTTTACCCTCAATTCAGCGCTCACCGCCGCGGGCCCTGGGGCAACCCTGCAACTCGATGGCAGCCTCGTCGGCTCAAACGGCGTCACATCCGCCGTGGCTTGGGTCAATCTCGCAACCATCGTCGCTGATAGCGGTGCCGTCGTGCTGCTCGGCGGTGATCTGACCGCCGCCGATATCGGCACCATCGCCAATAGCGGTGCATCGCTCTATTTCGAGAACGGCACCTTCGATAATATCGGCCAAACCCTGGGCGCTGCTGATCCGGCGCTGATCGGGCTGCAACTCGCCGGCGGAACGATTGATGGCGGCGTGATCGCGGCTTCATCGTCTTTCGCCGTGAGTTCGCCCGGTTATTATTCATCACCAGCGCTCGATAATGTCACGCTGCTCGGCGGCCTCAACGTGAATTCTGCGGCGGTAACCCTCCTGGGCAGCACCGCAATCTGGTCGGATGGAGCAGAAACCGCTGCAGGCAGCCTCTCGATCGGGATTCGCGGAACGGTCGATTTCGCGGATGCTGATAACTACACGCTCGATAACCCGGTTACCCTCGCAGGCGGTAGCCTGGTTTGGAGCCCGCCGCCTGCAACAAACGCCAATACCGGCACCATCACTGTCGGTGTCACCCTGGCGGCGGGCGACATGGTGAGCGGCACCGGCCTGCTCGGCGGCTACCAGCGCTTTGATCAAGCCACTGACCTCACCAATTTCGGCACGTTGCTCGGCGGTGGCGCAATCAATTATCGCAACGGCCTGACCATCAGCGCGACGCAGTTCGACAATCAGGGACTGATCAGCGCCGCCACCAACGGTGCCGTCCAAATCGGGTATGGTGCCGAGACTATCCGCAATGACGGCACGATCACCGCCGGACCGTCATCAAGCGTCACGCTGGGTGGAACCTTCACCAATGCCGGGTTGATCACCGCGAATGGTGGCACATTGATGATCGGCAATTCCATTGGCAACAGTTTTGTCGGCAATTACGATTATACGTTATATAGTGCCGTCACCAATCTCGGCACCATCGCCGCAACCGGCGGGATGATCGAGCTGAATGGTAATTTATCGCTGGCCAGCCTCGGCAGTTTTGATCGCGGTGGTGCGGGGATCGCCCTGACCGGCGGCGTCTTCAATAATAGTGCGAGCACGCTTGGCGCCCTCAGCACCGATCTGTTGGGCTTGGTGCTCGATGGCGGCACCATCGCAGGCGGCGCGCTCGACCCGGCGGGGCTTGGCCTGTCCATTGGCCCAGGCACCCTGTCTTTGCCGGTTCGTGGTGACAGCGTGCTGGATAATGTGAGCATTCTGGGAAATCTAACCCTCGGTGCCGGGGTTAAATTCGAAGGCTCGACCCATCTCGGCACGCTCGCGGGCACCAACACGCTCGCCAGCCTCGTTGTTGAGAGCACGGGCATCGCGAGCTTCACCGGCGCGGGGAACTTTACCCTGAACAATAATGTCTCCCTCGCGGGCGGTCGACTCGCGTGGCACGGCCCTAATTATTCCGAAAACGTTACAATATCCAACACGAGCACCGTCATCGGGTACGGCAGCGCCGGAGACTATGGTGTAGGCACCCTTAATTTGGTCAATCAAGGTACGATTCTGGCCCATAACACCAATGGTCGGTCTCTAAACATCGATATCACCAGCCTTGTAAATCAAGGGTTGATTGCGGCTGAAAATGGCGGTGGTGTCAATTTATATGGCGGCGTCACCACGTTAGCAGGGGGCACCTTCGCGGCTTACGGCAATAGCGGTTTTTACGGCTCGCAACTCAACGCTTATCGTGTCAATGAGCTCGCGGCTGCGTTGATCCTGAGCGGCAGTTTGGCGAGTTCGGACATCGGCAACGCGCTGACTTCAATCGCGGCTGGCGCCAGCCTTGCCCTCAATGCAGGAGCGAATTTTCAGGATAATAACCCGCTCATTGTCGATGGCAGCATCAGCCTGGCCAACGGAACACTCACAGCGGCTAATCTCACCTTGAATGCGGACGCGAACCTCACCGGCAACGGCGCGGTGACTGGCACCAGCCTCGATCTTGCCGGCGGCCTGACCGCGACGGGTGGCACGCTCGCCCTGGCCACCAGCCTGAGTGGTACCGGCTCACTGGCCGTCGCATCGGGTGCGGCCTTGGTTTTGTCGAATGCCGACGCCAACAATGTCAACCTGCTCGCCAGCGGCGCCACATTACAGCTCGATGATCCGCAAAGCGTCACCGGCACAATCGTCAATTTCGGTGGTAGCGATGCCATCATCCTGAATGGCGTCGCGCTCGCCGCCACCAATTTTGCTAACGGCACCCTCACGGTCAGCAACGCCAACACCACCATCACGCTTGCCCTCGATGGCAGCTTCGCCGCTGACGCCTTCGGGGCCAATATCGCCACGCCGGGCGAAACCATCATCACCCTCGCCCCGGGCAACAACCCGCTTTCCCTCGCCGCCCCAGCGCGTGTGTTCGATAATCCCGGCACGGTGGTCACCATCAATGGCTTATCGATTGCTGACAGTCTCGATCCCACCATCACTGTCTCGGTGACCGACCAGTTTGGTGTCCTCGCAGCCACCGCCCAGGCCGGAGACGTCGTGCAAGGCAATGGCAGCAATGATCTGATCATTATCGGCAGCGCATCGGTGGTCGATCAGTCATTGGCCGGGCTTGACTATCGCGCGCCCAGCGTCGGCATCCCGCAAGACACCATCACCATCCTCGCCACGGCGGCGGGCGGCGCAGCCAACGCCCAGATCATCGCCGATATCAACCAGCCACCAAGCTTTGCTCTCCCCGCCGCCGTGCTGTTGCAACCTGGCACTGCGGGCGCACTCACCGGGGTTACCCTCGCCAAGTCGGGTGCGCTCGCCGGTGAGACCTTCACTGTCACCGTGAATGATGCGACCACCACCCTCACCGGTACCGCCTCGGGTGCCGGTGCCCTGATCGGCTCGGGTGGCACGCTGGTGACCCTGATCGGCACCCTCGCCGACATCGAGGCCGAGTTGGCCAGCCTGTCGCTCACCGGGACCGCCAACGATATTCTGACCCTCAGCGCTGCCGACGGCCTCGGCGGCAGCGTGATCGCCGAATTGCCGATTGATGTTAATCTTCCGGGCGCGATTGACGCCCCCGCTGCCTTCATCGCCCCGGATGGCAGCATTGTTGGCATTCCCGGCCTTAACCTCAGCGATCCCTACGCCGCGGCCAGCGGCGAAACCGTCACGCTCACCCTGCAAGACCAATCCGGCGCGCTCGCGACGGGCTATGCCGGTGTGACCGCCACCGGCAACAGCTCAAACGGGCTCACCCTCACCGGCACCGTCCAGCAGATTAATCTGGCGTTGGCGGGCCTCAGCTACAGCAACCCGCCCGCCGCCGCCCCGCTCGATCCGATCACCCTCACCTTGACCGATGCGTTCGACGCCGTCACCCAAGCCACCATCACCGCCGCCTCGGTGATCGAGCCGCCGGTGATTGCGGCAGCCAATTTTACCGGTGCGGACGGCGTGCCCGTGGGCAATCTCGGCATTGCGCTCAGCGATGCCTACGCCGCCGCCCTTGGCCAAACCCTCACCGTCATCCTCGCCGACCAAACAGGCACCTTGTCGGCCAGTGG
>JAKBBY010000083.1 GCA_021808315.1 Pseudomonadota bacterium | reverse complement strand
CGGATGGTCGCGCCGCAACGCCTCAATCGCCGCCACCGCCCGTGGGTCAATCTCCACCGCCACCACGCTGTCCGCCTCGCTTGCGAGTAAGGCCCGGGTCAAGCCGCCCGGCCCCGGCCCCACCTCAATCACCCGCACCCCGGCGAGCGAGCCCGCCGCCCGCACAATTCGCGCGAGCAAATCCGGATCATGCAAAAAATGCTGCCCAAGCGATTTGCGCGGCGATAAACCATGCCGCGCCATCACCGCCCGGATCGAAGGATCAGCGCTGATCGATCATGCTCCGGCGCTGCGGGTGATAATCGCCTCGCGATGCAACGTATCCATCAATTGCCGCGACTCCAACGACACGCGCCGCTGGATCAATTCAGAGCCAATCCGGTTCAGCCCCGGCAGCCCTGTGGTTTTTTGCACCCGCGAGCACACCATCACCAGCGCCACGCCGTTATGCGACACGAGCGGCTGGCTCGCCTGACCAATCGGCAATGAGCCGAGTAATTGTTGAAACGCCGCCGGCTGCACGGTCGAGAGATCAACCGGCCCCGGACTGGTGGGCCGCACCGAGCCCGCCGCCTGGTTCGCCGCCGCCACGGCGGCGCAATCATGCAGGGTGCCGCGTAACGCCCCCGCCCGGTTCAGCACCGCAATCTGTCCCGCATCCGGCTGCCCGCCATTGAACGGGGTGGGAAATTTCAGAAACACCTGATTGACATGCAGAATTGTGGTCGGCACTTCGCCGAATTTGCGCGTGCCCAAGAGCGAGACAATCTCATAGCCGCCCGGCACCCGCACCGGATCGCTGATCGCTCCGGTCGGCATCCGCTCGACAATCGCGCGCACCGCCGGATCAAGCAAATCCGGCGCCACCCAGCCTTTATCACCGCCGGTCAGCGCGCTTTCGCTCTGGCTGAATTGCGCCGCCACCACCGGAAACGCCGCGCCGTTGCGTAATTGCTTAATCACCGTATCGGCAAATTTGCGCGCACTCTGCGCATCGCGGGGCCGGTCGATCGGCACGAAAATCTCGGCGATATGATACTGGGTCTGACCAATCTCCTTGCGCATCGCCGCCCGTTCGGCGAGCACATCCTGCTTGGTCGGACGAAAATTCTCGCCCAAATGCTTTTTCAGCACCCCATTCCAGCCAATTTGGGTGCGAAACTGGCTAATCAGCGTCGAAAACGGGATGCCCGCCTTGGCCAAGCGAAGCTGCAACCCGTTCGGCGGCAACCCATTGGCCTTGTTGATCCGCTCGACCGCCGCCGCAATTTGCTTTTGGGTGACCACCACATGGTTTTTTTCTATCGCCTGGAGCTGCAAGGTCTGATCGATCAACTGATTGACGATTTGCGGCTTTAACCGGCTCAGCGTGTTGGCCGAGAGCGGCAACCCCGCCGAAAGCGCAAATAGCCGCGCCCGCGCATCGACATCCTGATTGGTAATCACCGTGCCATTCACCACGGCGGCAATCCGCGCATCCTGCGCCCGCGCAATTCCGCCCATCGGCAGGGCCAAAGAAGATGCCGCCAAAGCCGCGATCAAGGCCTGCAAACCAATGCGCCGCAGATCAACCATCCGAGTATTCATAGTGCACTAAATCCAAAACTGCCGAGGGTTTTCAGGGTGATATTAATCAGCACCGTGGTGCTGCCGTGATCGTTATTATACGAGGTATCGCGCCGATAGAAATTCAGGCTCACCGCCGCGCATTCATTCTGCCAGGTCGCCGAAAACGCCGCATAATCAAATTGCTGGGTCTGGATATTACGCGCCGTCGCCGCCGAAAAACTCCAATTCTTGTTCACCACCGTCGCCGCACTCAAGGTCAATTCCCGCCGGGGGGTGAAATAAGCCGCCGGCAACGGCGCTTGGGTGCCCAAATAATACGGATCGGTATTGGAATAGAGATAGCCCGGCGTCACATTCAGCGCCTTGGTGCCAATCCGCACCGACCCATCAATCAGCCGCGCCCCCAAATCATGATGCGACAGCCGGGTGCGATAGGTAAAATCCAACCACGAGACGGGGGCGACCGAGGCCCGAGCGACAATATCCGAAATATTGTCATTCAGCCCGCTTCCCACGGGAAATAAAGCATTTTTATGCGCCGCGACCGATTGCCCGATCAAGCCGGACATCCGCGCCCCATCCGGAAAATACCACGCCCCCTGCAGCGCATAATCAACCCGCGCCCCGCCCGCGAACCGGTCAATCCCGGCAAACCGGTTCAGGCTGAACAAATTCTCGTCGGTAAACGACAAATCAAGACTATCCTCATTGGGGATCAGCGTGGTTTGAGTAATCCCGTAATTCGGTGCCACGACCAGTTGCACCCGTGGCTCGATCACCTGCGTGCCCCAGCGCCCCGCCGAGCGCTCAAGCGGCCAGCGAAACTGCACCGCCCCGATCGGGATCGCCCGCGCCGTGCTCGCCGCATCAACGCTGGAAAAATTCGGCTGTTCATTGAGCTTGCTCGCCGAATAGCCTGCGGCGATCAGCCGCAGTCGCGCATCGATCAACAGCCCGTCCGGCGCATCCACCGGCAAATCATACCCCATAATCGCCGCCACCCGGCGCGAATCGGTGCCCACCTGCCGGAAAATATTGAACGCGCTGGCCTCCAAACTGACCCGCCCGCCCCACCCATCCGGACGGCCAACATAATCATAGCGCGCATACGGGGCGACAATCGGCAATTGGCTTTGGGTGATACTGGTGATCAGCCCCTGGAAGGTCTGCGCGTCGATCCGCGCATACGAGCCGCGGCCAAACCCCTCCAAATACGCATTCGAGGCCAAAAATCCCGCATTGGGCAAATAGCGAAAATCGTTCAAATACTGCACATTGGATGTGCGATTATACGAAAATCCAGCCCGCCAGGTCGAATTAAGGTCAAACACCCCATTGGCAAAAATCGCATCCGAGAGGCCGCGCGCCTGCGCGTAGCGATCATGCCCCGCCGAAACATTGATGTTCAATTTGCCGAAATTGAACGCTTGGCGATATTTCACATCCAATACCGGCCCGGCCTTGGTCGCGATGATCGGCACAATCGTCGCATCCTGGCTCTTGCTAATCCGCCAAAAATACGGAATCGCCAAAAACGCACCGATATGGGTTGATGAGCCAAAAGCCGGGATCAAAATCCCGCTCTGCCGCCGCACCGAAGGGTCGGGCTGCGACAAATACGGCAAATAAAACACCGGAAATCCATAAATTTGCAGCTCGGCATCGTGATATTCGATCACTTTATGCTGCAAATCCTCCACCGCGCTGCGCGCGCGAATTTGCCAAAGCGGCGGCGCAGTCGGATCATTTTTGCACAAATCGCAGGTCGAATAGACCGGCTTGGCAATCTCGTTGATCTCGCCGCCAAAGCGCCGCGCCCCATTGCCGACCAGTCGCCCATTCTGCGCGAGCAGCACCGCCACACCGCGCGTCACCGCATCCTTCATCCCGTGGGATAAATCGGCCTGCTTGGCAAACACCACCTGCCCGGACGGCTCCATGATCACCACGTGACCCAGCGCCGTCGCTTGATCGGTATTGCGGTTAATCACCACCCGATCAGCAAACAACACATGCCCGTTCTGCCACGCCTCGACATGCCCAGCAGCCGTCACAATCCCGGTATTTTTATCATACCGCACCCGATCCGCCTGAAACGTCACCGGCGCGGTCTTGGAAATGGGCCGCTCAGGCCCGCCCGCCAGCCCGGCAAGCTGCGCGTGCGCCACCGCCACACACGCCGCCCCCACCGCCAGGCTCAACGGCCCAACGCGCCACCGCATCGCGTGTTTTAAGCTTGAGCGCGCCATTCTTTTAGCCATCCTCCAGATGCAGCAATAACGCAACCGCGAGCATCAATCCTGCCGCCGCCGGTGCCCACGCCGCCAAAATCACCGGCAACGCCCCCGATTTGCCAAATTGCGCCGCCACTTCGGACACCATGAACAAGGCAAACCCAAACGCCACCCCGCCCGCCAGCATTTGCGCCGCCCCCCCGCGCCGCACCGGACGCATCGAAAATCCCGCCGCCACCAGCGCCATGGTCGCGCACAACAATGGCAGCGCCAGCCAAGCCTGATAGGCCAATTCATGGCGCGTCGTCGAAAACCCAGACCGGCGCAACACATGAATAAATCCCGGCAGCGCCCAGAATGACAACGCGCTCGGATCGGCAAAACTCTCTTGCACACGCTGCACGGTCAAATCGGTCGGAAACCGCATCACCGAAATCTTGTCGGGTGCGGCATCCGGATGCACAATCGCCACCTGCCGCAACACCCAATCGCCCCGGCTTAAAATCGCCGCGCCGGCGTCAATCCGCTCAACAAACTGCGTCTGCGGCCCCAGCCGCAAAATCGTCACCGCCCCGGTGCTCAACACATGCTTGACAATCCGCACATCCTTCGCGTGCAAAATCGCCGTCGCCCCGCTGGCACCGGACGGATCGGCCTGACGCACCCAAAGCTGGCCACCACTCAATGAAAGCGGCCCCGCCCCCACCGCCAAATAGGCCGAATAGAGCGTATCCGCCCGCGCAAACATCACCGCCGAAAGCGGGCTCAGTGCCGTCATCGCAAACAACCCCAACCCCGCCGCCATCGCCACCGGCATCGCCAAAAACTGCCAAGCCGAAACCCCGCTCGCCCGCGCCACCACCAGTTCGGAGGAGCGGTTCAGCCGCCAAAACGCATAAATCCCCCCCAACAACACCGCGAACGGCAAAATCCGCAGCCCCAACCACGGCACCCGCAGCAGCTCCATCTCACTGACAATCGCGAGCGTCGCCGCCGGCTTATCCGCCGCTTGGCGCAGCAAATCCAGAAAATCAAACAGCGCGCCGATCAAGGTCAGCCCGCCCAGCATCGCCAGCACCGAAGCCAAAAACCGCCGCCCGATATAAAATGACAACGTCCAAGGCGGCAGCCCCGCCCGGCGCGCCGCCATCGGCGCTGTGCTCGTCGCCAATCCTGCCATCACGCCACCGTGCCCAGCGGCGCTGAGCGCACGGCCCGCCGCGTCCAACGGCGCCAGCCCCAAAACCCGGCCGGTATCAGCAAAATCGGCCCACATTCCGCCAACCAAATCAACGGAATCAACGCATTATGCCGTGATGCCAAATTCCCCACCGTCACATTCAGCGCCACCAGCATAATCACCCCCGCCACCGCACTCGCCGGCGCCGCCATCCCGCCAAACCGCCGAAATTTTGCGCCGAGCGCCGCAAACAGCGCCATCATCGCATAAGAAAGCACCGCAAACGGCCCCGCCAACCGCCGCGCCACCTCGGCATGCCATTTCTTGCGCGTCGCCACCCCCACCTTGGTCGGGTCCGGATGCAAAAGCTGCGCCATCGAGGCTTCCGAGGTTTTCGGCGCCACCGCTGGATCGCTCTTGGTTCCCTGGCTGATATTGATCAAATCCCGCTTGAAGCTCAGCGTGTTCAGAAGCTGCGTCTTCGGGTCAAGCTGCTGGCGCAACCCATCGCGCAACAGCACCAACGGCCCCGTCGTCCCGCGCACCAACCGCCCAGACCGCGCCAAAATCGTCGCCGGCGCGCCTTTATCGCGGCTGTCGTAAATCATGATCCCCTGCAACACCCCATCCGGCGTCCGCCGCTGCACATACACCGTCACATGCGGCTCAATCGGGGTAAACACCCCCGGCTCCAGCAAAAACGCCGCAATCTTGTTGCGAATTTCAAACTCATACCGGCTGAAACTCCGCAAACTGCTCGGCACCAGCCACATATTCAATACCCAACACAGCGCCATCACCAGCACCGTCAGCGCCAAAGCCGGCCGCGCAATCGCCCAATCCGAACAGCCCGCCGCGCGCATCACCGTCAATTCCCGATCCGCCGCCAGCCGCGAATACACAAATAAAATGATGATAAACAACGTAATCGGCAGAATCACCGCGAAAAAACTCGGCAGCAACAGCCCGGTCAGATGCACAAACACCACCGGCGACAAACCATGCTGCAAAATCAACTGGATAAACCGCAGCGATTGCGTCATCCAGGTCAGCGCCACCAACCCCAACGTAATCGCGATCAGCCCCACCGAAAGCTGGCGAAAAATATACCAATCGAGTCTGCTCGCCCGCATCAGCGCCCTCATACCCGGCTTTTGACCGCCCCGCTGCCCGAACGCAAGCGCCCGAACGCAAGCGCCCCGATCAGCCGATCACCCCGCCCCCCCGCGCCGTTGCCCGGCATCCATCACCGCGCGCATCCGCCGCACCGATTCCACCAGCCCGCAAAACACCGCCTCCGCCACCAGCGCATGCCCAATATTCAACTCGCGCAGCGCAGGCAGCGCCATCATCGGCCCGACATTCTCATAGGTCAGCCCATGCCCCGCATGCACCTCCAACCCCAACCCCGCCGCATGCCGCGCCCCCTCCACCAGCCGCGCCAATTCCCCGGCGCGACCATTCGCGTACGCCCCGGTATGCAACTCCACCACCGGCGCCCCGAGCCCCGCCGCCGCATCAAGCTGCGCCGGGTCCGGATCAACAAATAACGACACCCTAATCCCCGCATCACGCAGCGCCGTCACCACCGGCCCCAACGCCGCGCGCTGCCCCGCCACATCCAGCCCGCCCTCGGTGGTCACTTCCGCACGCCGCTCCGGCACCAAACAGCACGCATGCGGGCGCAACGCACAGGCAATCCGCACCATCTCCGCGGTCGCCGCCATCTCCATATTCAAGGGAATCGCCAAAGCCCGCGCCTGCTCCAAATCCGCATCGCGAATATGCCGCCGATCCTCGCGCAAATGCAGCGTAATCCCATCCGCGCCCGCCTCCATCACGAGCCGCGCCGCCCGGATCGGATCGGGATAATCCACCCCCCGCGCATTGCGCAGCGTCGCCACATGATCCAAATTCACCCCAAGCCGCACCGGCGTCGTCATGAGCGCGTCCCCACATTCACCGCCATCGCCGCCGCCATCTCCAGCGCCGCGAGCAAACTCCCCGCCCGCGCCACGCCACGCCCGGCAATATCAAACGCCGTGCCATGATCCGGCGAGGTGCGAATGATCGGCAAACCCAACGTAATATTCACGCTACGCTCCACATCCAAGGTTTTCAGCGGGATCAGCGCCTGATCGTGATACATGCAAATCGCCGCATCATAACGCCGCCGCGCCTCGGCGGTAAACATAGTGTCGGGCGGCAAAGGTCCAACCACCGCCACCCCGCGCGCCCGCAACGCCGCCACCGCCGGCGCAATAATCCGCCCCTCCTCATCGCCCATCGCCCCATCCTCGCCCGCATGCGGGTTCAAGCCCGCCACCGCGAGCCGGGGCCGGGCAATGCCAAAATCCCGGATCAAGCCCGCCTGCGCCACCAGCCCCGCCGCAATAATCGCCTCCGTGCGCAACCCCGCCACCGCCACCCGCAGCGCCTCATGCACACTCACCGGCACCACCCGCAATTCCGGCCCCGCCAGCATCATCACCGGGTGCGCACACCCGGTGAGAAACCCCAAAAACTCAGTATGCCCCGGATACCCAAATCCCGCTTGATACAACACCGATTTGGCAATCGGATTGGTCACCACCGCCCCCACCGCCCCGCCCAGCGCCCCGCTCAGTGCCAAGTCCACCGCCTGCTCGATCGATCGGATCACCGCCCCCGCATTCACAACCGACGGCACGCCCGGCGTCACGGCTTCAGCCAGCCGCACCGGCAACACCGGCAGCGCCGCGCCAAACACCGCCCGCGCCTGCTCCACGTGCTCAATCACCTGAACCGGCACGCCAAACCCCGCGACCCAATCTGGGTCCGCCAGCATCACAAAAACCGGCCCCTGGTCGCCCCGCGCCCGCAGCATCAGCCAACTCGCCGCGCTAATCTCCCCGCCAATCCCGGCAGGGTCGCCCATGGTCAGCGCCAAAATGGGCCGCTCACCCATCGGCAATCACCGGATCGGCCAATCTTCCACCGGAATCCGGGGCATATCAAACCGCTCGCTGGTCCCGGTATACCAACCCCCGCCATGCATCCGCCCGATCAAATCGAGCTTCGGCGTATCAATATGACAGCGTTTGGCATCCAGCACCGCATGATCCCACACATGCATCGCCACCACCTCGCCAATCACCAACGCCCGATCAGCTGAAAAATCGATAATCGAATGCAGCTTGCACTCCATCGCCACCGGACTCTCCGCAATCCGGGGCGGCTTCACCTGGCTCGACGCCAAAACACTCAACTGCGCCTGCTCGATCTCATTCACCTCCGGCCCGAACTCAATCGCGGTGATATTCATCGCCTCCGCATTCGCCCGCGCCACCAAATTCACCACAAACTCGCCCTCGCGCCGAATATTCTCGCCGGTATCCTTCGGATTACCCATCGCCCGCGCGCCAATACCAATGCAAATAATCGGCGGCCCCGCGCCAAACGCATTAAAAAACGAAAACGGCGCCGCATTCGTCGTCCCATCCGGGCTGAGCGTCACCACCCACGCAATCGGACGCGGCACAATCGTCGACGCCAACAGCTTGTACTGATCAAGCGGCGGCAGAGCAGTCAAATCAAATTCCATTGTTGCTCCTTGCCCGCAACCAGCCAATCTGTCCATGCCCCACCCGACGACGCCGCCATGATCACGCCCTTGGCGGCGGCACCGACACCCCGATTTTATCAATCGCACTCAGCAAGCTCGGCATGTTGGAAATATTCGCCCGCTCAAACAGGGTCAAACTCAGATTATAATTCAGCGAAAATCCCGTCCGCGAACCCATAAACACCAGGGGTTGATAAATCGCCGAAGCCCCCGCCCCGTGACCGCGCCCAAGCACAATCACATCCATAGCAGTGCTCCCCGGCAAGCGCCGGAACGCCACCGCGACCAGTTTATCAATCCCGGTATTCCACAATTCCGGCGGCGTATGCGGATCGGTAAAATCATAAACATCCCGCCCATGCCGATATAAGCTCAACGCAATATACGGCCCCCAACGCCCATGAACATGCTGCGCCGGCGGATATTCAAACGGATCAGGGATCAGATGCGCCGCAAAGCAAACCGACCCGTAAGGCGGCAAATTCACCGGAAACACCTGCCCAAGCACCAAATTTTTCGGCAAAATCGGCAACGACCGACAAGCCCCACCCAACCCAGCCGCCCGCGCCCCCTGCCCCACCAGCGCCCACCCCAGCACCAGCCCCAAAACCGCACCGCACCACCGCTTCATTGGCGCACAATACCGCATTATCCTCTCGTCAGAACGCCCCATGACCCAACAATCTCTGCGCCATAATGTGTGCAGCGCGCTTGCGAATCGCCTCGCGGTCGCGCCAACCCAACGGCGGCCTTGCAGGGTTAATACGTTCAGCCAACGCTAGATATTGGTATAGATCGGCATATCGATTTAAATTGTTCTTCTGCCAAAACCACACGGCGGACCAGACTGCATATTGAGGCTGTGCCATCAAATCCGGATCACTCACCACATCAACGCCACTGAATTTCGAAAATTCTTGATACTCCGCCCTGCCACTCACCTGAATGATCCCCCGGCCTCGATAGCGCCACCCATCACCCGTCTGTTCCGAACCATTGCCAAGACGCCCGGCATAAGCGCGATTAGCAATCGCTTCCGGCTGACCAACATAGTGCTGAGCTATTTTGAGTGTTGGAAACTCGTTAGGAAACACATCCTTCAACCGCGCCGGACTGGTATAATCGACATTTTCCACCAATTCGGTGTAATATTCCGATTCGACCGCTGTATTGCCCATAAAAGCCGAAATCCGTGGGATCGTATCAATGCTATATCCGAACAAATATTTCCGCATCCAAGGAGTAAACTCAGACGCTCGCTTTATGGGCAATCTCGGCATGATGTCGTTCAGTAACCACCGATCAATCGATATCACACCGTAGCGACATATTTCATGATTACGGGGAGGCGTCAGACCGAGCGCGACGGCCCATTGTTGCACAAATAAGAGATTGATCTCCGCCGACGTCATCGGGCACATTGGATGCAGTATCCACTGATCCACCGGCACACGCAATCCTAGGCTTGGCTCCTCTGCGTCGCCGCGGACGGCTCGCTGGCCAAATACAGACCAAGGTACGTCATTCATCGGTTGCCACTTTCATCATCGCATCCTAGAGTCATAACGTTATCACAATTGCTCGTCCGATCAAGTAACTTGTTGATCTCCGCCAATGAAATATAGGCAACTTGTCTTACAACCAGCCGATCTGTCCATGCCCCCCAGACCACCGCCTCATTCTCCCCGCCCACCAACCCAACCACCTCGCCTCAAAACCGCCATTGCCCTGTCGATGGGTCCTGCACCACCTTGCCAAAAAACGTCACCGGCGAACAAACCGCCCGCCGCGCCGCGCGCGCCGTAAACAACATCACCAGCAAGAGCGCCAAACTAACCAGCGCAAACGGCCCGACCGACAGCAGCGCCCGCAATGACATCAGCGACACAATAAACGCCATCATCATCATCGCGGAAAGCTGCGCGCCATCCACCCGCCGCCACAACGAAACCCCTGCGACAACAAAACTCACCCCAAACCAGCCCACAAACAGCATCAATATCCATGCCGCCACCGCCGGTAACGGAGCGCCCCAAATCAACACCAAATTAAGCAGCAACAACACCCCATAAACAACCGCAATCCCAGCCGCCACCCGCGCCAT
>JAKBBY010000082.1 GCA_021808315.1 Pseudomonadota bacterium | reverse complement strand
GAGCGGATAGCCGACTTGGCCGTAGATTTGGGCGGTTGAGGCGTCGTAGCGGCTGGTTTCGGCTTCGTTGATGCCGGGGAGCGACACGCTGCGGGTGGTGGAGAGATAGTTCTGGCCGTAGGTCGCGCCGAGGCTGAGCAGGACGGGACCGAGGCGGCGACCGCCATAGAGGCCGACATAAGCATCATCACTGGAGCCGGAGGCGGCGCGGCTGGGGAGCGAGACCGAGGCGTTGCTGTAGCCGGCGAACAGGCCCGCGCGGATTTGCGGGCTGAGGGCAGCGTCAGCGCCGACGACGAAGCCGCCGAGCGCATCGGTGAGGGTGCCGGCATTGCCGTTGGACTGGAAATGGGTACCCGCGCCGAGGCCGTCGCCCCAGAACACGATGGCGTGTTGACCGGCTTGGGTCATTTGGCCGGTGGCGGCGTCCGGGCCGGTGGGATCTAACATCGAGAAGGCGCGCTGATCGACGGCGTTGCGCACGATGCCGGCGTCATTGAGGGTGGCGGAGAGGATGCTCGGATGGATGTCACCCGAGAGTTGGTTGGCGGCGGCTTGGATTTGTGCGCCGGTCATGAGGTTGGTGACGGCGATGAAGGTGGCGTTGGTGCTGGGCGCGCTGTTCAGCCCGGCGAGGGTGGCGGCCTGATTGCGGGTGGCGGCGAAGCTGGCGAGGCTGCGGCGCTGGACGATTTGCAGATAGAGGTTCTGCGGCGGATCCACCAGTTCGAGGCCGAGCGAGGCGGTGAGGGCGCTGTTCAGCAAAGTATAGCTGCCTTGGATGCCGCCTTGGGCGTCCAGCACCGAGAAGCGCGACAGGGTGTAGGGCTGGACTTGGCCGACCGGGATGGCATCGAGAATAGCACCTTGGCCGAGATCGGCGACGCCGGAGACGTTGATTTGGCTGGATTGGCCGGGCTTGGCGGGGTTGAAATAGGCGATGTAGGTGCTGCCCGCACTTTGCAGAAAATTGCCGTTGACGGTGAGGGTGGCGAATTGGCTAGGGGCGGTGCCGGGCATGACCGCGCCGGTGTTGGCGACGACGAGGCCGTTGCCGATGCTGCCGGTGCCGGTGAGCAGGCCAGCATCGATCACCGAGCCGGCGAGCGAGCCGGTGAGGGCGAGTTGCGCGCCGGGGCTGATGCCGGTGCTGCCGGTGAAGCTGTTGGTGCCGGAGAGGGTTTCGGCGCCGCCCGCGATGATCAGGCTGCCGCCGGTGCCACCGATCAGGCCGCCATCGGTGAGGCTGCCGGCGAAATTGCCGCTGGCATTGGTGAGTTCGAGCGTGTTCGCCCCGAGGGCGACGGTGCCGGTGCCGGTGAGCGATTGGACTTGGGCCATGGCGCTGACGCGCGAGATGTCAAACGTGCCGTTATCATTGACGCCGGAGGAGGTGGCGATGGAGCCGGGGCCGGCGAGGCCGAGCCAGCCGCCTTGGGCGATATTGGTCGCACCGGTGTAGAGATTGGTGCCGGTGAGCTGGGCCGCGCCGCCGGTGGTGATGGTGAGCGGGCCGGTGCCGGAAATCACGCCGGCGATGCCTTGGGCGGCCATGGAAGAGGAGATGGTGTAGCCGCCGTTATTGGTCGAGATCGGCGTGTCGGTCACATAAAAGGGCGTGTAGCCGGTTTCTTGGTTTTGCAGGTCATACATCACCGAATTATTGAAGAAGAACGAGATCCCGTAGAGGGCTTGGCCTGGGTTGGTGAAGCCATCCGGGCCGGGGGTGGTGACGTTGCTGTAATCGCCTGAGGAATCGTTGCCGGTGAGGATGGAGGTTGGTTGATCGCCCGCGCCGGTGCCGGTCATGGTGAGTTTCACGCCGGGGACTTCATCGCCATATTGGTTGACATTGCCCGCAGCCGTTTGGGTGGTGAGCAGGCCTTGATCGTTCAGATAGATCGAGGGGGTGCCGGAATCGAGCAGGGTTGTTAGCACGACGCTATAGGGGCTGCCGCCGAGCGTGTAGGAGAAATTAAGGTCGAACTGATTGGCATCGACCGGGGCGTTGGTGAGCGGGAAAGTGCTGGTGGAGGCGGCGTTCCAGGGCACCAGGCTGATGAATTGGGCGCGCACGGCGGCGTTGAGATTGAGGATAACATTGCCGCAGGCGGTGCAGCTGTGCGGGCCATTCAGCTCGGAATTGGCGGACACGACATAGCCGGTGGTGGTGAGGTTGCCGAGCACGCTGTTGCTTTGGAACGGACCCGCACCGAAAATGCCGAACAGATTATAGCCGCCGCCATCTTCCGGGCCGATGCCGGCGTTCAGGTTGGCTTGCCATGTCGCGTCGTAATACATCGGGATTTCGCCGACGAAATCGCTGGCCGGGAGGCCGAAGACGTTGTTATTGATTTCGTTGAAGGTTAGCCCATAGCCGATGGCGGGCAGAAAATAACCGACCTGCGCGCCAGCTTGATCGCCGGCGAGTGAGGCTGTCGTTGCGACGTTGCCGGTATTGATCAGGACCGGGATGCCCTGGTTATTGGCGAAGCTCGCGGCTTGCGAACCGTTGCCGGAATTATAGAACTGGATTGAGCCGATGGTGCTGTTGGCCCCCAGATTGCCATAGGTGCCGTTGCCATAGAGGTTCATCGCGGGGATGGTGGGCGTGATCGGCACGCCGGGGATGATCGGGAACCATGGCTGGCCGCTCGCGCCGGAACCGACATCGATATTGAAGGCGGTGGAGCCGGTATCGAAAATATATTCTTCCGGCGTTGCGCCATTGACGCCGACATTGATGCCGAGACGATCAAAGCTTTGGCCGCCGGCGGCTTCAGTGATGATGTCAAGCGGGATGGTGATCGGTTGTGTTGATGTTTGTGCTGCTGCGCGTGCTGTTACCAGTAACGAGCACGTGATCGCCAAGAAAACGCGTGTGCTGATTTTTTGACAGCCCAATCTAATCATCCCCAGATTACTTTCATTCGTTAGAATTAACGCCGAACGCCCCATGCTGACATTTGTTGCGTCACTATTTATGACGATGCCGGGTTCCGCAAGGCGATTTTGCATTGCTGCTGCGCGAATTTTGGCAAAAAATTAAAAATGAAAGATTGGTTCCTATTGGGGGGATTATTTCAAATCAAAATTGCGGAGCGAGGCGTTGTTACGCAAGATCGTCGCGTTGTTTGGCGGGGCCTGATGGTTACGGATGGGTGCCGTGCAGCATGGTGAGGCCGAGATAGGCGGCGAGGCCGATTCCGAGGAGCGAAATCAGGGTGGCGAGGGCGAGGTCAAGCCGGGCGGATTGGGGTGGGGTGGGGGTGTCGCTCTCGATGGCGGCGCGGTTGCGGGCGAAGCGGATCATCGCGGCGGCGACCATCAGCGCGCCGGCGATGATCAGGCCGACGCCGACCAGGGCGGAGGCGACCTGACCGGAGAGATTAATTGATTTATGCAGCGATTGGCCGGCGATTTTGAGAAAAATATCGAATCGTTCGACCAAAAAGCCAAAGGCCATCACGGCGATGGCGGTGCGCACCCAGGCGAGGAAGGTGCGCTCATTCGCCGCGTGGTCGGTAAAATGTGGGACGGTCATCGCCGGGCGCGCCTCAGGCGGCGCACTCTTTGTTGGTAAGAGGCGCGCTCATGCCGCGCACTCTTTGTTGGTAAGAGGCGCGCTCATGCCGCGCACTCTTTGTTGGTAAGAGGCGCGCTCATGCCGCGCGCCGGGCAACTTCCTCCGGCGACATATGGATCAGGGCCGTGTAATCCGCGATCAGGGCTTCGGTGATCGCGCCGGGGGTGAAGCTGTGGGTGCCGATGGCGCGCACCGGGGTGACTTCGGCGGCGGTGCCAGCGAGGAACACTTCGTTGGCGCGGCTGAGGTCCTCAAGCGGGATGCGGCGTTCGATCACCGGGATTTGTCGGGCGCGCGCGAGCGCCATGACGGTGCGGCGGGTGATCCCATCGAGGAAGCTTTCCGGGGTGGGGGTGTGCAGCGCGCCATCAATGGTGAGGAAGATATTGGCGCCGGTGGCTTCGGCGATATTGCCTTCGAGGGTGAGCATCAGCGCGTCATCGAAGCCTTCGGCTTCGGCGGCATGTTTGGAGAGCGTGCCGATCATGTAAAGACCCGCCGCTTTCGAGGCGGTGGGGGCGGTGCGCGGGTCGGGGCGGCGCCATTGGGCCATGCCGAGACGCACCCCTTTCATCCGATCCGCCCCGAATAAATTGGGCCAGGGCCAAGCAGCGATGGCGAGATGGATTTTGGTTTTCTGGGCCGAGACGGCGAGCTGTTCGGAGCCGCGCCACGCGAGGGGGCGGATATAGGCATCCGTTAGATGATTGGCTTTGAGCACCGCGTTGCAGGCGGCATCGATCTCATCGGCGGTGTAGGGGATGTCAAAGCCGAGGATTTTGCCGGAATTGATCAGCCGGTTGGTGTGTTCCCGCAGGCGGAAAATATTGCCCGAATACGCGCGCTCGCCCTCAAAGACCGCCGAGGCATAATGCAGCCCGTGCGAGAGGACGTGCAATTTCGCATCCCGCCAGGGGATCAGCGCGCCGTCCCACCAAATGGTGCCATCGCGGTCATCGAAGGGGATCAAGCTCATCGGACGTTCCTCATGGTTGGGCTTCATTGTTGGGTAATCGATACGTGTCGGCGGTGTTGCGATTGATTTCGAGGTGTTAAAGGTCGTAAAACCTGTCTTATCACAGGAGGCGAATTGTTGGTAATCGGATCATTAGAGGAGTAAAGATGCCATGCAAGATAAGTCTGCTCAAGCCGGTTTGCCCGCCGGGCTGTTGTTTTTACGCGAGGAAGAGTTGCGTTTGGCGCAGGACATGCTGTTTTTTGCCCAGCGCGATCTGGTTGCCGCGCCGGATGCGCTTCTGGCGGGGCTGGATATGGGGCGGGCGCATCATCGCACGCTGCATTTCATTGGGCGCAATCCGGGGATGCCGGTGGGCGAATTATTGGAGATTTTGGGGATTGCCAAACAAAGCTTGGCGCGGGTGCTCGGGCCGTTGATCGATCAAGGTTATGTCAGCCAGGTGCCGGGGCGGGTGGATCGGCGCCAGCGTTTATTGCATTTGACCGAGGCGGGGGCGGCGTTGGAGCGGCAATTATTCGAGGCGCAGCGCGAGCGATTTGTGGCGGCGTTTCGCGAGGCGGGCGGGCCGGCGGTCGAGGGGTTTCGGCGGGTGCTGTTGGGATTGATGAAGCCGCCAGCGCGCGATTATTTGGAGCGCCGGGAATTGGCACGCCGCGCTGCGACGCGTTGCGCCGGGGCCCAGGATCAGCGTTGATGGCGTTGGCCTCATCCGTGCCCGAGCAGGGGCATGTGTTGCTGGTGGATGATGATGAGCGGCTGCGCAAATTGATGGCGCGCTATTTGACCGAGCATGGGTTTATGGTGACGGTGGCGGCGAGTGCGGCGCAGGCGCGGGATTTGTTGCGCAGCATTGACCCGGATGTGCTGGTTTTGGACGTGATGATGGAGAATGAGACCGGGCTTGAGCTGACCGAGCGGTTGCGCGCCGATCGGGCACCCTCCTTGCCGATTTTATTGCTGACCGCGCGCGGGGCGCCGGAGGATCGGATCGCGGGGTTTGAGGCGGGGGCCGATGATTATTTGGCCAAGCCGTTTGATCCGCGCGAGTTGTTGCTGCGCTTGCGGGCTTTGTTGCGCCGACGCTTGACGCCGAATGGGGGGGCGGGCTCGGGGTCGGTGGGGCCGGTGCAGCTCGGGGGGGCGCAGTTTGATCCGGAGCGCGGCGAGTTGGTGACGCCGCGCGGGCGGGTGCGTTTGACCGGGGCGGAGGCGGGGTTGCTCGCGGCGTTGGCGGCGCGACCGCATCAGATATTGTCGCGCGAGGCGCTGGCGGAATTATTGGGCATGGATGAGACCGGGGAACGGGCGATTGATGTCCAGGTGACGCGGTTGCGGCGTAAGATCGAGGTTGATCCGCGGGAGCCGCGCTTTTTGCAGACGGTGCGGGGGCGGGGTTATATTTTGAAACCGGGGGCCTGATGGTGCGGCTGCGCACCGAGCGGGTTGATCCGGAGCGGTTTTTACGGCGGGTGCTGCCGCGCAGCTTGTTTGGGCGGACCTTGTTGATTGTGTTGGTGCCGCTGATTTTGTCCGAAGCGGTGGCGTTGCAGATTTTTTATGGCAGTCATTTGGATGTGCTGTCGCGCCGGTTGGCGTTCAGCGTGGCGGGGGAAATTGCATTTGTGGTGGATGCGGCGGATCACAATCCGGCGCGCAGGCAGGTTATTTTCAATCGGGCGGCGCAACGTTTCGAGTTCGCGTTTCATGAGCATCCGGGGCGGCCATTTGTGGCGCAATTACCGCCGCATGCGTTCGGGCCGGTGGATCAGGATTTGATTGCGGCGCTGCGTAGCGGGCTGGGGCGGCCCTTCGCGCTGGTGTGGCGGGGGCCGCCGGGGATGATCCGGGTCGATATTGCCGAGCCGGGGGGCGAGTTGACGGTGGATGTGCCACGCAAGCGGCTTTATGTGGGGCAGCTTTATATTTTCTTTGCCTGGCTCGCGGGGACGACGATTTTGCTGTTGGGGCTGGCGACGCTGTTTTTGCGCAATCAGGTGCGCGGGATCAAGCGGTTGGCGGGGGCGGCGGAGGCGTTCGGGATGGGGCGCGATACCGGGCCGATCCGGCCCGAAGGGGCGGCAGAGATCAGGCGGGCGGGGGCGGCGTTCAACCGGATGCGCGATCGGGTGCGGCGGTTTTTGGCGCAGCGCACCGCGATGCTGGCCGGGGTTTCGCATGATTTGCGCACGCCGCTGACGCGCATGCGCCTCGCGCTGGCGATGCTGCCGGAGGAATTGCCGGATCGGGCGGAGATCGAGCGGGATATTGAGGAGATGGAGCGGCTGATCCGGCTCTATTTGGAATTTGCGCGCGGCGAGGGCGAGGAGCAGCCGGTGGCGACCGATTTTTCGCTCTTGATCGGTGAGGTGGTGGCGCAGGCGCGCAGGCATGAGGCGCAGGGTGGGGCGCGGGTGGTGAGCGATGTGGATATTTTACCGCCGATGCTGTTGCGACCCGAAGCGATGCGGCGGGTGCTGAGCAATTTGCTCGATAATGCGATGCGTCATGCCCGCTTGGTGCGGATTGCGGCGATGCGCGATGGCGAGCGGGCGGTGCGGATTGTGGTGGATGATGATGGGCCGGGGATTCCGGCGGATCGGCGCGCGCGGATGATGCGCCCATTCGAGAGCGGCTCGGCGGCGGGGACCGGGTTGGGGCTGGCGATTGCGCTGGATATTATCACCGCGCATGGCGGCGAGTTGGTGTTGGAGGATAGTCCGCTGGGTGGGTTGCGGGCGCGGATTGGGCTGCCGCTGTAAGATTGGATGGTTTAGGGGTCGGTGGGTGGGCGGTGCCGGGCCATGGTGAGGCTGTCGGCGACGATGCCGTCACGCAGGGCGTAGGCGCGCAGATGGCCTTCTTGCACAAAGCCGAGACGCTGATAGAGGGCGATGGCGCGGCTATTATCGGCGAAAACAGTGAGTTCGAGGCGGGTGAGGCCGAGCCAGTGATCTGCGAGGTCGAGCAGGGCGGTGAGCAGCGCGGTGCCGATGCCTTGGCCGTGATAGGGGTCGCCCACCATGATGCCGATCACGCCGGCATGGGCGCGGCGACCCGCATGACGATCGAGCGAGGCGGAGCCGGTGATGATGCCGTTTTGCTCGGCGACCAGCAGATGGGTGTTGGGGCCGAGCTTGGCGAGATAGGCTTCGGTGTCCGCGAGGCGGCTGAACGGCAACGCGAGCGTGCCATGGCGCACTTTGGGCAGGTTGCGGATGGCGGCGAGGGCGGGCGCGTCGCTCGGTTGGGCGGCGCGGATGGTGAGGGTCGGGGACAAGCGGCGTTAGGCGGGTTCGCGCAGGTCGAGGCGGGTTTCGATGCGTTCAATCCGCGCGGCCACGCGGTCTGACCGGTCGGCGGTGATCGCGTAGTGGCTGATTTCCGTGGCAGCGAGATTGCCGAGTGCGGTCTCCAGCGCGGTGAGGCGCAGTTTGACCTCTTTCATGTCATCACGGATCAGGCTGACGGCTTCGTCGATTCTGCGCAGATAGCGAAGCGTGATGTTCTCGGGCTGATCAGACATTTTTTCGCTCTCCGGTCTAAAACGACGAAAAGGTTAGCATCGCGCGGGACGGGGGGCAACGAAATAGGGGAGCGGGTTGTGTCTCAGTTTGAAAATCCCAAGATCGAGACGCCTCCTGCGCGTGCACCCCACGCCAAAATGGCCTATGCTTAGCGGAAGCATAGGACGTGAAGAATGAAAGTCATCCATTTTATCTGTAAGAGGGAGGGGGCGCGCCTCAAAGGCGTGACCTTCGACAAGGAAACAAATCTTTTTAGATCAGGACAATGGGACATCTCAAAACAACAAGCCGATGAGTTAATAGGCGGTTGGGTTTACCTTCATCCAAACAAAGCATCTCGTTCTGAGTTTGGGGGGATAGTTCACTCAGTTGAATCCGTAACCGATGAAACCCTGAGCCACGCCCAACGCATCGTCTTCGTTCTTGAACAGCGGCCTGAAGGACGCGATCAGAAATGGCGGGGAAAAGAACATACTATGGCACATTCAAGTGGTCTCCTGGACGGTACTCTGCCCCACGAGAAAGAGCCTACCAATGCCCCGCGGACCTAAAGGCGAAAAGCGCCCCGCTGACGTGATCGGCAATGCAGTGAAGGTCATGCGTATCGCGACCGGCAAAGAAGAACATATTATGCCGGCGTCCAGCGTCGGAGCGGCGCTTGGCCAGCTTGGCGGCAAAGCCCGCGCTGCTGGCGGAGATTTCGCATGATGTACGCAGGCCGCTGATGCGCACGCGCCTCGCGTTGGCGATGCTGCCGGAGGAATTGCCGGATCGCGCCGAGATGGAGCGCGATATCGGGGAGACGGAGCGGCTGACCAAGCTCTATTCAGAATTTGCGCCCGGCAAGGGTGAGGAGCAGCCGGTGGCGATGAATGTTCCGCTGCTGACTAGCATTGCGTGGGACAGGGGCAATGAAATAGTGGCGCGGCGCGGTTAAGTGGCGGTGAGTTTGGGTTTGGTTTTGGCAGGGCCCATGATGTGTTTGAGGGCGGCGATGGTGGTGGGGGTGTTCCAATCGCCCGCGCCTTCGAGGGTCGCGGCGACCAGGCCATCGCGATTGACGACGGCGGTGAAGGGGATGCCGCTCGCATCGAACGCGTTGAGGGCGCTGGAGTTTGGATCGATCAGCATTGGGATGTCGGTAATGTGGTGGCGCTCGAAAAATGGGCGCACCACTTGAGCGCCGGCGGAATCCACCGAGATCAGCAGCACACGGATGCCGGTGCCGTGCAGCGATTTGTTGAGGGCGAGCAAGGTGGGGAGCTCGGCGCGGCAGGGCGGGCACCAGGTCGCCCAGAAATTCACGATCAGGCCGGTGCCCTTATAATGGGCGAGGGTGAGGCGGCGGCCTTCTTGGTCCATGAAATGGAATTTGGGCGCGGGGACCGGCATGGTCTCGTTCCAGCCCGAAGAGGCGTCCGGCAGCTGGATGGCGGCGTGCGCGGATTTGCTGAACCCGGCCAGCGCCGCTAGATCAGGAGCGGCGGCACCGACGGCCAGGGTGGTCACGGCACGGCGCGCGAAAGATCGTCTGGAAAGCGTGAGTTTCATGAGTAGCGAATCCTCGAAAACGGCAAATGGCGAATATGATGTTGGCCCTTCGGCGGCGAAACTGCAATGGGGCGGGCGCTTTGCGGCGGGTCCCGATGCTGTGATGCAGGCGATCAATGCCTCGATTGGGGTGGATCAGCGGCTGTGGCGCGAGGATATTGCGGCGAGCCGGGCGCATGCGGCGATGCTGGCGGCGCAAGGGATTATTACGCCAGATGATGGTGCGGCGATTGATGATGGGTTGAAGGCCATTGAAGCGACGATTGCGGCGGGGGATTTTCAGTTTGATCCGGCGCTTGAGGATATTCACACCAATATCGAGGCGGCGTTGGTGGCGCGGATTGGCGAGGCGGGACGGCGGTTGCACACGGCGCGCAGCCGCAATGACCAGGTGGCGACCGATTTTCGGCTTTGGGTGCGCGCCGCGATTGATACGCTGGATGCCGGGCTGGTCGATTTAATGCGCGCTTTGGCGCAGCGCGCTTTGGAGCATGCCGCGACGATCATGCCGGGATTTACCCATTTGCAATCGGCGCAGCCCGTGACCCTTGGCCATCATTTGCTGGCCTATGTCGAGATGCTGGCGCGCGATCGGGGCCGGTTGGCCGATGCGCGCAAGCGGCTCAATCAATCGCCGCTGGGGGCGGCGGCGTTGGCGGGAACCGGGTTTCCGATTGACCGGCAGATGACGGCTTCGGCGCTGGGCTTTGCTGCGCCCTGCGGCAATTCGCTGGATGCGGTGTCGGACCGGGATTTTGCCATCGAGTTTTTGGCTTCGTTGTCGATCCTCGCGATGCATTTATCGCGTTTTGCCGAGGAGATTGTGATTTGGACCAGCGCGCCGTTTCGCTTCATTCGCCTCTCGGATGCCTATTCCACCGGCTCCTCGATCATGCCGCAAAAGCGCAATCCGGATGCGGCGGAATTGGCGCGGGCGAAGACCGGGCGGATTTTTGGCGCGTTGATCGGGCTGCTGACGATCATGAAAGGGCTGCCTTTGGCCTATGCCAAGGATATGCAGGATGACAAGGAAGCGACGTTTGCCGGGTTTGATGCGGCGGAATTGGTGATTGC
>JAKBBY010000081.1 GCA_021808315.1 Pseudomonadota bacterium | reverse complement strand
GATGATCTGCTCCAGGGCAGGATAGAGGCTGGGATCGGCCAGGGTATCGATCAGGTGATCAAGGGCGGCGAAGGCGCTGATCGGCACCGGGCCTGAAGCGTGCTCGCCCTGCATCCAGCCGGTTTCGTGCCAATGCAGGCTGTTGGGCGGGAGTTGGTGATGCGCGATGTCGGCAGCGGTGAGAAATTGCGGTGCAATGACCATCACATCGGCGGCGTCATCGCAAAAGGCGGTGGCGGCGAGGTCAGCGTAAAATGGGGCATCGCGGCGGCGGCCATGGATGATGATGATGGCGCGGCGGGCGGTGCTGGCGGTCGCGCCGCGCCGGGCGAGCGGCATCGCGCCGATTGCAGCATCAAGCGCGCTGGCGCGCAGCGTGAGGCGGCTTTCGCCGATTTCGGCGGTATGGGCGCTGGCGAGTTGGGTTTCGGCCATGGCGCCAGCATAGCGCGTCGCCGCACGGGGCCAAGCGTTTCTTTATGTATTATTCATAAGCTGAGCTTATTAATAAGTCGCCGCGCGAGGCGCAGCGTTTGGCGCAAGGCGGGGGCTGTGTCGCTCCGGCGATAAAGCAGGGTCAATTCGGTGGTGAAAGATTGGGTCATGGGCCGATAGGTGACACCGGGGACGCCGAAGCGCGCCATGGTTTCCGGCACCAGGGCCACGCCAACGCCCGCACCGACGAGGCAGAGCATGGTCGCGATTTGGGGCACGGTATGGACGATTTTCGGCTCGAACCCGGCCTTGGCGCAGGCGGTATTGACCCATTCGCGCAGGCCGCCGCTCGGTTGCTGCAAATATTGGATAAAGGGTGCGTCGCGCAATTTGGTGAGGCTGCAGCGCGGTGCCTGCGCGAGCGGGTGGGTTTCGGCGAGGGCCACGATCATGCGTTCGCGCGCCAAGGTGAGGCTGGTGAGGTTCGGGCCGAGATCAGGCAAGGGGGAGCGGGCGATGCCGAGATCAAGCCGGTACTGGGTCAGTTGGTCGATTTGGCTGGTTGCTGAGAATTGATCGATCTGCAGCGTCATCGGGGGTTGATCGGCGCTGATGGCCGCGATCAGGGCGGTGAAGGCGGGGTGGAACGCGGCGGAGCCGACATAGCCGGCGGCGAGACGTTGCGCCGTGCTGCGGGTATTGGCGTCCGCGAGGCCGGTCAGGCGGTCCGCTTGATCGATGAGCAAGCGCGCTTCGATCAGCAGTTTGGCGCCGGACTCGGTGAGGCGGGCGCGGCGGCTGGTGCGGTCGAACAACGCCGTGTGCAGGGTGGCTTCGAGCGATTGGATCAATTGGCTGAGGGCGGGCTGGGACAGGCCAAGCTGGTTGGCGGCTTGGGTGAAATCACGGGCTTGGGCGGCGGCGGCAAAGGCGCGCCAGTGGCGGAGTTCGGCACTCATGGCGGCTCCCAGGATGCGGGCGGCGATGCGGCGCCGTCAATATTGCGATCGTCAGGGTGAGAACACTTTAGCCGCCGGCGGCGATGATGCCGCCGATGATCAGCAGAAAAACAGCAAAGCTGCGCTTGAGTGCTTGGCCGGAGAGACGGTTGGCGACCCGCACGCCGCTGCGCGCGGTGAGGGTTGAGGCTAGGGCTGCGGTGATCGCGGCGGGGAGATAGACGGTGCCGACCAGACCCCAAGGGTGGCCCAAAGGCTGGGACGGGCCGACGGCATGCAAGCCCGGGTGACGGAGCGCCATGTTCAACGCAGCGGCGGCGCAGGCGATGACGAGGCCGCAGGCGGCGCTGGTGGCGACGGCGCGGACGGGTTTGACGCCCAGGCTGATGAGCAGCGGGACGGTGAGCGAACCGCCGCCGATACCCACGATGGATGAGATCGTGGCGATGCCGATGCCGGAGGGAAACAGCCAGTGCGAACGCGGGGTATCGCTATGCTCGCGCTGGGTTTTTTCGCCGCTGAACCCCATGCGCCAAGCAGTGACCGCGCAAAACAAGGTGATAGCGAGGCGGAGCATCAAACCGCTCATGAAGCCTTCGAGTTGGGTGCCGATTAAGGTGCCGATGACCATGCCGGGGGCGAGCCGGACCCACGTGGCGGCCATAATATTGCCGGTGCGGTAATGGGCGACGGTGGAGGCGCCGAATGTGAGCACCATACCCGCGAGCGAAGTACCGACCGCGACATGGATGATCTCGGGGCCAACGACACCGGATGCGGGGAGTGTAACGGTGAGCGCCGCGACGATCAGCAAGCCGCCGCCAATGCCAAGCAGCCCGCCGAGAAACCCGGCGGCGGCACCGGCCACGGCATAAAGCGACAGATCCGCGAGGAATAAGGCCAACGACAAATGCATGAGGTACCGATCAGGTCTAATGACGGGCTGATAATCGAAGTATCGGACGCGCGAAAATCAGAGGATGAAGCGTTCGCCGAGATAAACCCGCCGCACATCGCGATTGGCAACGACGGCGTCGGGCCCGCCTTCCATTAGCACTTGGCCTTCGTGTAAAATATAGGCGCGATCGATGATTTCCAGGGTTTCGCGGACATTATGATCGGTGATGATCACGCCAAGACCGCGATCTTTGAGATGGGCAACCAGATCGCGGATTTCACTGACGGCAATCGGGTCGATCCCGGCGAGGGGCTCATCGAGCAGAATATAGCGCGGGTTGGTCGCGAGGGCGCGGGCGATTTCAACGCGGCGGCGCTCGCCACCGGACAGGGCGAGAGCGGGGGTGCGGCGCAGATGCGAAATACCGAATTCGGCCAGTAATTCATCGAGCAAGGCGGCGCGACGATCCCGATCAGGTTCCACGACTTCGATGGCGGCGGCGATATTTTGTTCGACGGTGAGGCCGCGAAACACGCTGGCCTCCTGCGGCAGATAGCCAATGCCAAGGCGCGCCCGGCGATACATGGGCAGGGTGGAGATATCCACGCCATCGAGGGTGATCGTGCCGCTATCGGCCTGGATCAGCCCAACCAGCATGTAGAATGTGGTGGTTTTGCCTGCCCCGTTGGGGCCGAGCAGGCCGATGGCTTCGCCGCGCCGCAGCGAGAGCGAGACATTGCGCACCACGGCGCGCTTGCGGAAGGTTTTGCCAAGGCCGGTGGCGATCAGGCCAGCCCCCTGCCCTGCCCTGTCGCGATAATCCTCGGTGACGCGCAACGTTTCGTTCATGGCGCGGTTTTGGCTTGGGTTTGCGGCGATTTAACGGCAGGTTCGCCCCCGGCTTTGGCCCCCGTTTTGGACCCTGTTTTGGTGGCAAGCGCTGCGGGCGGTGCTGAGTTCGGCAAAACCACGCCCTGCACCTGCTGGCCGGGGGCGGCGAGCAAGGTGGCGATGCCTGTTTTCATATTGACCCGCGCCTTGCCGCCAGCCAGCTCGTTCGGGCCACGGGTGATATGGACATCGCCGGTGAGCACGGCGATGCCGGTGGCCGGGTGATAAACGCCGTGATCGCCGGTTGCGATATCGGTGGCGGTGCGCACGATGACATGGCCTTCGGCAACGACTTTTCGCAATTTCCCCGCGGCTGCATTGGCACCCGGCGCGGTGGCGGAGGCGACGGGCGCGCCGGAGCCGGCGGTGAAATAGCCGGTCAGCTGGTCAGCTTGGATCGAGCGATGATCCTTGGTGACCACTTGGGCATCGCCAAGGGCGACGGCGCGATGGTCTTTGGACCAATATTGCAGCGCCTTAGAAGCGGTGATGGTGTCCGACGGGGTAATCAGGCGCAGGCCCTTGCCGGTGAGCACCAATTCGCCGCTGGCCATGTGATAAATTGCGTGATCGCCGAAGGCTTGGTCGGTGGCGGTGAAAATATGCACCTGACCGATGGCTTCGAGGGCGGTGAGTTTGGATTGGCCTTGATCGAGGCCGGCCAGCGGGTCGCTGCTGGCGGTGGAGCTGGGTGGGGTGGGCGTTGGTGGGGTGGGTGTTGGTGACGCGGGCGACGCAGGAGAGATGGGGCTGTTCGCGGCGTAGTGGGCGACCAGTTGGTTGGCCGTAATGGTGACATTGCCGCGCACGGCCTTAGCGTCGCCATTGGCGGTGATGGTGCGGGTTTTTTGGTTCCAATCCAGCCCGTTCGTGGCGGTGATGTGAATCGGCTGCGGCGGCGCGCCTTGGGTGGTGTTTTGGTCAAGACCAAGCGATTGGGCATGGGCGGCGCCCAAGGCGATCAAGCCTAATAGCGGGCCCAGTAGCGGGCCAAGTAGCAGGCCGAGCTGCAAGCTGCGGAGCGGACGACGCATAGCGGCCCTCATTTCGCCGGGCTCGCGGCCATCGGCAATGGGGGCGGCGCCGTGCCGCCGATCAAGGTGAGGGCGACCGGGCCGTTGAAATGCACGACGGCGCCGCGATTTTGGACGGAGAAACCATCCGCAGCATGCAGCGTGCCGAACGGGCCATAGGCGAGCACTTTATCGGTGCCGGTGGCCGTGCCTTGCTGCATATTGACCAGAGCGGCGTGGGTTTTCATGGTGGTGCCATCCGCGCGATACAATGTCACATCGCCGCCGAGGCCAAGCAGTCCGGTTTGCTGATGATAGAGCCCGTGCTTGGCGTTCAAGCGCAGCCACGCGCCGGATTTGAGCAGGATGTCGCCTTGCGGACGTTGCAGTTGCAAGCGGTTTTGGGTGATTTGAGTGGCTGTTGTCGCCGAGATCGCAAATTTTTCACCTTGATTATTGACGCCGTGATAGCGCGCATCGCTGACCCGCGAGATCGGTGCGTGCGGTGCCGAGGCGCTGGTTTTGTGATAGCTGAAGCGCCCGAAGGCGGTGCCGGAGCGAATATCCGGCAGCACGGCGAGGGCGACGAGCAGCAAAACCGCGAGAATCGGCAGAATCCGCTTGGCGAGGGCGACGCGGCGGCTGCGCACAAGGCCGGGCAGGGTTTCCGCTGGCGCGTGGTTGATTGCGGATAAGAGCGGATTATCCGGGGTCAGCTTTGGCATGTCGCTTCCCTTCACGCTCATTGTTTCAGGTCCATTTGCTCACGTCGCTTGGCTCACGCCACACCGGCGCGCAGCAAATCATGGATATGCACAATACCCACGACCACGCGGTTGGAATCAACCACAAAGAGCGAGGTCACTTTCGGATTTTGATCGGTCATCGCGCGCAGAGCATCCTCGGCCAGCGCATCCGGGCTGATGACCCGTGGCGAGGTGGTCATGATGTCTGCGACCGGGCGCGATAATAAATCCGGCCCCATGGCGCGGCGCAGATCGCCATCGGTGACGACGCCGAGCAAATGCTGAGCCTCGTCAACGACGCCGAGACAGCCAAAATGTTTTTCGGTGATCCGCAGGATCGCCTTGTCCATGGTCAGAGAGCCGGGCGCGAGGGGCACGGCGTCACCCTCATGCATTAACTGATGGACGCGCTTGAGGCGCGCACCGAGCTTGCCGCCGGGATGAATTTGGCCAAAGGCAGCGCTGGTGAAGCCGCGCCGTGCGAGCAGGGCGACGGCAAGCGCATCGCCGAGGGCGATTTGCATGGTGGTGCTGGTGGTTGGAGCGAGGCCGATGGGGCCGGCTTCGCGCGCTTGGGGCAGCAGCAGGAGCACGCTGGCGGCTTGCGCGAGGGTGCTGGTGGCGCGGGCGGTGATCGCGATCAGGGGCAGGCCGATGCGCCGCGCATGGGCGATGATGTCGGCCAGTTCGGCGGCTTCGCCCGAATTAGACAGGGCCAACACCGCATCGCCGGGGACGACCATGCCGAGATCGCCATGGCTCGCTTCGGCGGGGTGGACGAATAAAGCCGGGGTGCCGGTGGATGCCAGGGTGGCGGCAATTTTGCGGGCGACATGGCCTGATTTGCCCATGCCGGTGACCACCACGCGGCCCGTGACCCGCTCCAACGTTGCAACCGCCTCGGTGAAGCGGTGATCGAGCGCGGCGGCGAGGGCGTTGAGGGCTTGGGCCTCGGTGGTCAACACATCCCGCCCGATGGCGATATCCGCGCCGTCGGTGGCCTCGGCCCGGCCTAGGGTCCGGCTTGTTGTCATATCTCTGTATGCGTCCGGCGGCGATGCCGGGTCAACAGAGGCGGCGCAACCAAATGTAATTGACGCCGTGGGGTATGTGGCGGGTTAATGGCTGAACAGATCGGGGTCGTCATAGCCAAGCAAATCCAGGGCGCCACGGGCGGGCAGGAAGCGAAAACAGGCTTCGGCGAGGGCGCGGCGACCTTCGCGCAGCAACAGCGCGTCGAGCTTGGCCCACAGCGCGTGCAAATGCAGAACATCCGATGCGGCATAGGCGCATTGCTCGGCGGTGAGTTCCGGCGCGCCCCAATCGCTGGTTTGCTGCTGTTTGGAGATTTCGACACCCAGCAAATCGCGGCATAAATCCTTCAACCCGTGCCGGTCTGTGTAGGTGCGGACCAATTTCGAGGCGATTTTGGTGCAAATGACCGGGGCGACCACGACGCCGAGCGACCGGCGCAGCATAGCGACATCAAACCGGGCGAAGTGAAATAATTTGGTGACGGCTTGATCGGCCAGCAGGCGTTTCAGGTTGGGGCAATCATCACCACGCCCGCCGAGTGTGGTGGGGATGAGCTGCACCAGATGCGCTGAGCCATCGCCCGCGGAGAGCTGGACGAGGCAAAGCCGGTCACGCCGCGCTTCGAGGCCCATGGTTTCGGTATCGATGGCGACCATGCCGGTGAAGGCGACATGCTCGGGCAGATCATGCTTGTGCAGATGGATGGTTGCGCCGTTGGCGAATAAGGTTTCGCTCATCGCTATGCTGGGTCCAATCGGGATTATCGGGAGGCCGAGGGCTGTGCTTGGTGAATGAAGGGTGGTGCCCAGGAGAAGACTCGAACTTCCACAGCCTTGCGGCCACAGGTACCTGAAACCTGCGCGTCTACCATTTCGCCACCTGGGCCGGTGCACCGAATGATGGTCGCTCTAGCGAAGTGAGCCGGGCGCGTCAATTGCGGCGATGCCGGAGCGATGCGCGCCACGGCGGGCGTCTGGTGCTTTGGTAATCAGGGGTTAAATGCCGAGGGCGCAATTTCTGTTCTGAATCGGCACACTTATATGGTAGGGTCGTACGATCGTCGGCCCCCTGACTGGACAAAGGATTTTTATGACAACGCACAAGATTGCCACAGTGTTTGGTGCGGCTGGGTTTATTGGCCGCCATGTGGTGAAGCGGCTGGCGGATCGCGGTTATGTGGTGCGCGCGGCGGGGCGCGACACCGAGCGGGCGGGGGCGTTGCGGCCTTTGGGCAGCGTTGGGCAGATTGTGCCGCTTTATGCGCCATTGACCAGCCCGGCGGCGGTGCGGCGGGCGGTGATGGGGGCGGAATGCGTGGTGAATTTGGTGGGCATTCTGGCTGAGAAAAAAGCCGGAGATTTTGACCGCATCCATCATGTCGGGGCGGGACTGATTGCGGCTCAGGCCAAGCAGGAGGGTGTGGCGCGGCTGGTGCAGGTTTCGGCGATTGGGGCGGATGCGGCGAGCAAGAGCCAATACGCGGCGAGCAAAGGCCTGGGTGAAGCGGCGGTGCGATCCGGGTTTGCTGAGGCGGTGATTTTGCGGCCTTCGATTGTGTTTGGCCCGGAGGATCAGTTTTTCAATCGGTTCGGCGCGATGGCGGCCTCGGCGCCGGTGATGCCGGTCATTGCGGGCGCGACGCGGTTTCAACCTGTTTATGTTCATGACGTGGCGGATGCGGTGATGGCGGCGATTGAGCGGCCGGACAGCGCACCGCTTTATGAATTAGGCGGGCCGGATATTCGCAGTTTCCGTGAGTTGCTGGTGTATATATTGCGCGAAACCCACCGGGCGCGACCCTTGCTGACCATTCCGCTCTGGGCGGCTGGTTTGCAGGCGGCGTTATTGGAGCATTTGCCGGGGAAATTGCTGACGCGCGATCAACTGCTGCTGCTCCAATCGGATAATGTCGTGGGGCCGGGGATGCCGGGGCTGCGGGAGCTGGACATTACCCCGACGCCGATTGATTTGGTGGTGCCGACCTATCTGGCGCGGTACCGGCCCCCGGGGCAGCAGAAAATTTAAGTCCGTTTTTGATCCTATTTATCTGGCTTTTTGATCTATTCGATTTACGCACGGCTGAAAATCATCATTTTATGACATATTATATGTCCTAATTGCGTTTTATTGCTAGATTTATGGGTTTGAGGACGGTAAACGGGACAAAATCCTTTCTCTTGCCGATATGGAGTTGTGCAATGGCGTCTAGCGATGGGCCGGTGAGTTCGGCGATGGGTGCGCAAGCGCCGTCCGCACTGCCGAAAATGCAGCGTTTCATCGTCCAGCCGCAGCAAACGCCGGCGAAACGGGCGGTGGATGAGCGGGCGCAAGATTTCGACGAGATTTATCGGGGTTTTGATGCCAAGGCCGCCGCAACCCAGGCGAGCCGTTGCGGGCAATGCGGGATTCCGTTTTGCCAGATCCATTGTCCGCTCGGGAATAATATCCCCGATTGGCTGAAATTATCGGCAGAGGGGCGGTTGGAGGAGGCGTATGAGATTTCTGCCGCAACCAACACGTTCCCGGAAATTTGTGGCCGGATTTGCCCGCAGGACCGGCTATGCGAGGGCAATTGCGTCATCGAAAAAGGGTTTGAGAGCGTTACCATTGGCGCGATCGAGCGGCATATTACCGAGACGGCGTTTGCCGAAGGATGGGTGCGCCCGATCCGCCCCAAGCGCGAGCGGACGGAGTCAATTGGGATCATTGGTGCTGGGCCGGCGGGGTTGGCGGCGGCGGAGGCGCTGCGCCAATGGGGGTATCAGGTGACCGTGTATGATCGACATGACCGGGTTGGTGGCTTGCTGATTTACGGGATTCCCGGCTTCAAGCTGGAAAAATCAGTGGTGGAGCGGCGCACCGCCTGGTTGATTGATGGTGGCGTGAAATTTGAATTGAACACTGATATTGGCGGCGCCATGCCGTTTGCGACGTTGCGGGCGCGGCATCATGCGGTGCTGATTGCCACCGGCGTGTATAAACCGCGCGACATTGGCGGGCCGGGCTCGGGCCTGGCGGGCATTGTGCCGGCTCTGGATTATTTGATCGCTTCGAACCGCAAAGGCATGGGCGATCATGTGCCGGATTTTGAGTCCGGCGCGCTGAATGCGGCGGGCAAGCATGTTGTGGTGATTGGCGGCGGCGATACCGCGATGGATTGTGTGCGCACGGCGGTGCGCCAGCATGCGGCGTCGGTCACGTGCCTATATCGGCGTGATCGGGCCAATATGCCGGGATCGTTACGCGAGGTGACGAATGCCGAGGATGAAGGTGTGCAATTTCGGTGGTTAGCCGCGCCCGAGGCGTTTTTGGGCGATCGGCAGGTGACCGGCTTGCGGGTGCAGCGGATGCGCCTTGGGTTGGCCGACGCTTCAGGGCGGCAGGCGATTGAGCCGATGGATGGCGGTGGTTTCACGCTGGATGCGGATTTGGTGATCAAGGCGCTGGGTTTTGACCCAGAAGATGTGCCAAACGCTTTCGAGCAGCCAGGGCTGGCGGTCACGCGCTGGGGAACGTTGTCGGTCCATTCTACGAGCTTCGAGACGAGCTTACCTGGCGTGTATGCGGCGGGGGATATTGTGCGCGGTGCAAGCTTGGTGGTTTGGGCGATTAAGGACGGGCGCGACGCGGCGGCTGCGATCCATCGGCGGTTGCAGGACCAAGCGACTTCTTCAATGGCGACGGCGGCGGAGTGAACAATGACCTTTGAAACGGGTGCGGAATTTCTGGCGTCTTGGCAGGCGAATGCGGAGCGGCTGCGCGGCAGCTATGACCCTGAGCAAGAGCATGATGCTTGTGGTGTTGGGCTAATTGCCGCGTTAGACGGCCAAAAACGGCGCGATGTGGTGCAGGCTGGCATTGATGCGCTGCGGGCCGTTTGGCATCGCGGTGCGGTGGATGCCGACGGGAAAACCGGCGATGGCGCTGGGATTCACCTGGAAATTCCTCGCGATTTTTTTGCCGATGCGGTGGAGCGCGGCGGTGATCGGGTGCATCCTGGACCGATTGGTGTGGGGATGGTGTTTTTGCCGAAGACCGATCTAGGCGCTCAGGAAACCTGTCGGCAAATTATTGAAACTGAAATTCTCAAGCTTGGCTATCGCATTTACGGCTGGCGGCAAGTGCCGATTGATGTTGCGTGCATCGGCGAAAAGGCGAATGCAACGCGGCCCGAGATCGAGCAGATCATGATCCATAATGCGCTAAACCGGTCGGAGGCGCGGTTTGAGCTTGATTTGTATATTATCCGGCGGCGGATTGAGAAGGCGGCGATTGGGGCGCAAATCAACGAGCTTTATATTTGCTCGCTCTCATGCCGCTCGATCATTTATAAAGGCATGTTTTTGGCGCAGAGCCTCACCGATTTTTATCCCGATTTGCTGGATGAGCGGTTTGTTTCGCGATTTGCCATTTATCACCAGCGCTACTCGACGAACACGTTTCCGACCTGGCGCTTGGCGCAACCGTTTCGCATGCTGGCACATAACGGCGAGATCAATACGCTCGCGGGCAATGTAAATTGGATGAAGAGCCATGAGACGCGGCTTGCTGCTGGGCCGCTTGATGGGCATCTTGACGATATCAAGCCGGTCATTCAGGCGGGGAGTTCGGACACGGCGACGCTGGATGCGGTGTTTGAATTGCTGGTGCGCGCCGGGCGTGATGCGCCGATGGCCAAGACATTATTGATCCCGCCGGCACCGGGGATTGATGCGATGATGCCGCAAGCGCATCGCGATTTGATCGGCTATTGTAATGCGGTGATGGAG
>JAKBBY010000080.1 GCA_021808315.1 Pseudomonadota bacterium | reverse complement strand
GCCGCCTGATCGCCAAGTTTGGCGGATTTTCCTCGTAATTTCAGGACTAAACCGGCATATTATGCCTGTCCTCGCCGCATCGTGGTGCGCAGGGCGCTGCCTGTCGTGATGATTTTACGGGGAACCCATTGATGAAGACCGCCGAACTTGCACGTGATGCCCGGTATCAAGCCCAGTCGGGTCGGATGATCCTCACCGGCACCCAGGCGCTGATCCGGTTGTTACTGACCCAGCGTCGGCGTGATCGGGCCAACGGCCTCAACACGGCAGGGTTTCTCTCCGGCTATCGCGGCTCACCGCTCGGCGGGCTGGATGTGCAGGCTTTTGCCGCCAAAAAAATGCTGGATGCCGAGGATATCGTCTTCAAACCGGGCCTCAATGAAGATTTAGCGATGACGGCAGTATGGGGCAGCCAGATGACCCCGCTCTTCGCCGGCGCCAAGCGCGATGGCGTGTTCGCCATGTGGTATGGCAAAGGCCCCGGCGTCGATCGCTCGGGGGATGCCATGAAGCACGCCAATTATGCCGGCACCACCCGCTTGGGCGGCGTGCTGGTGGTGGCGGGCGATGATCACGCCGCCAAATCCTCCTCCATTGCCAATCAAAGTGAACAAGCGCTGATCGCGGCGGGCGTGCCGGTTCTGGCGCCAAGCTCAATCGCCGATATTCTCGATCTTGGCCTATACGGTTGGGCGGCGTCGCGCCATTCCGGGCTCTATATCGGCTTTAAAACCGTCGAAGAAATTATCGATTGCACCGCCTCGATCACCAGCGATCCAGAAACCCTGCCCATCGTGATGCCGGAGATCGATCCGGCCTCCGTCGCCATGCGCTTGCATGAGGCGATCCTGGATCAAGAGGCGCGGGTGCTGCGCCTGCGCTACCCCGCTTTGCTCGATTTTGTCCGCGCCAACCCGATCAACCGGCTGATCGAGCGTGCGCCTGATGCGCGCATTGGCATCGTCACGGCGGGCAAATCATTCCTCGATGTTGAACAGGCGCGCGGCGATCTGGGGCTGGAGGGCGTGCGCTTGCTCAAACTCGGCATGACCTGGCCCCTTGAGCCTGAGATCATTCGCGATTTCGCCCGCGGCCTGGAAGAAATTATCGTCGTCGAAGAAAAACAACCGATTATCGAAAATCAAATTAAATCAATTCTCTATGGCCGTGCGTCGGCACCGCGCGTCTTGGGCAAAACCGATGATCGGGGTGCCACGCTGCTCAAGCCGGAATCGGATCTCTCCGCCGCTGAAATCACCCTGGCGCTGGGCGACCGCGCGCAGGCCTTGATGCCCAATCCCGCCCGCGCCGAAATTCTGGCCCAATTACGCCGCACGATCGAGGGCGCGACGGCGCTGAATTTCGGCGCTCATCGCGTGCCGCATTTTTGCTCCGGCTGCCCGCACAGCACCTCCACCAAAGTGCCGGATGGCTCACGGGCCATGGCCGGTATCGGCTGCCATTATATGGTCACCTGGATGGATCGGTCGACCGATGTTTTCTCCCATATGGGCGGCGAAGGTGTCGCCTGGATTGGCCAATCGCCGTTCACCGAAGAAAATCACGTGTTCGCCAATTTGGGCGATGGCACCTATCACCATTCCGGTTTACTCGCGATCCGCGCCTCCATCGCAGCCGGCGTGAACATCACCTATCGCATCCTGTTCAATGATGCGGTGGCGATGACCGGCGGCCAGCATGTCGATGGCCCGCTGTCCGTGCCCCAGATCACCCGCCAGCTCGCCGCCGAAGGGGTCGCGCGCATCGATATCGTTACCGATGAGCCCGAGAAATACCAGGCGGTGACGGATCTAGCGCCGGGCGTAAAAATTCACCACCGCCGCGATCTCGATGCGATCCAGCGCGAATTCCGCACCATTCCCGGCACCACCGCCCTGATTTATGACCAAACCTGTGCCACCGAAAAACGCCGTCGGCGCAAACGCGGCACCATGGTCGATCCGGCCAAGCGGGCCTTCATCAATGAGCGCGTCTGCGAAGGGTGTGGTGATTGCTCGAAAGCCTCCAACTGCGTCTCGGTCGTGCCGCTGGAAACCGATTATGGCCGCAAACGCGCCATCGACCAGTCATCCTGCAACAAGGATTTCTCCTGCGTCGATGGGTTCTGCCCCAGCTTCGTCACGGTGCATGGCGCGGGCCTGCGCAAGCCGGAGGCAACGCTGGCCGCAGCCCCGACCAATCTGCCCGAACCGGCACGTCCCGGCGTCGAGCGGCCTTGGAATGTGGTGATCGCCGGTATCGGTGGCACCGGCGTGGTCACAATCGGCGCGATGCTCGGTATGGCCGCACATCTCGATGGCTTGCCAGTATCGGTGCTCGATGTGCTGGGACTCGCGCAAAAAGGCGGCGCTGTGGTGTCGCATGTCCGCTTTGGTGGTGCAGCGGGCACCGGCCAAGCCCTGCGGGTGCCTGAAGGCCGCGCTGATTTGCTGCTGGGGTGCGATGCGCTGGTTGCCGGCGAGCATGAAACCCTCGATTGCCTGGGCGAAAATACCGCAAGCGTGGTCAATTTGCATGAGACCATCACCGGCGCCTTCACCCGCGATCCTGATTTTTCATTGCCCATGCGTCGGTTGCGCCAAACCATCGCCGCCCGGGTTGGCGAAGCGCATCTCTCGGCGCTGGATGCCACCGCCATCGCCACGGCGCTGATGGGCGATGCGATCGCAACCAATCTGTTCGTGCTCGGTTATGCGTGGCAGATGGGCAAAGTGCCGGTCTCGCGGGAATCATTGGAGCAGGCGATCCGGGTTAATAATCAATCGGTCGATCTCAATCTCGCCGCCTTCGCCTGGGGGCGCGCGGCCTGCCTTGATCTGCCCGCCGTGCTTGCCAAACTGCCCAACGCCACCAAAAAACCCGAAGCCGCGCCCGATCTCGATACCCTCATCCATCGTTTTGAAAACGAGCTCGTTTCCTACCAAAACGCGGCCTATGCGCAGCCTTATCGCGCCTTGATCGCCGATGTGCGGGCGGTTGAAGCGCGGCTGCGCCCTGGCTCCACCGCATTGACCGAGGCGGTGGCGCGTAATTTCTACAAATTATTGGCTTACAAAGACGAATACGAAGTTGCGCGGCTCTATAATGCGCCTGCGTTCCGGGCGGCCCTTGCGGCGCAATTCGTCGATGGCGGGAAAATTCATGTTCATCTCGCGCCGCCCGTGCTCGCCAAGCGCGATCCCCGCACCGGGCATTTGCAAAAGCGCGCCTTCGGCCCTTGGGTGCTCACGGTGTTTCGGGTGATCGAAAAATTCAAATTCCTGCGCGGCACGGCGTTCGATCCGTTCGGCCGGACCGAGGAACGCCGCATCGAGCGGGCCTTGCCAGGGCGCTATGAACGCTCAATCCGCCAGGCCCTCGCGGTGCTGGATGATCATCGTTTCGCCAAAGCGGTGGAACTCGCGAGCCTGCCCGCGCAAATTCGCGGCTATGGCCACGTGAAAGAAGCCAATTTGCGCGCTGTTGAACCGCTTTGGCAGTCATTGGATGCTATTTTCGCCGAGGGCAGCGCTCCCGCGCCACAATCGCATCACTACAAACTCGCCGCTGAGTAATCCTCTTTCACGATCCGTTGCGGCACGGTAGTCTGGCCGCAACGGGAGTGAACCATGCAAAATAGCTATGTCCAGGGTTTAAGCGCCACACCGCGTCTTGGTTTAACAATCGGCGCGGCATTGGCGCAGGCGGCGCGTGACCATGCCGAGCGTGACGCGCTGGTCTCTTGCAGCCAGAATCTGCGGCTCAGCTACGCGGCATTTGATGCGCGGGTCGATGCGTGCGCGGCTGGTTTGCTGGCTCTGGGCTTAGAACCCGGTGATCGAATTGGCATTTGGTCGCCCAACAATGCCGAATGGGCGATTTTACAATTCGCCTCGGCGCGCGTGGGCATTATTCTGGTCACCATCAACCCCGCTTATCGCACCGCTGAACTCGCCTTCGTGTTGAACAAAGTCCAGTGCAAAGCCCTGGTCTTGGCCCGCTCATTCAAAACCAGCGACTATGTGGCCATGCTGCTCGACCTCGCCCCCGAATTGCGCCAAGCCGCCCCCGGCGCGCTGGACGCGGCGGGTTTGCCGCATCTCAAGCTTTGCATCGCCATCGGCGCCGAAGCCGCACCCCCCGGCATGATCAGGTTTGACGCAATCGATGACGCCGCCACCCCAGCCTCCTGCGCCCAGCGTGACGCGCTTGCAGCAACCCGGCAATTTGACGAGGCGATCAATATCCAATTCACCTCCGGCACCACCGGCGCGCCCAAAGGTGCCACATTATCCCATCATAATATTCTGAATAACGGCTATTTTGTTGGTGCCGGCTGTGGCTTGCAGGCCGGGGATCGCATTTGCATCCCGGTGCCGCTCTATCATTGTTTTGGCATGGTCATGGGTAATCTGGCCGCAATCACCCATGGGGCCACCATGGTTTATCCCGCCGAAGGGTTCGATCCGCGCGCAACCCTCGCCGCCGTCGCCGCTGAGCGCTGCACGCATCTCTATGGCGTGCCAACCATGTTCATCGCTGAACTGGATCACCCGGATTTCGCCAGCTTTGATTTATCCTCGCTGCGCGGCGGCATCATGGCGGGCACCACCTGCCCCATCGAGGTGATGAACCGGGTGATTTCGCGCATGAACATGGCCGAGCTCACCATCTGCTACGGCATGACCGAAACATCGCCGGTCAGCTTTCAATCCGCCCCGGATGATCCCACTGAACTGCGCGTGGCGACCGTTGGCCGGATTCACCCGCATCTTGAGGTAAAACTCATCGATACCGAGGGTCAAATCGTCCCGGTCGGCACGCGGGGCGAAATTTGCACGCGCGGCTACTCGGTGATGCTCGGCTATTGGGGCGAGCCAGAAAAAACCCGCGAAGCGATTGATGATGCAGGCTGGATGCATACCGGAGATCTCGGCGTGCTCGATGCCGAGGGCTATTGCACCATCGTTGGGCGCAGCAAAGATATCGTCATCCGGGGCGGTGAAAATATCTATCCGCGTGAGGTCGAGGAGTTCTTATTCCGCCATCCGAAAATTGCCGCCGCCAGCGTCTTTGCCGTGCCAGACCCGAAATATGGCGAGGTGCCCTGCGCCTGGGTGCAGCCCGCGCCGGGTGAACGCCTGACCGATGCCGAGGTGCGTCAATTCTGCGAGGGGCAAATCGCCCATTACAAAATCCCGCGCTATATCCGCGTCGTCGATACATTCCCCATGACGGTAACCGGGAAAATTCAAAAATTCATCATGCGCGAAGCGATGATCAACGAGCTCGGGCTGTAACCAAGGCCAGATCATAAAAAAGCCGCTTGCACAGCAAGTCCGGCACCGCGCCGGCTGATTTGCACGCCGCCTCCGCCGCCAGCGCCATGCTGATCGCCCGGATAATCGCGGGTTCGCGCCAGCGTGTCGCCGCCTGCACCACCAGAGGCACGCGCCGGAAAAATACCGGCGGGCGTATTGAAGCCACCGCATCGCGCGGCGCGGCCCCTTGCGCGACTTTTTCCGCCAGCAAGCGCAACCGTGCCAATTCGCTGAGCAAAACCCGGATCACCGCGACCGGAGCCGCCCCTTCATCCAGCGCCAGCCCCAGCGCATGATCCGCTCCGGCCAGATCACCCGCCAACGCCGCATCGATGGCGTCCTGCATCGAGCCGGTGCCTTGATCGTCCAACACCGCGTCGATCTCGGCAACATCAACCCGCTTGGCGGACCCCGCATATAAAATCACCCGCTCTGCCGCATCGCGCAACGCGCCGGTCTCACCGCCCAGTCGGGCAGAAGCCAAGGTCAGCGCCTCGTTGGTCAGGCTCACCCCCGCCTCGCGTAGCATCGCGGCAAAAGCAGGGCCGCGCGCCGAGGCGTCCGGCACATAGCAAATGATCGCGGCGCAATCATCGCGCTTCTCGGCAAGCACCCGCAATTTCGAGCGCGTGGTCAAATCCCCGGCAAGCACCACCATCAGCGCATCGCCCGGCGTCGCCAAGGCGGCCTCGACAAATTTCACCTGCGCATCGCCCACATCGCGGAGCAAAATCGCTCTCCGCCCGCCACCGAACGCGGGAGCACTGGCTTCCTCCGCCAAGCGCTCGGCTTGGTCCGCGCTTAATTCGGTGGCACGAAACGGATCATCGAGCGACCCCGCGATCCGCTTCGCCAAGCCCCGGCCCCACTCCACCACGCGCGACGTGTCAGCGCCAAAAATCAACACCAAGCGGGTTTTGCCAGGATCGGCAAGAAAACGGTCCGTCTGGCGCGCATCGATTTTCATCGAGCGCGATCAACCGGCGTGCGGATGGGCGTTAAAATAGGTGGCCAATTCCAAAGTGATTTGCCTCGCAATGGCGCGGGCGAGTTGATGATGCGCCTGATCGTTGGCAAGCGAGAGGGCGAAATACTGATTATCGAGCACATTCACCGCATCCATGGTCGCAGCCGATCCTTTGGTAACCACTTGGCTCGGCTCACCCGCCTTGGTGAGCTGCCAACTGGCATGGGCAAATAGCCGGGTGCGCGAACTTGAACTATCCGGTTGCAAACCAATCACCTGGGCGCTGATGCTGTAATTGACATGCAAATGATAGCGAAAAAACACCGGCGCCCCGGCGCGTCGCAAATCCGCTTCCAGCGCCTCATGCAGCAATTGCCCCGAGCGATTCGGAACGAGCCCGATCTGAATTTCATCCAATCGGGCCGCCACTGACGGCGTCGCACCCGAAGACGGGGCATAAACCGGGTGAAACCCGCACCCGGCCAACGCCGGAACGATCCCGAGCATGAGCAGCAGCGCACGAAATTTAGGAGCGAATGACAAAATTCACGATCCGATCCGGCACATGGATAGTCTTCACGATGGTGGCCCCCGCGAGCGCTTGGGCAATTTTCGGCTCGGCCATCGCGGCTTGCGTCGCCGTTGCCGCATCCGCGCCAATCGGCAAATCAATGGCAGCGCGCAATTTCCCCATAATTTGCACCCCAATGGTCACGCGATCACGCCGCACCAAGTCGGGATCTGCGACCAACCAGGGCAAATTCGCCACCAAGCCAGCGTCCGGTTCCAGCAACGCATGGGCGGTCTCGGTCACATGCGGAATAATCGGTGCCGCCAAGCGGATCAGCGCAATCATCGCCTCGCGCCGCGCCGCGCCAAGGCCGGTGGATTTTTGACCATCGCTATCACTGATCGCATTGGCCAATTCATAGAGCCGCGCAATCGCAACGTTGAAGGCAAACCCATCAATCGCCTCGCTCACCCCAGCAATCGCCCGGTGCGTTGCCTGCCGCAAGGCGCGCGCATCGCCCACGGCCTGATCCAATGCAGTCAGATCACGCGGTTCGGCGGCAATCATGCGGGCAAGCCGATAGACACGCTGGACAAACCGAAACGCACCCTGCGCGCCCGCCTCGGTCCATTCAACATCGCGCTCCGGCGGATTGTCCGACAGGGTAAACCAGCGCGCCGCATCCGCGCCAAACTGCGCGATCACCGCCGCTGGATCGACGGTGTTGCGTTTGGATTTCGACATTTTCTCGTTCGGGCCGATAATCACCGTCTGGCCCTGATAGGTTGCGCTGCCATCAGGATGGCGGGTCACCTCGTCCGGATAGAGCCAACGCCCATCCTCGGTGCGATAGCTCTCATGCGTGACCATGCCTTGAGTGAACAGGCCGGCGAAGGGCTCATCCACCCCCACATGACCGAGCCGATGCAGCGCCCGGGTGAAGAAACGCGCATACAGCAAATGCAAAATCGCGTGCTCGATGCCGCCAATATATTGATCGACCGGCATCCAATGCTTGGTCGCGGCAATATCGGTCGGCGTCGCGGCGCGGGGCGCACAAAACCGGGCAAAATACCAGGAACTATCAACAAACGTATCGAACGTATCGGTCTCGCGCGCAGCAGGAGCGCCGCATTGCGGGCAATTCACATATTTCCAGGTCGGGTGGTGATCGAGCGCATTGCCGGGCCGGTCAAACGGTAAATCCTCGGGCAACCGGACCGGCAAATCGCGCTCCGGCACCGGCACCGCGCCACAGATCTCACAATGGATCACCGGGATCGGGCAACCCCACGCCCGTTGCCGCGAAACACCCCAATCGCGCAAGCGCCAATTCACCACACCCTGACCGATGCCACGCTGCTCCAATTTTGCAATCACAAGCCGCTTGGCCGCCGCCACATCGAGCCCGGTGAGAAAATCCGAATTGATGATCACCCCATCGCCGGTGAGCGCGACATCACCAATCTCAGGCGCCGCCGCGCCCTTCGGCGCCACCACAGCCGTCACGCTGAGCTGATATTTCCGGGCGAAATCCAAGTCGCGCTGATCATGCGCCGGGCAGCCAAAAATCGCACCCGTGCCATAATCCATCAACACAAAATTCGCGATCCAAACCGGATAAGTCGCCTCGGTGAACGGGTGCTTCACCCGCAACCCCGTATCAAAACCGCGCTTCTCCGCCGCTTCAATCGCCGCCTCGGAAGTGCCGCTGCTCTGACATTCGGCAATAAACGCCGAAGCCGCATCATTTTGCGCCGCCACCGCCAGCGCCAGCGGATGATCCGGCGCAATCGCGAGAAAACTCACCCCAAATAATGTGTCGGGCCGGGTGGTATAGACCTTAACTGTGTCATGCCCCGCAATCGGTGCGGTGAGCGAAAATTCAACATTCGCGCCCTCGCTGCGGCCAATCCAGTTGCGCTGCATGGTGCGCACCCGCTCCGGCCAACGCTCCAGCGTGTCCAACCCGGCGAGCAACTCATCGGCAAATTCGGTAATTTTGAAAAACCATTGCCGCAGCTTGCGCTTTTCAACCAGCGCGCCCGATTTCCAGCCGCGCCCGTCAATCACCTGCTCATTGGCGAGCACGGTCATATCAACCGGGTCCCAATTCACCGCCGATTCGCGCCGATAAGCGAGGCCCGCGCGCCAGAAATCGAGGAAGATTTTTTGTTGCTGGCCATAATAATCCGGATCGCAGGTCGCGAATTCGCGTGACCAATCCAGCGAGAGGCCAACGCGCTTCAAATCCTCGCGCATGGCGGCAATATTCTGCACCGTCCATGCTGCCGGATCGACACCGCGCTCGCGCGCCGCATTTTCAGCCGGCAGACCGAACGCGTCCCACCCCATCGGGTGCAGAACGTCATAGCCTTGCGCGCGGCGGGCGCGGGCAACCACATCGCCAATCGCGTAGTTACGAACATGACCCATATGGATTTTGCCAGACGGGTAGGGGAACATTTCCAACACATAGCATTTGGGCTTGCTGCCCGCAGGCTTATCATGGGTGGCAAAGCACCCCGCCGCCGACCAAGCCGCCTGCCAATGCGGCTCGGCGGTGCGAAAATCGTAGGACTCTTCCGCCACGCCTACAGCTTGGGTCGGCAGATCAGCCATTGATCTGACTGCCGCCCTTGAGCTGCGCCGCGCGGGCCAAAATCCGGTCCTCAATCCCATGCGCTGTAGCCGGATCGACCGGCGCATCCACCCAGCCGCTCCCCGCGCGCACTTGGCGGAACACCGAGACTTTCAAATTATTCGCCGCCAGCGTTTTGCCCAGCACATAGGCGGTCGCTTTGAATCGTTCATTGGCGTTGCCGGGCGGCGAATACCAATCGGTGATGATCACCCCGGCAAACGGGTCAGCCGACGCAAGCGGCATGAAGCTCAGCGTATCGAGCGAGGCGCGCCACAAATAGGCATTCACCGCAACCCCGGTGGCGCCAGCGCTTTCATGCGCGCCTTTGCCAAAGGTGAATAAATCACCAATCCCGCCACTGCCGCTGCCCTGCATTTGGGTGGGGACCCGATAGGTTTCCATATTGGGCAGGTTGGGCTGCTTGGCGTTGCTGCAGGCGGCCAAAGCGAGCACGCAGCTCGCGGCGATCACGGGCGCTGTGGCACGCCGGGCGAGGGTCAGGTGAGAAAAGAGATGAGGGCGCACTGTGGTCTCCGCTAGAGCAATATTGCTTTGTATCGAATCCTCGGATTCGAGACAAATCAACGACATTGATCGCCAAACAAAGGATAGAGCCTGATTGATCCAAACCAACCAGCTCCCGGTGCGCCGACTGATCCGGACAATCACCTCAAACTGTTTAACCGTGTGATCGATGAACGCCAAGAGCAGCCGCACCGATTGCGCGGGGCGAAACACGATACGACACAAAAAAGGGCGGCGGATTGCTCCGCCGCCCCGATTCAGCACCCGATCTGAAGGATCAGATTACCATTTCAACTGCGCACCAGCGCTGATCGCCTGCGACTGAACATTGTTACCAATGCCCTTGCCAGTAGCCGCGCCGGTATCGGCGAGATTGACGCCGGCTTGGTGACGATGACCATAAAGGTAGGTCGCATACACGCCAAAATGCGGCGACAGAGCGTAATTCGCGCCGACATCGAAGCCATAATCCATCTCGGTGCGCGCCGCGCCGTTACCCGGCAGATAGGCACCGGCAGCTTGATCATTGAAATACTGCGCACCAATCGTGGCCGGACCCATCGTGTACACGCCGGTCACTTCATAGAACAGCGCATCGCGCTGGCCGGGCAGGAGGAAATGATAACCATTATTCACCTGACCATTTTTGAAGTTCGCGCCGAGCAAGAAACCACCATAAGTGACCTGGGCCGAGAACTGATCAACGCGGAGGCCCTTATAGGCGGTCTCAGCCGTCCGAGCGCCCGTCGGGGCAACAATGGTCTCAAGCGCCGAACCGCTGCTGTTGCCAATCGGCGAAGCTAATAGATAAGCAGCGCTGACCTTATAGCCAAGAGCCCCGGCTTTGCCGGTATATTCGGCAGCAGCGCCAAACGTATTCTTGCGACGCGCGTTCCCTGCGCCACCCGGGGCGCTGGCCAACGTCGCACAATTCGCGTTCGGCAGGCCGCAGCTTTCGCCTTCCTTGAAGCCGTTCGAGTTCGGCTCAAAGTCAAAGCCAACCTGGAATCCGGCGATATCCGGCGACAGATAAACGATCTTGTTGGTGGTGTAGAGCGCACCGACGACCGAGAACAAACCTGCCGGTGCCGCATTGCCCGGAATTGCAGCACCGACGCCGCCGTCCGAGTTGAACTCGTTGCCGTCACCATAATTGTAATATTCGCCGGTGGTCAGCAAATCCCACGTGCCGTCGGTCTGGCCGAAACGGACATA
>JAKBBY010000079.1 GCA_021808315.1 Pseudomonadota bacterium | reverse complement strand
CGGTGAATATCGGCGGCATGGAGCGGAAAAGCGGTCTCGATCAGGGTTTGCCCACGCGCGGTGAGGGCAACGCGCACCCGCCGACGGTCTTCGGGGCAGGGCGCGCGGGTGACTAGGTCGCGCTGCGCCAGCTTATCGATCACGTCGGTCAAATTGCCGGGGCTGGTCAGTAATTTGCGGGTCAGATCGCGCTGGGTCAGCGGGCCGAGATGTAATATGGCTTCCAGCACGCCGAGTTGGGTGTGGGTCAGGCCGAATTCGGCCAAAAGTGGGCCGGTGCGCGCCACCACGGCACGGGTGGCGCGCAGCAATTTGACATAGGCGCGAACCGAAGCGGTTACCGCCGGATCGGTAACGCCATACATCACCGGTTCATCAGCACCGGCAAATGGGCGTTCGCCAGCACATGGCGGGTCACCCCACCGAGGATCAATTGGCGCAGTCGCGAGTGCGAATAAGCGCCCATCGCCAGTAAATCCGCGCCAAAATCGCTGGCCGCGCTCAGTAAACCAGCCCCCACGCTGCGATCGACCGTGGCAAATTGCGCCGTGTCCGCCGTCACCCCGTGCAGGGCTAGAAACTCAACCAGCCGGGCGGCGGAGGGCCCTTGGCGCTGATATTCCGGCGAGAAAAAAATCCGCACAGCCTCGGCCTCGCGCATCCAGGGGAGCGCCGAGCCAACGGCTGACGCGCTTTCCGCCGTGCCATTCCAGCCAATGGCAATGCGCGCGCCAATGCTCGCGGGTTCAGCGGTGGGCGCAATCAGCGCCGGGCGGCCCGAGTCGAACAGCACCGCGTGTAGCGCATCCGCCGAGGCGACATCATCGGCGGATTTGGGATGCGGCACCACGATTAGGTCAGCGAGGCGCGCCTCATCGGCGGTGATGTCTTCCTCGCGGCCCATGATCGATTCGAATTGAGCGGTCGCGACGGAGGCCGAGGCCGGGCCTGGCTGACCCACGGTGACGCCCGCCTCCTCGGCCATCGCCTTAAACAAGGCTTCCAGCGCCTGCGCTTCGGATTGACCCTCGCGCTCGGTGGCCTTCATCATGTCCTCGATCATCGCGCCGGACAGACCCTCGCCGGCCAGCGGCGCTACATCGCGGGTATCGGTGCGCACATGCAACGCATAGAGATGCGCGTTGCGCCGTTTGGCGATCATCAGTCCGGTCGCCAGCGCGGATCGTGCCGATGCGACGCCGGCCAATGGCAGTAGAATTTTGCGAATTGCCATGATCAACACCTCCGAGCGCCATCTTGGCACGAAAAACCGTTCAACGCACGGGCGCGCCGTCGGCCCTGAAACGAGAGCGTGATTGGTTGTCATCAATCACGCTCTCATCCTTGTTTGCCGATCAATTTCATGGGTTTAGGTTTAATCGACCGATTCAACCTGAACCCATATTGATCTAATACATCGAGGACAGCACGGTGCGCAGCCGTTTCAGCTCTTCCAAAGCGCGCCCGGTGCCGAGGGCGACGCATTGCAGCGGCTCCTCAGCCACCACCACGGGCAGGCCGGTCGCTTCGCGCAGCACGTCATTCAACCCGTGCAGCAAAGCGCCGCCGCCGGTGAGCACAATGCCCTTATCGACGATATCGGCGGCGAGTTCCGGCGGGGTGTTCTCCAGCGCGACCTTCACCGCCTCGACGATCTGGCCAACCGGCTCCGCGAGGCTTTCGGCGATTTGCGCTTGATTGACCGTGACTTCGCGCGGCACGCCATTGATCAGATCGCGGCCCTTGACCTCGCGCTTGGGTTCAGTCTGGCGCGGATCGGCCCAGGCGGCGCCAATCTCAAGCTTAATCCGTTCAGCGGAAGCTTCGCCGATCAATAAATTATAGCTGCGGCGAATATAGGAAATGATCGCCTCGTCCATTTTGTCGCCGCCCACGCGCACCGAGCGGGAATAGACAATGCCGCCCAGCGAAATCACCGCGACTTCTGTGGTGCCGCCGCCAATATCAACAACCATGGAGCCGGAGGGTTCCGTCACGGGCAAGCCCGCGCCAATCGCGGCGGCCATCGGCTCTTCGATCAGCAGCACTTTGCGGGCGCCAGCACTTTCCGCACTTTCCTGGATCGCCCGGCGCTCAACGGCGGTTGAGCCGGAGGGGACGCAAATAATGATCAGCGGTGACGCCGGCATGCCGAAAGCGCGCTTATTATGCACTTTGCGAATGAAATGCTTAATCATTTCCTCCGCCACTTCGAAATCAGCGATCACCCCGTCGCGCAGCGGGCGGATAGCGGAAATATTGCCCGGGGTGCGGCCCAGCATATGCTTGGCCTCTTCGCCCACGGCGAGGACATGCTTGCGGCCCTTGGTTTCCACCAACGCCACCACCGATGGCTCATTCAGCACAATGCCGCGCCCGCGCACATAAACCAAGGTATTTGCGGTGCCGAGATCGATCGCCATGTCCGATGACATCAGGCCAAACAGCCGAGAAAACATGCAAACCTTCCTGCGTGGTCGCAACTGTGACGGGAAAAGGATAAACGTCGGGGAACCGGCGTGCGACGAGACCGCGCGCGGTTCGATTACAGTCTGCGCCGCTTCCCTACAAGTCCGCACACCGGCTAATTTCGGCGCTCTGCCCGGCGCATTACCAACACGTCAGATGATGGTCATGGAAAGGTCAGCCGCCAATCCCCATCTATCGAATGCGAAAATCGATTTGTTCAGCATTTCGGTGATGATGCCGATGCGCTTTTGGAGACCTCGACAATGATCAAAAAACTTATTGCCCCTGTTTTATTGGCTGGTTTGGCGCTCAGCCTCGCTGGCTGCGGCTACACGCCGGGTTCGCGCGCTCTATCGGGTGGTGCAATCGGCGCGGGCGCCGGTGCGATCATCGGGGCAGCCACCGGCGGTTCAGCGGCCACCGGCGCGCTGATCGGTGGTGCCGCGGGTGCCATTGGCGGCGCGGTCACCAATCCTAATACCGTCAATCTCGGCCACGCGCCCTGATTTCACCTGTCATGATCCGACGCCCCGCCTGATCGCGACGATCCGGCGGGGCCATCGCACAGCCTGGGTGTCGGCGCATCATTGATCGTAGCGGCGCACGGAGTAACCATGCCGATCGATCAGATCATCGTTTTTGCCGTCATTCTCGGTGCGTTGGTGTTGTTTTTATCCAACATCATTCGCTATGATTTAGTGGCCGTGCTGGCCTTGATGGTGCTCGCGGTCACTCATGTCCTGACATCCAAACAGGTGTTTCTCGGCTTCGCGAATCCGGCGGTGATCACGGTTGCCGCCGTGCTCATTATGGGCCAGGCCCTGTGGCATTCCGGCGTCGTTGACTTCATTGCCAAATGGCTAGGGCGCGCGGCGCAATCCGCCCGCACGCAGCTCATCGCTCTCACCGGCGCCGAGGCCATTTGTTCGGCCTTTATCAATGACACCGGCGCGCTCGGCGTGTTCATGCCGGTTGCGGTCCAACTCGCCCGCAAGGGCGAAACCAGCCCGTCGCGGTTTTTAATGCCGTTATCGTTCAGCGCGTTTCTGGGCGGGATGACCACGCTGATCGGCACGCCGCCCAACATTATCATCGCCGCCTATCGGGGCCGCTTAGGTCACGGCAATTTCACCATGTTCTCATTCGCGCCGGTCGGGGTTGGTGTTGCGGTTGCGGGTTTGGTTTTTATCAACCTGTTCAGCCGTTTTTTGGTTCCAGAGCGGCAAAATGGCAAGGCTTCGGATGCGAATGAGGGTATCGCGAAATATCTGACTGAGGCGGTGCTGAGCGCAGACAGCCCGTTCGTCGATCATTCGCTCGGCGATCTGGAGGCCAAGGTGGAGGCCGATTTCATTATCGTTGGGCTGATCCGGGGCGAGGATCGGCGCGTTGCACCACGCCGCACCCAGATTTTGCGTGGCGGTGACCGGTTGGTCGTTGAGGCGGATGCTGAAAATCTGACGATTCTGCTTGATGCCGCGAAGCTATCGCTTGCTGAGGATAAGGCAATCGAGGAGGATTTTCTCTCCTCCAACGACATCGCTATTGCCGAATGCATCATTCAGCCTGGGTCACGCCTTGTCGGACGCTCGGCGGCCGCCCTGCGGCTCCGTCAGATCCATGGGGTCAATCTGCTGGCCGTTGCGCGGCGCGGCCAGCGGATCAAAGGCCGCCATTCGGAAGTGCCGCTTGCCGCGGGCGATGTTTTGCTCCTGCAGGGTGATGCGGAAACCTTGTCCGCCGTCATGGCACGGATCGGCTGCCTGCCATTGGCCGAGCGCGAGATTCGGTTAGGTAAACCGACCCGGGTGCTCACGGCGCTCGGAATTTTCGCCGTTGCGATCATCCTAGCCTCCACAAATATTCTGGCGACGGATGTTGCGTTCAGTTGCGGCGCGCTTGCGATGGTGCTCGCCCGCCTGATTTCGGCGCGCGATATTTATGATGCCGTGGAATGGCCGGTGATTGTGCTGCTCGGCGCGATCATTCCGGTAGGCCAAGCGTTGCAGCAAACCGGCGGTGCTAAGACCATTGCGAGCCTATTTGTGGATATGGCGCATCATTTGCCAGCCTTCGGCATTATTGGCGCCTTGCTGCTTGGCACTTTGCTGCTCTCAAACGTCGTTAATCACGCGGCGACGGCGGTGTTGATGGCGCCGGTTGCGGCGGGCGTGGCGCAGGGGCTGCATGTCGGCGTGGACCCGCTCTTGATGGCGGTGGCGGTTGGTGCCTCAGTGCCGATGCTGATCCCAACCGGGCACCCATGCAATGTGCTGGTGATGGGGCCCGGCGGGTATAAATTCAGCGATTACTGGCGGTTGGGCCTGCCATTGAGCGTCCTGACCGTGATCGTTGCAGTGCCGTTGATCATGTGGGTCTGGCCGCTCCATGGCGGTGCATTTAGCCGATAATTTCGATCCCGGCGAAGAAAAACGCAATTTCCTGCGCCGCAGTGTCTGCCGCGTCAGACCCGTGAACGGTATTGGCCTCGATATCTTCGGCCAATTCGGCGCGGATTGTGCCGGGGGCCGCTTTTTTCGGGTCGGTCGCGCCCATCACTTCGCGGTTTTTCGCAATGGCGTTCTCGCCTTCGAGCACTTGCACAACCACCGGGCCAGAGGTCATGAAGGCCACGAGGCCGGCAAAAAACGGGCGTTCGCGATGCACGCCGTAAAAGGCTTCGGCCTGCGCCTTGGTCAGATGCAGGCGCTTTTGCGCAACAATCCGCAATCCGGCGGCTTCCAGCATGGTGTTGACCCGGCCCGTGAGGTTGCGCCGTGTCGCGTCCGGCTTGATGATCGAAAAGGTGCGTTCGATGGCCATGATTTGCTTGTCCTGAAGGTTGATTTTGCTCCGCCCTGCGATCAATGGGAGCGCCACTCGGACCGGCAGATCCGCGCTGAACGCATGAAATTGATCGCCAAACAAAGGCGGAACCGTGATTGATGATCGGCAGGCACGCTCTAGCGACTGAAAGCCGGTGCGACAAGCCCCAGCACGACCACCCCCAGCACGACCAGCCAGGGCTGCCAGTCCCCGACGCTAGACGGATGGGCTGGGCAAGTGCGCTCGGCTGGGATAGCACCGGCACATGAGTTTGCTGAGCATCGATGATCTGTCCTTCACCCTCGCGGGCCGCGTTTTGCTGGACCGGGCGTCGCTCGCTGTCGATGCTGGGCGGAAAATCGGGTTGGTTGGGCGCAATGGCGCGGGTAAATCCACCCTGATGAAGTTGATTTTGGGTGAATTGACGCCCGATGGTGGGATGATTCGCTTGGCCAACCGCGCGCGGCTGGGCAGTGTGGCGCAGGAAGCGCCGGGTGGTGCCGAAACCCCGCTGGAGGTGGTGCTGGCTGCCGATATGGAGCGCACCCGGCTGCTGCATGAGGCAGAAACCGCGCCGCCGGAGCGGATGGCGGATGTGCATGAGCGGCTGATCGCGATCGATGCCGATAGCGCGCCCGCCCGGGCCGGGGCGATTTTGTCGGGGTTGGGCTTTGATGCAGAGGCGCAGAACCGGCCGATGTCGAGCTTTTCCGGTGGCTGGCGGATGCGCGTTGCGCTGGCGGCGGCTTTGTTCGCCGCCCCCGATTTGTTGCTGCTCGATGAGCCCACCAATCATCTCGATTTGGAAGCCACCTTATGGCTGGAAACCTGGCTTGCCCGGTTTCCCGGCGCGGTGCTCATGGTCTCGCATGATCGTGATTTGCTGGATCGGGCGGTGGATGCCATCGCGCATCTGGATCGGGGCACGATCAGCCTGACACCGGGCGGGTTTGCCGAATTCATTCGCATTCGCACCGAGCGCGCCGAGCAACATAATCGCACCGCCATGCGCATCGCCGCGCAGCGTGCGCATATGCAATCCTTCGTTGACCGCTTCCGCGCCAAGGCCACCAAGGCGCGGCAAGCCCAATCACGCTTGAAGGCCCTGGCGCGGATGCCCGCGCTCGATGCCATCGTCGAAGACTCACCGACCAAATTTTCGTTCCCTGAACCAAATGATATTCCGCCGCCGCTGCTCTCGCTGGATCGCGTCGCCCTTGGTTATGGCGACCGGACGGTGCTGGGCGGGGTGTCGCTGCGCATCGACATGACGGATCGCGTGGCATTGCTGGGGGCGAATGGTAATGGCAAATCAACCTTGGCCAAGGCCCTAGCGGGTCGGCTTGATCCGCTGAGCGGCACGGTTTTTCGCACCCGTGGCCTGCGGATCGGATTTTTTGCCCAGCATCAGGAAGATGATCTGGATTTGGGCGCAACACCGCTTTTGCATTTGGCGCGGGTGCTGCCGCAAGCAACGCCGACGCAATTGCGCGCGCAAGCGGCCCGGTTCGGCCTGGATGCAAACCGGATCGATACCAAGGTTGGATCGCTCTCCGGCGGCGAAAAAGCAAGGTTGCTCTTGGCCTTGGCCACGCGCGATGCACCGCATGTCTTGATCCTGGATGAGCCGACCAACCATTTGGATATCGATGCGCGTGAGGCCTTGGTGCGGGCCTTGGCCGATTTTCCCGGCGCGGTGATTTTGATCACCCATGATCCGCATTTGATCGATTTGGTGGCGGACCGGCTGCTATTGGTCAGTGATGGTCAGGTGCGCGCTTATGATGATGATTTAGCGGCCTATCGAAAATTGATTTTGCAAAAAACCGAGCCCAAGCGGGCCGAGACCAAGACGCAGGCGCGGGGCGATCAGGCGGCAGATCGGCGGGCGCGGGCTGAGGGGCGCGAAGCCACCGCCCCCTTGCGCAAAGCCATTCGCGAGGCCGAGAAAACCCTCAAAGCGCTCACCACCGAGCATCGGCAAATCGAGGCGAAGCTGGCCGATGCGGCGTTTTATGCCAAAGCTAAGCCGCAAGAGATCAACGCCCTCAACCAGCGCCTCGCTGCCATCGCCCGGGCGATGAGCGATGCTGAAACCGAATGGTTGGAAGCCGAAGCCGCGTTGGAAGCCGTCTCGTAGCGGTTTGATCGATATTGGGTTAGCCGCCAGCCATGGTCATGCCATCCACCCGCAGGGTCGGAGCGTCGGTGCCTTGGCGGAATTTCAGATCATTGGCCGCCGTGAGGTGTAAAAACATATCCTGCAACCGGCCAGCGATGGTGATTTCGGCAACCGGCTCCGCGAGGTGACCGTCGCGGATCATGAAACCGGCGGCGCCGCGTGAATAATCACCGGTAATCCCGTTCACGCCCATGCCGATCAGCTCGATCACATAAAGCCCGAGCTTGATGTCCGCCATCAGGGCCTCAGCCGAGAGTATGCCGGGTTCGATGTAGAGATTACTGGCCGCCGGGCTTGGCGGGCCAGACGTGCCGCGGGCCGCATGGCCGGTGCTGGTCAATCCGAGCTGCGCGGCGCTGCGCGTATCGAGCAGCCATGAGGTCAGCACTCCGCTTTCAATCAAGGCGCGGCGGGCCGTGGTCTGGCCCTCACCATCATAGGGGCGTGACCGTGCGCCGCGCACGCGCCAGGGATCATCGATGATCGATACGCCAGACGCGAAAACGGCTTTGCCCATCTGGTCCTTGAGAAAACTGGTCCCGCGCGCGATGGCGTTGCCATTGATCGCCCCGGCGAAATGACCGAGCAAGCTGCCTGCCACCCGTGGGTGATACAAAACCGGCAATTGTGCGGTTTTCGGGCGCGCCGGGTTCAACCGGCTCACCGCCCGCGCGGCAGCGTCACGCCCCAACTTTGCCGGATCATCAAGATCACTGGCATGGGCGGCGCTGGAGAACTCATAATCGCGCTGCATGGCCAGCCCTTCACCCGCGATGGGTGACACGGACACGCCGTGGCGCGAGCGATGATACAATCCGGCAAAGCCGCGCGACGTGGCCAGCGCGACGGATGAGCGCGACCAGCTCGCGCCAGCACCCTCGGAATTGGTGATGCCGGTGACCGCGAGGGCCGCGTCTTCGGCGGCGGCGGCGCGCGCCATCAATTCATCAATCGAGGGCTCCGCGCGGTCATCAAGGTCGAGCAATCTAGCGTCGGCGGGTGGCGGCGCTTCGGGGATCGCGGCAAACCGATCTTCGGGCACGGCGCGCGCCATCGCGACGGCCTGGCCGGCCAGCCGATCAAACCCGGTAGGCTCAATCGCCCCGGTCGAGACAATCGCGCTGCGCTGCCCAACAAACACCCGCAGACCGATATTATGGGTCTCGGCGCGCTCAATATCCTCAATTTTGCCCATCCGACGCGAAACCGAGAGCGATACACCGCTCGACGCCACGGCATCGGCCTGATCGGCGCCGGCGCGTCGGGCGGCGGCGAGCAGGTGGCCTAAGCGATCCAGATGGTCCAAATGATCGGCGCTCATGCAGCGAGCCGATCCATAATCGCGGCCATCTCCGGCACCTGGGCAATTGGGCCAAGGGCGGCAAGGGTCGGAGCACCCGTGAAAATCCGCTCGGCCACGCGGGTAATATCGGCTTCGCCGACCGCATCGATTTTCGCGATCGTCTCCTCGATGGGCACAATGCGTCCAAACACGTGAAATTGCCGGGCGAGCTGCTCGCAGCGCGACCCGGTGCTCTCCAGCGACATCAGCATCCCCGCCTTGGCCTGCGCCCGGGCGCGCTTCAGCTCGGCATGAGTGACCGATTGCCGCACTTTGCTCAGCTCACCCAACGTGACCGGCAGCAATTCCGCCACCTCGTCCTCGCCGGTGCCGGCATAAATGCCGAACAACCCGGCCTCGCGATGCGCCATGGTGAAGCTATAAATCGAGTACACCAAGCCGCGCTTTTCACGAATTTCCTGGAATAAGCGAGAAGACATGCCGCCGCCGAGCAGGGTGGAGAGCAGCATCGCCGCATGAAAATCCGGATCAGCATAGCCAACCGAGGGAAAACCGAGCACCAGATGCGCCTGATCCAGATCGCGCGCCTCACGGTAATCGCCACCGCGATAGAAGGCGGGGGCCGGCGTCGCGGGTTCAGCCGCCGTCAAATCTGCGAAATGCTCGGCGACCATGTCCACCACGCGCTGATGCTCCAGCTTGCCAGCCGCTGCGATGACCATGTTGCCCGGCGCGTAATGGGCGCGCATATAGCCGCGCAGCGTATCCGGGCTGAGCGATTTGATGATTGCCTCGGTGCCCAGCACCGGCCAGCCCATCGGCTGATCGGGATAGGCGGCGAGCTGGAAATGATCGAACACGATATCGTCCGGCGTATCGTTCGCTTGGCCGATTTCCTGCAAAATCACCCCGCGCTCGCGCTCGAACTCGGCTGCATCGAAGCTCGAATGGCATAAAATGTCACCAATCAGATCAACGCCGAGCGGCAAATCATCGGCCAGCAATTTAACATAATAGGCGGTCTGGTCGCGTGAGGTATAGGCGTTGATATGCCCGCCGACATCCTCAACAGCTTCGGCAATCGCGGCGGCGGAGCGCCGGGCGGTGCCTTTGAACGCCATATGTTCGAGAAAATGTGAAACGCCGTTTTCCGGCGCGGTTTCAAACCGGGTTCCCACGCCGACATAGGCGCCGAACGACACGGTTTCGACCCGCTCCATCCGCTCGGTAATCACGGTCAGGCCGGAATCGAGGCGGGTAATGTCGATATTGGGGTTCATATGCTATTCCTGTTGGCAAAGCGGCGGATCATGGTTTCAATGTCGGCCAGCGCCGCCGGGGCCCGGTGGAACTGCTCTGCCTTGTCATATAGGTGCGCGAGACGGCTTGGCAGCCCTGGGCGGAGGCCAATGGCGCGTTCCATCGCGTCGGGAAACTTCGCCGGATGCGCAGTGGCGGCGGCAATCACCGGCAGGCCAACCGGCGCGCAGGCGCGTGCGGCGGCAATGCCGATGGCGCTGTGCGGATCGGCGATATAGCCGTAATCCTGCTTGATCCGAGCAATTTCCGCCAACGTCGCTGCGTCATCGAGGGCAAAGCCGGCAAATTCGCGCCGCACCGCCTGCCAAACCGGCTCGGGAACCGCCATCCGCCCGGTGGCGCGGAAATCAGCCATGATCCGCGCGGTGGCCGTGGCGTCACGGTGCAAAAACTCGAACAATAAACGCTCGAAATTGGAGCTGACCTGAATATCCATCGAGGGGGAGACCGTCTCGACCACCCCAGCCATCCGCATATCATTGCTGGCCAGGAAGCGCGCCAAAATATCGTTGGAATTGCTGCCCACGATCAAGCGCTCGATGGGCAGGCCCATTTGCTTGGCGGCCCAGGCAGCCAGCACATTGCCAAAATTGCCGGTTGGCACCGCAACGCCAACCGGGCGATCCGGCGCGCCGAGTGCGAGGGCGGCGGCGGCGAAATAGGGGATTTGGCCGGCGATGCGCGCCCAGTTGATCGAATTCACCGCCGACATGCGCAGCTCATCGCGAAATGGCGCGTCGGCAAACATCGCTTTGACCAGATCCTGACAATCATCAAACGTGCCTTGCACCGCGATATTGAGCACGTTGGGGGCGAGTACCGTGGTCATTTGTCGGCGTTGCACCGTGGAGGTGCGACCTTCGGGGTGCAGAATTGCGATATCGACGCGCTCGCGATCACGGCACGCCTCGATGGCGGCGGAGCCGGTATCGCCGGAGGTTGCCCCGATAATGGTCACGCGCTCATCGCGCGCTTGCAGCACATGGTCGAATAATCGCCCGGCCAGTTGCAGGGCTAGATCCTTGAAGGCGAGGGTCGGGCCGTGAAACAGCTCCAGCGCGAACAGGTCGCGATCAAGCTGGACCAGG
>JAKBBY010000078.1 GCA_021808315.1 Pseudomonadota bacterium | reverse complement strand
TCCGATGAAGCCTTAAGCGATCGCTGGCTGGAGAATCCATATTATCAATATTTCTGCGGCGAGGAATTCTTCCGCCACAAGCTGCCGTTTGACCGCTCCTCGATCATCCGCTGGCGCCAGCGCATGGGAGGTATCATTCCGGCGAAGGCCGCCTATCGATGATTGTGAGCTTGCGCTCATAAGTGTGCTTGTAAGAGCGACGCTATGAGCGGGAGTTTGGATGGAGATTATCACGGGAATTGAGCGCCGACGTCGTTGGCGGGATGAGGACAAGCTTCGGATTGTAGCGGAAGCTGAAGCGCCGGGGGCGGTGTTTGCGGAAGTTGCACGACGACATGACATATCGCGTGGTCAGCTGTGGAGCTGGCGCCGCCTGGTGCGTTCTGGCGAATTGAGTTTGGTTTCGGCACCTACGGAATTCCTTCCGGTTCATGTGGTGCCGGCGCTATCGGCAGCCGCGATGATTGGGGGGCCTGAGGATGCGGCTCGGGCATCTGGGTCAAAGGCGGGCTCTGACTCACATTTGCTGCTGGCGATGCTCATGCGCCGACAACGCGCGCCTGAAGCAGGTCAAGTTTCGCGCGCCCATACATCTGTCGCTTGATAAGCTCAAGGCGCGTGATCTGCCCCGCGGTCTGTCCGTTCGACCATGGCGTGTTGATTTCCGCTGAGAAGTGACCCGGGAAGGCCGATCACGCCGCAACCGAAATCGTTCAAGCCGCGGCGTAGTCGCGCTACACGCGCCTTTCAACAAGGTCAGAGAAACGACGCTTACGGTTGAAGGCGGCGATTGGCAAAATCTTCAGTGCCACCTGGCAGCGTTGCCGCGTCCACTTCATGCGCAACGCGCTGGCCTATGCCGGCAAAACCCAGAAGCGTGTGGTCTCCGCTTGGGTCGGCACCGCCTTTGCCCAGGACGATGCCGCGAGCGCCCACAAACAATGGCGCGCCGTCGCCGACCAGATGCGCCCGCGTCTGCCAAAGCTCGCAGGGCTGCTCGACGAGGCCGAAGCCGACGTCCTGGCCCATATGGACTTCCCCAGCCAGCACAGGGCGAAAATCCACTCCACCAATCCGCTCGAACGTCTCAACAGCGAAATCAAACGCCGCGCCGATGTCGTCGGCATCTTCCCCAACGAAGCCGCCGTGGTCAGGCTCATCGGCGCCCTGCTGCTGGAACAAAATGACGAGTGGGCGACCCAGCGCGCGAGGCACATGACACTGGATACAATCGCGCCGATGAGCGATACTACCGCCGTCAGCTTGCCAGAAATGGCAGCCTGATAACGCAACCAAGACTGCTCAGGATACCGCTCCTACACCACGCGCCGGGGCACGATCCCACAAGCCGGTTATCGGCCATCTCAAATCAGGCCACGCTCAAGCGCACCCCACCCCACCCCACGCTCTAACTATTGGCTAACATAGTATTGGCGGGTGGGGGGTGGATGGGGTAGGCTAGGGTGGCGGCGAGTTTGAGGGTGATCGGGCCGTGTTTTGCGAGGGCGGCGGGGATCATGCCGCTTCCGTTAGTCCAGCGGCCATCGGGTTCGGGGGTGTGCCAGCCTGCGGTGAGGAGCGGGTGATCGAGCGGGATTTCGCGCCTCCCCGCGCGGAGCGAAAGAATTTTGACGCCGAGGGTGCGTTGGTCGCGCGGGTCGGGAGAGAAATAACCGGGGATGGCGGAGCGGGACGAAATGGTGACGCTGCCGTCTGGGTTGGGTTGGAGGGTTAGGGCGGGGTCGTTGGTGAGGGGTTGGTGGGTGCGGGCGAGGATTTGCGCGCGGATTTGCTCGACGATCGGGCCGGATTCGTGCAGGGGTGCAAAGCTCGCTTGTTCGCGCAGGGTTTGTGCGAAATCCGGATGCAGGATGATCGCGCTGCCGCCATTTTCAAAGGCACTGCGGTTGCCCGTATCGAGATAAGATTCGGTTGGCAACGCGTGGGCGTAAATCGCGCAATGTTGATCGAGTTCGATGTGGAAATAGGTGATGGAGCGGGGAGCCTCCTGGCGGATTGTTGTGCCATTGAGGAGCGTTTTTGCTGGGATCAGGATGCCACGCAGATAAATGGCGTGATCGGGCGAGAGCAGCAGGTCGTGCGAGGGTAGGCCATCGGCGATGGCACCTGCTGTGATGCGAATAGGCCGCACGGTCTCCGGCCTTGGGTGCTGGCGCAGTTTGAGTGTGCGCCGACCGATCCAGCGGATCGGTGCCCTGCCGCCGCGATGCAACACGAGATGATCGCCGGTACGAAGCTGTTCGACCGCGACTTCGCCCCGGGTGGTAAGCAGGCAGGTGCCTTCGGCGAAACAGGCGATATCGGCAACGATGTCCAGCGTGATCGGCGCGAGTGTGCTTTGATAACCGGAGAGATTTGTTTCGGTGGGGCTGACGGTGATGATTTTGCTGAATGCGCCGGGCGCGCTGGTGTTGATATCGACGGTAAAGCTGGGGTCAGCGCCGGGAGCAAGGTTCGAGAAGCTGGTTGGCAGACCTGTGAGCGTGATTTGACTGTCACCGGTCACGGCGATTGAGCCAGATAGGGTGTCGCTGCCGGAGGGGGCGATATTACCGATTCCGAGCGTGATCGGGGTGAGGGTTGCGCCGAGGGTGAGGGTGCCGAGCGACAGCGTTTCAACCGGGCCGGATTGCGACAAAACGCCGAGGGTCGAACTGTCAAGAAAGCCAGCGATGGCGGGCAGGCCAGGTTCAGGGATGATGTTGACGATGGTGGTGAGGGCATCAGGCACGGCAATCGTGCTGGCGCCAGAAACCGAGGTCAGCGCAACATCGAGCACACCACTGACGGCGGTGCCGAGGCTGGTGACATCAACCGCGAAGGTTCCGAGGCTCGCACCGGCATCGATGACGACGGAGCCGGAGGGGAGCGTGGCACCCGCAAAATCGACGGCCAGCAGATCGGCGCTGGAGAGCGATTGCGCCTGCCAGGTGAAGGTTTCGGTGGCGGTGAGCGGGGCGCCGGTGGCGATGGTGAAGGTGGTAGAGGCGGTGCCGCTGGCGCCCAGGGTGAGTTGAGTGGTGGCTGGCTGCAAAGCGACGTCGGTGGTGGGGGGCGGAGCGATTGTGATCAGGGTGCTGGCATCGCCGCCCTGCCCGTCGGTGGCGGTAAGGGTGATGGTATCGGTCGTGAAACGGGTGGGCTGATTATCATAAATTGTCGCGAGCTCGGCGTTGATCGCCGCGAGATTGCCGCTCAGGGTGATGGCCGTTCCCGCATTGGCGCTTACGGTGCCGCCTAGCGCGGCTTGGGCGGAGAGGATGCCTTGCTGGTCCTGCAGGGTGATGGTGAAGATTTTGTTCAGGCTGGCGGCGTCGGGATCGGTAAGAGCAAGACCGGGGATGGGTCGAGGGTCGCCCGATAGGGCGTAGAGGGTGGCTGGAGCGCTTAGGCTCGGCGCTTGGTCGCGAATGATGGCGACAGTGTCCTGAGCGAGCGCACCGCCGGAGACCGAGCCGACGAGGCTGGCGGCGATGGTCAAGACATCGCTGCTGGTGCCTGAAAATTCCAGCGATTGCAGGGCGGCATCGATGGCCGTGCCACTGCCACTCAGCGTGAGCTCAGTGCTGTTCTGGCCGGTCACATTGACAAAGCCAGGGTTCGTGATGGCGAGTGCGCCGGTGCTGTCAGCGAGGGTAACGCTGAGCAGGCCGGTGGCGCTATTATCGGGCGCGCTGACGCTGATGCCGGTCAGGGTGGCAGGGATGGTGGGCGGCAGAATTTCCTGTGCCGGCGCGGTGATGGCCGGTCCGGCTGCGACCACACCAGAGATGGTCAGAAATTGATCGCCGAGGCTGGCTTGGTAGCCGCTTTGGTTGGTTTCAGCCGCGGCGAGGGTGAGCACGGTTTGGAAGCTGCCGAGACTGCCGGTGGCAAACGAGAGTGCGAGCGGATCGACCGCACCAGCCGTGAGCCCGACGACCGGGCCGAGGCCACCGGGCACGCTGATCGCACTGTTGCCATTCATAAAGAGCAGGCCCGAGAGTGTGTCGGCACCCGTGGTGCCCGCATTGACAACATCAATGATGACATCGGGGGCGTTAGAACCCTGTGCCACCGTGCCGAGGGATAATGTCTGGTTGGTGCCGCTGCCCGAAAGACTGCCGAGGGCCGAGGGGTCGATGAATTGGGCGACGGCGGCGATGCCTGGGACCGGTGTGGCACTATCGATTGCGATTTGGCCGGTGGCACCGACGACGACAGCCGTGTTGGCGAGGCTGCCAGCCGTGGCAATGGAGACATCGAGGGTTTGCGCGGCGAGGCTGCCGGGTGATCCCAGCACGTCGAGCGTGAGGGTGGTGAGGGTTGCGCCGGCGGCGAGGGTGATAACGCCGGACGGCAGCGTATCACCCGTAAAATTGTTAGCAGCGACATAGGAGGCGCCCGTCGATGTATTGAGATCGATCACGGCGTAATCGATGGTAACCGCGCTGGTGGTGGGGGCGGTGCTGTAGATATCGAAGGTGACCGCAGTGGTGCCCGAGGCGGCGGCGGTGACGCTGGGGGTGGTCGCGGCGATGCCAAGGCCGGTGATTGCCGTTGGATTGGTTGGGTTGGGCAGGAGCAGCGAACTATCCTGATTTTGCCCGGCTTGGGCGACCGAGGTGATGAAGCTGGTATTGCCGGTGAGCAGGTAATCCTCGATGGCACCTTGCTGGAACGCCGGGTTGGTGATGCCGGCGGCGGTCACGAGCGCGAGGGCATTTTGGTAGATGTTGGGCGGAATATTTGCAAGATTGACGTTGTCGGAGGGGAAATTCAGGTTGGTGAAGCTAGCGGTTGTTTGACCGGCTCCATAATCGAGAAGCGAATTCTGCTGGGAAACCCGCCACGCATTGGCGAAATTGGTGTAGAGGCTTGCAAAACTAACGGGCTGTTGCAGGATTGTGCCGTTCGGCAGGGCCAGATCGTTTTGCGGATTGCCGTTATCATTGCCGAGCAAACCTTCGACGGTGCCGGGCTGGGCATTGGGCCCCAAGCTGGTCGAGAGGTTGAGGAAACTGCCCGCATTGGTCACGGTAAGAGTTTCGCCGGTATTCCACTGGATTTCCCAACTGCTGGCCGAGAGTTGGGTCAAGGTGCCGTCACCGAGCTGGTAGGGAGAGCCGGTGGTCAGGGACACCGGCGCGCCATTGACCCAGACGGTGCTGGTGCGCGTGTTATCGAATGTGACGCGGTTATTGCCCACACCTGCGGCGATTTCAGTCATCACCGAGACGGTGGCGCTGTTGAACCAGGGCTGCAGGCGGATTTGGATTTGATAGGAGTCACCTGGCGCTGTTGATTTCGCCAACAGGAACTCACCCGCCGCCTGGAAATCGTAATGGAGGCCATCGAAGGTGGTCAGATGGACGTCACCATTGCCACCACCGGAGGGCCCGGCGGGGGTGATGGGGGGCGGTATGACCACCGGCGCCGGTGGTGGGCCTTGCACGGATGCCGGGATGGCTTGACCACCGACGATGACAATTCGCTGATCGGGGACAAGGGCTGATTGATTGGATTGGTTCTGGATATTTAACGTGATGGTGCCGAACGGCAAGCCGTTGGAGATGAAATCTCCGTTTGGAAGCACGCCGCCGATGATGTTGGTCGGGCCGATGATTGTTGCCAGCTCCTGCGCAAGGGCTTGTGGTGCGAGGCCGGTGATTTCACCGAGGGTTGTGGCGAGGCTTGGGTTTGTGATGGTCACGTTAAGCAAGCCGCCTTGCTGCGCGGACAAGCTGTTAGCGTTCGCGGCATAGAGTTCAATGGCGCTGCCGGGCGGGGCATCGGGGAATTGACTGCTGGGATAGGAGATCATGGTAATGGTGCCGACATACCCGATGCCGCCTTGATCCCAGGATATCGCGCTATCGTTACCCGCAAGCGCGAGATCGGTGATCGCTGCGGGGTCGATAGCGGCATAATCAACGGCGATGGTGGATTGGCTGGTGGCACCGGCTTGATCCGCGGTGAGGGTAATCTGATCGCCGTAGCCCAGCGTGGAATTATTGCCCTGACCGAGATAGACCAGTGAACCGAGGGCGGCGTTGACCGCGCTGGCGGCGCCGCTGAGGGTTAAGGTGGTGCTGCCATTCCCCGCATAAGTGACGCCGTTGGCTTCGGTAATGCCGAGCAGGCCGGTGGTATCGGCCAAGGTGACGCTGATCGGGGTTGCAACCGACTGATCCAAGCCGGTTGCGATGGTCAAGCCATCGATCGGGGTTTCGATGGCGGAGCCAACAGCGATGGTGGTGGGCGCGGTGATTGGCGGTGGCAGGGCGGCCAGCGCATCGATGGTTGCCGTGGTGGTATGGCCTGACGCGTCCGTGAGGGTCAGGGTCAGCGGATCAAGGGTGATGCCGGTGGCAGGCGGTGTGTAGCTGAGGCCAGTGAGCGCGTTATTGATTTGTTGGACCGTGCCGGTGAGGGTCAGGATGGTGCTACCGCTGCCCTGGATGGTGGCCCCGGTGATCAGGTTGCTGGTGAGCGTGCCGAACTGGTCGGTGATGGCGAGTGTCACGGTGGTATCGGCGGCAGCCGCGTAGGGATCGGTGATCGAGAGCGCGGGGAGCGGGGTGGCCGTGCCGATGGGGGTGATGAAGGCCGAAAGGCCGTTGATGGTGCCGGGGAGGTTGGCGTCGATCGCGAGATTGGCGATTACGCTGCCGCCCAGGCCATCGGCGGCGGTGAGCGTGAGAATATCGTTGGTGCTGCCGGTGAGCGAGAGGTTGGCGAGTTCGGCGTTGATGTCGCTCAGCGCACCGATCAGGGTGACGAGGGTGCCGCCCGAGCCGATCAAGGTGCCGTGACCCTCGGCGACGCCGGTGAGGGTGGTGGTTTGGTCTGACGCCGTGATGGTAAAGATTTCGCTAGTCAGCAGATCAGCTTTTTCGAGGGTGACGCCGGTGAGGACGGTGGTGATGCCCGGTTGCAGCAACGCGGCGTTAGGCAAGGCGAAGCTGGGCGGTTGGTTGATGGCGACATCAATCGTGCTGGTCGCGGTACCGCCGAGGGCGGCGGCGGTGAGGCTGATCGTGTCGCTGGCCTCACCGCCAATGGGGGCGCGATAGATCAGGCTGGACAGCATGGTATCGACCGCAGCGATGCTGCCGGAGATGATCAAGGTGTTCGTTCCGCCGCCTTGGACGATGCCGTTTGCAACGGGGGTTGCGGCCAGCACGCCATATTGATCGGTCACGGTCACGGTGATTTGCTGATCGACGCTGTCAGCGAGCGTGATGCCTGGAAGCGCGATAACGGTGCCCGGATTATCGGTGACGAGGGCGGGGGCGGTGAGGCTAACGGGGTTGGTTGATGCCGTGCTAACGACGGCTTCGAGGATCAGGGTTTGCGCGGCGAGCAGGGTGCTGAAGCCGCTTGTCTCATAGTCAGTTGGGGTGAGCGTGATGGTTTCGGTTGCTGTGCCGAGAGCGTCGGCGGCGAAGGTGACGAAATTGCCCCCACTGGTGGTGCCGGCACCCAGCGCGCTGAATGAGCCGAAACCCTGGGTGGTGAATTCGGTGTTAGGGGCAATGATATAGCTGCCGGAGAGCAAATCCGACGGGCCAACGGAATTGTTGGTGGCGCCGAGATCAAGCGTGACATTTTGGCCGAGCGCGACGATGCCGAGATTGAGCGTGGTGTCCGTGCCGGTGACGGTCAGGCTGCCGGGGCCGACGATTTCGGCGAAGGCGGCACTGGCATAATTGAGCACGGTGCCGGTGAGGACGATGGATTGGCTGGGCAGAGCAAGGGTGTTGGATCCGCTATCAGACGCGAGGGCGAGATTGATGGTGCCGGATTCGATGGCGGCGGTGCCCGTGCTCAGACCGAGGGTAATGGCGCTGTTATTGGTCGCGCCGGCCGCGAGCGTGGTGATCGCACCATTCAAAATGGCGGCACCTGTCAGGTTGGCGAGGCCAACATCCAACCCACCGGCGGGGCCGGTTGCGGTATTGGCGATGGTGAGCAGCTGATCGAGCGTGCCACCGACGTGGATGGTGCCGAGATTGATGGTGGCGGGGTTTGAAATGGCCGCTGTGGCCGCATTGACGACGGTGTCGGTGACGGTGACGTTAATTTGCGGCAGGTTCGCTTCATAACCAGAGGCGTTACTGTCGGTGGGGAAGAGGATCAGGGTTTCGGTTTCGCTGCCGAGTGTGCCAGTGAGCGCGGTGAGCGTGATGAGGCTTGTGCCGGTAGCGCCGGGCGCGATGATGGGCAAAGAGCCATTGCTGACGATGTCAAAGCCGGTGCTGGTGGGGATGGCGAAGCTGCCGCTGAGGGAGTCAGCCCCTGGGCTTGCGGCGTTGACGACATCAAGCAGGACTGGGGCGATCGACTCGCCTTTGAACACGGTGCCAAGATCAAGCGCGTAGGTGCCGTTGCTATTGCTCAGGGCACCAATGCTTGAGCCATCGATCAGGGTGGGGATTGGCGCGGGGCCAGGTTCGGGGGCGCTATTGGTGATGGTGGTTTGTGCGGTAGGCGCGAAGATCGGTGTCGAATCGGTGGGGGTGATCACGACTTCCAGCGGTTCGGATGCGAGGGAGCCGAGGGCCCCTGGGGGCAGATCGACCACGAATTGGCCGAGTAATTGACCCGCAGCGATGGTGACTTGGCCGGAGGGCAGCGTGCCGCCGAATGCGGCGGCACCGAAATGCGCTTGATCGGGTGCGACGACTGACCAATCGAGCACCAGGGAAGTCGCCGTGGTTTCGGTCAGATAGACCGTGAATGGCACCGCGGTGGCGCCGTTAGCGGATTCGGTAATGCTGGTTTGTTCGGTGAATACGCCTGCGGTGGGGGTGGACGAGGCGGTGGTGGTGACCGGGGCGGCGGTGATGCTCGTGCTGTTGCCATTGGCGGCATCGCTGGTGATGAAGCTGGTCTGGCCGGTGGCTAGGTAATCGAGTTCAGCGGCGGCGGCTTCGGTGGGGTTGGTGATCCCCGCAGCCGCGACCAGCGATTGGGCTTGTTGGATCAGGCTGGCCGGCAGATTGGCGAGATTGATGGTGTCACTCGGGAAATTTGGATCGGTGAAGCTGGCGGTGGTTTGGCCCGGCCCATAATCGAGCAGCGAGTTGGCTTGGGTGATGCGCCAGGCATTGGCAAAGGTCGTGTAGAGTGTGGTGCTGGGCACCGGCTCGGTCAGCACAGTGCCGTTGGGCAGCGAGAAATCATTAGCCGCGCCGTTATTGGGGCCGAGCAGGCCTTGCATCGAGTTGGGCCCATCCGTCGCGCTGAGACCCACGCTGACGTTAAGATAGGTGCCGGAATTGCTGAATTCGGCGATTTCGCCGGTATTCCACAGAATGACCCATTGGGTGGGGGAGAGTTGGATCAGCGTGCCGCCGTTGAGCTGCACAACGGGATTGGTGGCGCTAACGGTACTGGCCGCGCCATCGACCCAGACGGTTGCGGTCCGGTTGAGCGCGAACGTAACGCGGTCGGTGCCGACGGCAGCGCCAATCTCGGTCATCACACTGACCGAGTTGCTTTGCGCCCACGGCTGCAGACGGATTTGGATATCAAAATTATTGCCCGCCTGGGTGGATTGGGCGAGGGTAAATTCGCCGGTGGCTTGGAAATTGTAAAGCTGGCCGCTGAAGGTGGTGAGATGGACGTCGGCTAGCGCTTTGGCGACATTGTTATCGATGGTTGAATCAATTGCCGGCCGCAAAAATGAGTATATGATGAGCGGAATTTTCGCTGGTGGGTAGAAATTGAGCAAGAACAGAATAGAATCCTCTAAAACATGAATTAAGTCACTTGTTAATTTAGCACGCGAAACAGACGAATTACCATTTTGAAACGCCTTTGTGTCGTTTACGAGTGTCGTCATGTCAACGATCAATCCGCCGATACCTGACAGATTTCCCAGCGTCGAACTCACTGACCCAAGACCACTAAGCACCGTATCGACAGCGGTGCCGACCATACCTGATGCAGCCGATGCCGGATCGCCTTGCGCGAGCGAATTGACTGCACTCGTTGTGCCTCCCGCTGCGTTACCAAGCGCTCCTAGGGCATCAATAATGCCCGCCTGGGCCGCAGCAAATCCACCGCCCGACGCATATATAGCGTTTGTTTTGGCAGATTTGAGAGCATTGATCGCACCTGGGTTCCCTGAGTTTGCCGCTAGATCTGTGAATATCGTCAAAAAGTCAGTTGCAAGAGTGGGGATTTGGCTTGATGCATTGATACCTGTCGAAGCAAAGATTGCTGTCAGGAAGTCTGTTATTTGCTGAGCTGTTGGTATTTGACCGGCTTCGGTAAGCGCAAAGATTGACTGACCCTGGTTTATAGCGGCAGTGAATTGCGATGGAGAAAAGCTTGTTCCAGGTCGAGCCTGAGGAATACCGGTTGACAGGAGTTGCAAGGTTTGCGGATTGAGCAATTGGCTCAATGCCGACGGCATTACGATTGTTGACAGAAAGTTCTGAGCGGCTGCCACCGCCTCGGTGGGTGTTGCTGTTGTGATCGCGGTCGATATTTGCGGGAGCGCGCTAAACAAAGCATCGTTGGTCGTAATGAAATGTTGGGCTTGATTACCCAGCGCGTCTTGAGTTGTGATGGTGATGTTGCCCGGCCCTGCAGTCTCCTCATACTGCAACGCCGCTAATTCGGCGTTGACGGCGGCGAGGGAGCCGGAGATGACGAGCGTGCTGGTGCCGCTGCCGGTGAGGGTTGCGCCGTTCGCGAGGCTGCCGGTGGGGGCGAATAGATCGCCTGCTGACGCGGTGAGGGTGGCGAGCACCAGCGCGTTGGCGTTGGCTGCCGCGGGATCGCTGATGGTGATGCCGGGCACGGCGGCGGTTGTGCCGAACAGCGAGACGATGTCTTGCGGCGCCGAAATGGTGACCGCAGGAGCCGAGGCGACGATGGTTCGGCTCGTGAGAGTGGCGCCGGGGGCGGATGCGGTGATCTCGATCGGGTCGGTCGTCCAGCCAAAGCCCGCGCCGGTATAATCGAGGCTGGCTAGGTCTTGATTGATGGCGGCGAGGCTGCCGGTGAGGGTCAGCGTTGCCGAACCATTGCCGGAAATGCCCGTGCCACTGGCCGACAAGGTGCCTGTTTGGTCGGCGAGGATGACGGTGAGGGTTTGGCCAAGGGCGGCGGCGTAGGCATCGCTGAGCGCAATGCCGAGATTGCCCACGGGCACGCCATCCGCACCGGTAAAATTGGCTGCCGCAATCACCGGCGGCTCGATCACCGAGGCGGCGGTGATGGTGGCTTGGGTGACGGCGTCGAACGCATCGGTCAAGGTGAGGGTGATCGGATCGAGCGGGGCG
>JAKBBY010000077.1 GCA_021808315.1 Pseudomonadota bacterium | reverse complement strand
CGCGCGGCGGCTGATCCATAAGCCCACCTTATGAATAATGCGTACAGAAACGCTTGGCCCTGTGCGGCAACGCGCTATGCTGGCGCCATGGCCGAAACCCAACTCGCCAACGCCCATACGGCCGAAATCGGCGAGAGCCGCCTGACGCTGCGCGTCGGCACGCTTGATGCTGCAATCGGCGCAATGCCGCTCGCCCGGCGCGGCGCGACCGCCAGCACCGCCCGCCGCGCCATCATCATCATCCATGGCCGCCGCCGCGATGCCCCATTTTACGCGGACCTCGCCGCCACCGCCTTTTGCGATGACGCCGCCGATGTGATGGTGATTGCACCGCAATTTCTCACCGCTGCCGACATCGCGCATCACCAACTCCCGCCCAACAGCCTGCATTGGCACGAAACGGGCTGGATGCAGGGCGAGCACGCTTCAGGCCCGGTGCCGATCAGCGCCTTCGCCGCCCTTGATCACCTGATCGATACCCTGGCCGATCCCAGCCTCTATCCTGCCCTGGAGCAGATCATCATCGCCGGCCATTCCGGCGGCGGGCAATTGGTGCAACGCTTCGCCATTCTGTCGCACACACCGCACCCGGTTCGCTTTATTGTCGCCAACCCATCCTCTTATGCTTGGTTCGGGCCAGACCGCCCGCACCCGGCGCCGATCAGCGCGCGCGCCACCCACTGGAAATACGGCCTCGATGGCCGCCCCACCTATGGCGTCCCGCTCGATGATGCCGCTCTTGAACAGCGTTATATTAAGCGCGACGTGCATTATCTGCTCGGCCTGCGCGATCATGATCCGCAACACGCCATGCTGGATCGCTCGCCCGCCGCCATGAGCCAAGGGGCCAACCGGCTGGAGCGTGGCCGCAATTTCTGGGCCAGCCTACGCCAACGCCACGGTGCCGCGCTGCGCCATCATTATCTGGAAATCCCCAATATCGCCCACGAACCCGCCAAACTTTTCGCCGATCCCCAGGCCAAACCCATTTTCTGGCCCAGCGCCTAATCGACCTCAAAACCAAAATCCGGAGGAAACCATAATGAATATCAAATTGCTCACCCTACCCATCACCGCACTCGCCGCCCTGCTGGCCAGCACACCGCGCATCGCCCAGGCCAACCAGCCAATCCCCACGGTGCATCCAGGCCGCCTTACCATCGCCTACCGCACCGATGACAAACCGATCTCCTTCATCGCGAACGGCAAGCCCAGCGGCTTCCTGGTCGCCTTTGAACAAGCCATCGGCAAGCAACTCGGCCTCAAAGTCAAATTCGTGTCAACGGATTTTGCGAGCATGCTGCCCTCGGTGAAAAACCACGTCTATGACAGTGCGGCCTTCCCGGTTCTGGTCACACCGCCGCGCCGCAAAATCGTCGATTTCACCACCCCAATCGGCTATGCCGAGGCGCGCTTGGTGAGCCGCAAACAGGCGCCGATTCCCAAAATCGATGGTGCCGCGAAAAAAACCATCGCCGTTACCCAAGGCAGCGCCCTGATCCCGCTGCTCCAGCGCATCGCGCCCGGCGTCAAAGTGAAGCAATTCCCCAACATCGCCGCGAGCACTAATGCGCTTTTGGCCCATCAGGTCGATGGCCTATTCACCGGCCTTGCCACCGCCGATCATTTGGTGGCCCAGCATCGCGGGCTTAGCGAATCGCAAATCGTCAATAGCGGTGAAGCCGCCTTTCCAGTTGCCAAATCCAACCCGAAATTGCGCGCCGCTCTGAATATGGCCATCGCCATCTTGATGAAAAATGGCACCTACACCACGCTGTTTGAGAAATGGAACCCGAGCAACGTCACCATCCCCAACGCACTCTATGCCCGCTATCCCGGCATGCCGCATGAACAGAGCGCGCCAAAATAACGGGATGTGATTAAGGCAGCCCCATGCTCAAAGGTCTTCTTCGCATCCAGCAGACATTTTTTGATCTGCACCTGATCCTGCGCGTCATGCCCAGCCTGCTGCGCGTGGGCCTACCCAACACCTTCATCCTCGCGCTGTTAGCAACCCTGATCGGCATTGTGATCGGCCTGATCATCGCCATCGGCCTGATCTCAAGCCGCCGCCCGCTCAGCCTGCTCTGCCGGTTCTATGTCGATATTCTCCGCGGCTTGCCCCATATTCTCACCATCTATCTCATCGGCCAGGGATTGCCGCTCGCGGGCCTTAGCTTGTTCGGCGATGACACCTACGCTTATGCCGCCCTCGCCATCGGGCTGATCGAAGGGGCGTATATGGCCGAGATTTTCCGTGCCGGCCTGCAATCGGTCGAACGCGGCCAAATCGAAGCCGCTCGCACCCTGGGCATGAGCCGCGCCCAAACCATGCTATTCATCGTCATCCCCCAAGGCATCCGCCGCGTCCTGCCGCCGCTCACCGGCCAATTCATCCTGGTGATCAAAGGCACGGCCCTGGTCTTCCTGCTGGGTCTCACCGCATCCCAGCGTGATCTGTTCTCAATCGCGCAAGATTCCGCCATCAATAATGCCAATCTCTCGCCCCTCACCGCCGCCGGCCTCATCTATCTCGCCCTCACCGTGCCGATGACCTACGCGGTCAATGCCTGGGAGCGCCGCCTGCGCCTCGGCGCCAATCCCCGCGCGCGCACGGCGTTATAGGAATGCCCCCGATGGACCCTTCAACCGGCGGCGTGCGCTTTGAGCATATCGTCAAATCCTTCGGTTCCGTGAAGGTTCTCGACGATATCACCCTCGATGTGCCGCGCGCCATGACCACCTGCATCATCGGCCCGTCCGGCTCCGGCAAATCCACGCTGCTGCGCTGTGCCAATCTGCTCGAACGCCCCGAAGCGGGCCGGATTATCGTCGATGGCATCACCATCACCGATCCGGGCGTGAATATCGATGCAATTCGCGCCCGCGTCGGCATGGTGTTTCAGCATTTTCACCTGTTCGGCCATCTCAGCGTGCTCGATAATGTCGCGTTAGCTCTGCGCAAAGTCCGCCGCCTGCCACGAGCCGAAGCCGAAGAGCGCGCCATCGCCAAGCTGAACGATGTTGGGTTGCGCGGCCTTGAACGTCGCCGCCCGACCGATCTTTCTGGCGGCCAGCAACAGCGCGTCGCCATCGCCCGCGCGTTAGCGATGGAACCGGCGATCATGCTGTTCGATGAAGCAACCTCAGCCCTTGATCCCGAATTGGTCAAAGGCGTGCTCGCCATCATGCGCGATCTCGCCGCCTCGGGCATGACCATGCTGGTCGTTACCCATGAAATGCGCTTCGCCCGCGAAGCCGCTGGCCAAGTGATTTTCATGGACCACGGAAAAATCATCGAAACCGCGCCCCCCGCCACCTTGTTCGATCATCCGCAAAGCCCGCGCCTGCAGCAATTTCTCGATCAGGTTCTCTAACATTGTCTGGACCCGCCATGACCCGACCGACCAACTCACCCCGCCCCAGCGTCGCGCAAATCCGCGACTTATTTGCCCGCCGCTCTTTGTGGCAATCATGGCTCGATGTCGAAGCCGCGCTGGCAGAAAGCCAAGCCGAACTCGGCATCATTCCCGCCGAGGCCGCGCACGAAATCCGCGCCAAAGCCCGCGTTGACTGCCTCGATGAAGCCGCTCTCGCCGCCGATATCGCCCGCACCCGCGCCCCCATCGTCGCCCTCACCCGCAGCCTCGCTGCCGCCTGCACCGGCGACGCGGGCGGCTATGTGCATTGGGGAGCCACCACGCAAAATGTCGTGCAAACAGGCCGAACCTTGCTGATGCAGCGCGCCCATCGCGCTTTCATGCAAGGCTGTGACGATATTTTGGCAAAACTGGCCGGTCTCGCTGAACGCGAGGCCAAAACCGTCATCGTCGCGCGCACCAATCTGCGCCACGCTTTGCCCATCACCTTCGGCTTTAAAGTGGCCGGCTGGATCGAAGAATGGCTGCGCCATCGCGAGCGTTTCGCGCAGGCCGCCCCCCGGGTATTCTCGGCGCAATGGGGCGGGGCGGTCGGCGCCATGCACGCGATCGGCCCGCTCGGCCCCGCGCTGAACCGCAATCTCGCCGCCCGCCTCGGCCTTGGGTATTTCACCGTGCCGTCGCGCGCCGGGCTTGATTATTTCGCTGAATATATTTTGCTGCTCGGTTTGTTCAGCGCCACCTGCTCAAAAATTGCCCGCGATCTGTATAGCATGATGGCCGATGAAATTGATGAAGTGACCGAAACTCTGGGCGATGACGTGGTCGGCTCCAGCACCATGCCCCACAAGGTCAATTCCAAAATCGCCGTGCATGTGCTCTCGTTAGCGGCCCGTCTGCGCACGCAAGTGCCTCTCGCGCTGGAGGCGATGCAACCGAGCTTCGAGGGCGATGGCGCGCATAACCAAATGATCTCCGCAATGGTCGATCAAGCCTGCCCGCTCGCCTATGAGCTGATCACCATGATGGACGAGCTGATCGGCAGCATCGGCCTGCACCCCACACAGATGCATGAAAATCTCACGCGCTCCGGCGAATTCCTCGCCTCAGAAAACGCCATGATGGCGTTAGCGCCGTTGCTCGGGCGCAGCCGCGCGCATGATGTGGTGCATCACGCGGTGCACGAAGCCCTGCATCAGCCGATGGCGCTAACCGATGCGATTATGGCCGATCCATCGCTGCCGCCCAGCGTCACCGCCGATCTGGTGCGCAACGCGCTCGATCCCGCGCGCTATACCGGCCTCAGCGAAACGCTCGCCCTCGAAATGGCCAGCACCGCCCGCGCCGCCCTCGCCCAGCCGCCCGAATAAATCAGCAGCGAGAGCATTTTCCGTTCGCACAGGCTCACCGACAATGCTGGAGCGCATTATTTGGGCGCGCAACGTTATCCGATCAAATCATTCTATCTGATCGGATATTGCTCTACGGCACCGCTTGGTTCAGGCGCGGATATTGCGCCATCAGCCGATGGGCATAGGCCAACGCCGCGCGGCGCTGCGCCGCATCCAGCGGCGCGCGCACCAGGTTCTGCACTTGAGTGGCGCGTTCATTCTCAGCACTGCCCGCCCGCGTCAGCACCGAGGCGAGCAACGCATCCGCATAAGCGCGCACCGGCGCCGATGGCGGTGAGGGCGGGGTGATCTCGCGCGCCCCATAGAGCTGCGCCAGCGCCACACCCGCGCGTGGACTGCCATTATGCAACGCCTTGGTATACCAGAGCGCTGCTTGATCTTTCGAAACCTGCAAATGCCAATACCCATTCGCCCAGGCATCACCCAAATAACGCTCAGCACTCTCCGAAGGGTAGGGTAGCGTCGCCGCCGTCACCATCCAGCGCGCCCCGCGTTGGTGTAATCGGTGCGCCGCAGCCGGATGGGTATGGCGCAGTTGCACATAATCGGAAATCAAATCCGCCGCATATTGATAACAGCCGGTATGATAGCCCCGCGCCGCTGACAGCCGGATCAGCGCTTCGCCGGTTGACATGCCAGGGCGCGCCCGCTCGCCCAGCGCCGCTTGCGCGTGCGCCAGAGCCGCCCGCAAGGCCGGTGCCGCCGGTCCATCATGGTCGAATTTCAACATCACGCCAACCTGATACGCGCTTTGCGCCGAACCCGCCGCAATACCCTTGGCAAAAGCGATTTGCGCAGCCGCTTCATCGCGTACGGTCGGATCATGCGCATCCTTCTGGCTGCGCAGAATCCCAAGCCAATAACAGGCATAGGCCCGCGCAGATCGGTCGGGATCCTCGTCGCACCGCTGCTCCAGCGTCGCTAATCCGAGTGCGGTGGCCAAATTAATCGCTTGCCGATGGCCGCTCACTTGCTCGATTGCGATAAAAATTCCCGCCAAATCGCGGGTATGCGCATCGGTCGATTGCGCCAGCCGCAAGGCCTGCGACCCGCTGATCGCGGGCATATATAAGCCACTGCGATGCCAAACCGGCACGGGATACGGCTTGGGGAGCGGCGCATGGAACATCAGGCTCCCGGCCACGGGAAACACCGTCGTCAGAAAATGCCAATAGCTCGTCAGCGGGTGGGTCAGAATATGCATGATCGTCGGCCCCGGCAGCAGCCACGCCCAAAACCCGCTCAATTTTGTCATCATCAAATTTTGTCTCCCACCCTAACATTAGCCCGCTAATCAGCGCGCGCCAATCCATCATTCGGTAACGGCGCGTTGACCCCACCGAAACAAAAAAAGCGGACCATTAAATGGCCCGCTTCTTTATTGCCAAGCCCCGCTGTCAGCGAAGCCTCTCGCGGCAGGTTATCAGGCGCTCTTCGCCATGATTTCGTCAGCGATATTGCGCGGCACCGGCTCGTAATGATGGAACTGCATGGTGAACGACGCACGGCCCTTGGTCATGCTGCGCAGATGCGAAATATAACCAAACATCTCCTTCAGCGGCACCAAAGCGCGCACCGTCACGGTGCTGCCCGAGCTTTCCTGGTTCTGGATCATGCCACGGCGGCGGTTCAAATCGCCCACCACATCGCCCACGTGATCCTGCGGTGTGGTGATCTCCACATCCATGATCGGCTCCAGAATGATCGGGTTGGCCTTCTTCATCCCCTCGCGGAAACAGGCCTTGGCGGCAATTTCGAACGCCAGTGCGCTGGAGTCGACGTCGTGATATTTGCCGTCAACCAGCGTATATTTGAAATCGACCGTCTGGAAGCCCGCGAGCACGCCGGTATCGGCCTGCACCCGAATGCCTTTTTCAACCGCCGGGATATATTCCTTCGGCACCGCACCGCCGACCACCTTGTTCTCGAACACCACGCCCTGGTTACGCTCCAGCGGCTCGAAAATAATCTTGACCTCAGCATATTGGCCCGAACCGCCCGACTGTTTCTTGTGGGTATAGGTTTCGGTGTGGCTGCGCGCGATGGTTTCGCGATAAGCCACCTGCGGCGCGCCAATATTCGCCTCCACGCCATATTCGCGCTTCAGCCGGTCAATGATGATTTCCAGATGCAGCTCGCCCATGCCCGACAAAATCGTCTGGCCGGTCTCCTGGTCGGTCTTCAGCCGCAGCGAAGGATCTTCACCGGCGAGCTTCTGCAACGCCAGCGTCATTTTTTCAACCGAGTCTTTGGTCTTCGGCTCCACTGAAATATCGATCACCGGCACCGGGAACGCCATCCGCTCCAACACCACCGGGTCTTCCGCCGAGGCCAGCGTATCGCCAGTTCCGGTGTCTTTCAGCCCCACGAAAGCGGCAATATCGCCCGCGATCACTTCCTTGATTTCCGCGCGCTTATCGGCGTGCATCTGGAACATCCGGCCAATCCGCTCTTTTTCGCCCTTGGTGGTATTCATCACCGTATCGCCGGATTTCAGCGTGCCAGCATAAACCCGCACGAAGGTCAGCGTGCCATATTTGTCATTGATGATTTTGAACGCGAGGCCAGCAAACGGCGCGTTCGGATCAGCCTTGATCCGGCGCTGATGATCGCCCTCTTCCTCGCCCTCATCCACCGCAACTTTGATGCCAGGCACATCAACCGGGCTCGGTAAATAATCGAGCACCGCATCGAGCAAAGGCTGCACGCCCTTGTTCTTGAACGCCGTGCCGCACAAAACCGGGCGGAACGCGCCGGAAATCGTGCCGGTCTTGATTGCGCGCTTCAGCGTCTCCACCGAAACATCGCCCTTATCGAAATATTCTTCCATACCGGCATCATCAACGGCAAGCGCGGTATCGAGCAGGGTTTGGCGATGCTCCTTGGCCTTCTCCAGCATGTCCGCCGGGATCGGCTCATCATGGAATTTCGCGCCGAGCTCGCCGCCTTCCCAGATGATCGCCTTCATCTCGACCAGATCGACCACGCCGACAAATTTATCCTCAATCCCGATGGGCAACTGCAACGGCAGCGCAACAATATCGAGCTTCTCCTTCAACGTATCGAACGCCCGGTAGAAATCAGCGCCGGTGCGATCAAGCTTGTTGATGAAAATGATGCGCGGCACATTATACCGGTCGGCCAAGCGCCAATTGGTTTCCGATTGCGGCTGCACCCCGGCCACGCCCTCGATAATGAAAATCGCACCATCGAGCACGCGCAGCGAGCGGTTCACCTCAATGTTGAAGTCAATATGGCCGGGCGTGTCGATAATGTTGATCCGGTGGTCTTTCCACTCGCAGGTCACCGCCGCCGAGGTGATGGTGATGCCGCGTTCGCGCTCCTGATCCATATAATCAGTGGTGGTGTTGCCATCATGCACCTCGCCAATCCGGTGCGACACGCCTGTATAATACAGGATCCGCTCGGTGGTGGTGGTTTTGCCCGCGTCGATATGCGCGGTGATGCCAATATTGCGAATCTTGTCGAGCGGCGTGCTGGACATGCGGGTAACTCCAGGCTCAGCGGTGGATCGCCCTCGGCTATTTCACCTCGGGCATAACAGAACAGGCGCGCTCACCGGCGCAGATAACCGGTGTCGCACCCGAGTGGCTGGCACCATGCCAACCGTCGGACGGCTTATGCGACGGCCCAGCCCGATTGGCAAGCGCAAGAGCCGGTCATAGCCCGCAAATCCTTACAAATGATGAAGCCGCCGCATCAACAGGGTGAAAAATCCAGCGGGCTTTGCCGCCGCCAGCGCCACCGCTGGAACCGTTGCAATCGTCTTGCCATTCGCGCTGACCGTAATCGTGCCGACAACCGCCCCTTGGGCAATCGCCCCCTTGAACGGCCCGTTCAGCGCCACGTTGGTTTTCAACACCGATTGCGCATTCACCGGCAGCGTCATCACCAGCGATTTGCCCGCCCCCACCGGAAACGAGGCCGGCTCAAGCGTCGGCGCTTGCACGGTCGTCAAAATTTTGCCCGCGTTGACAATCGTTTGATTGGCATAAAATTGATAGCCGTAATCGAGCAGCGCCTCGATATCATTGGTGCTGGCTTTGAAGCTCGGCCCACCCAGCACAATCGCAATCAACCGGCGGCCATTGCGCAACGCCGTCGCGTCAATGCAGTGCCCCGCCGCCTTGGTCCGCCCGGTTTTCAAGCCATCCACGGTCTTGTCGCGAAACAGCACCGGATTCCAGCTCCGTTGGCGGATTTTATCGAATGTATAATGCTTCTCAGCCGAAATTTTCAAAAATTGTGGATATTTGGCGATGATCGCACGCGACAAAATGCCCAAATCGGTCGCCGTGGTGTGCAAATCAGGGTCCGGCAACCCATCGACATTGGTATAATGCGTGCCCGTCATATGAAGCTGCGCCGCCGCATGGTTCATCAGCCCAACAAAAGCGGAGCGATTACCCGCCACCGCCTGCGCGAGCGCTACCGCCGCGTCATTGCCCGAATCGATAATCAGCCCGTGCAAAAGCTGATCAACCGTCGGCTGCATGCTCGGCGAAATGAACATGCGCGACCCGCCCGTGTGCCACGCCGTCACGCTCACCGGCACCGCCTGATCGAGCTTGATCGTACCATGGGCAATCGCCTGATAGGTCAAATACGCCGTCATTAGTTTGGTCAGGCTCGCCGGCGGCCAAGGCGTGTTGGGCGATTTTTCGGCAATCACCGCGCCGGTTTGATCATCGATCAAAATATAGCTCGGGCTGTTTGGCAGTTCCGGCGGCGCTGGCGTGTTGGCAAAAGCGAGCGGCGCCACGGGCGGCGGCCCCACCGGCGCGGGCGGCGTGGCCGGCGCGGCCTTGCCCGGCTTGTGACCCGATTTTTTCGCGATTTTATGCGCAATCGGATGATGCGGCATCGCGCCGGCCTGGCCCAGGCCGGGCGTCGCGCCAACCAGCAACCCGGCAGCAATCAGCGAAAGGAGCGAAAGACGGGCAGAAACAATCATGGCACTAATCCTTATCGAGAATCCCAATCGCGTGGGCGATTCGCCCGCATTCTCTGCCCCAAAACGCGGATCGATGCCAGAACGCCGCATCCCCGCGCCCGATGTCTCTCCAATTCTTGACCAAGCCTCCATGTCCCGGCGCTCGACATATGCACAGCAGCCAAGCCTTGAAATAGAGCTTATTTAGTTATATCTAAAATATGTCGAAAACAAAGGAGAACGACAAATGACAATATTCAGACACATTCGTGGGATGGGTTCAATGCGCCAGGGCAGTGGCTGTTGCGCCGAATCCAAGCGTTTCGCGAGGGACCAGCCGGACGAGCTTGGTTTTCGCGGTCGCGGCCATGGCGGCGGTCACGGTCACGGTCGCGGCGGGCCCGGTGGGCGCCTGCGTCGGCTGCTTGAGCATGGCGATCTGCGCTTACTGGTGCTGCATCTGATCGCAGAACGCCCGCGCCATGGCTATGAAATCATCAAAGCTATCGAGGATCTCGCGGGCGGCGCCTATACGCCCAGCCCCGGCGTGGTATACCCAACGTTGACCCTGCTCGAAGAAATCGGCCATGTCTCCAGCATCGCGGAGGGCAATCGCAAAAGCTTTACCATTACGCCGGACGGCACCGCCGCCCTCGCGGCAGACTGTGCCAACCTCGACGCCATCCTCACGCGGATCAGCCAAGTTCGCGCTCAAGCCCAAGCGCAAGAGCCCGCTTTGCCGGTGGTTCGCGCCATGGAAAATCTACGAACCGCCTTACGCTTGAAGCTGGCCACCGGCCCCACCGCGCCCGAGCTTGCTCGCCAAATCGCCGACGCAATCGATCAGGCCGCCCGCACCGTCGAGGAACTATAACCGCCCCAGTCGGCCAATTCCCAGTCGGCCATTTCTTGACAGCGCCATGGTTGCGGGCTTGATGCGAAGTGATTGATGAGGTGTAGACCATGGCCGACCCGAAACCATCCAGGGCAAAATCCACGCAGGGCAAAGCGGTAACCGGACACTCGCCGGGCGCGTCTGACCCGCGCACTGCTCCCGCCCCGCGTGGCGCTTTCGCCGACACGATTCTGACCATTATCTATGTGGTGGTGATCGCGGTCGGCCTGCGTTCGCTGGTCGCCGAGCCGTTCTTCATCCCCTCCGGCAGCCTGACCCCCACGCTGCTCGCGGGCGATTTCGTGCTGGTGACCAAATATAATTATGGCTATTCGCGCTGGTCATTCCCATTCGGCGAGCCCGCGTTCAAAGGCCGAATTTTCGGCTCCGTGCCTAAAATGGGTCAAATCGTCGTGTTCGCCCTGCCGCGCGATCCGAGTGTGGATTACATCAAACGCGTGATCGGCCTGCCCGGCGATACGGTGCAAGTCACTGACGGTCAGCTTTACATCAACGGCAAGGAAGTGCCGCGCACGCGCGATGGCTCCTATCTGGAAACCCCGATCGATTCCGGGGAAGCCGTGCCGATCAAAGTGCGCAAATATATCGAGCATTTGCCCGATGGCGTCGATCACATCATTTTGAAAGCCACCAACCAAGGCTTCGCCAACAACACCCCGCTCTACACCGTGCCGCCCGGCCATCTATTCATGATGGGCGATAACCGCGATTTCAGCGAAGATTCCCGCTTCCTCAACGCGGTTGGCTATGTCCCGCTCGCCAACGTGG
>JAKBBY010000076.1 GCA_021808315.1 Pseudomonadota bacterium | reverse complement strand
ACCGGCGTTGCGAGATCCGCCTCTGTGACGTCAATCGCGCGGGCCGCGAGCAGAGGGGCGACGGCACCGCGTCCGCCAATATCCAAAGCGCGGGTAAAGCGGACCGCGCTATCATCGAGACGGTCCAACAGGCGCGCTGCCAAATCATCAAGCACCGGGCGCAGCCGGTCCACGCGCGCAATCGCCCGGCGGCGATGGGCGCTCACCGCTTTGGCATCGAAAAGCACTCTCTGGTTCATCAGAGCCTGTTTGCACGGGTTGCGCCCGGCGGAGAAGCCCTGATGTGGCCGCTCGCGCGCACTGTGCTGGATGCGCTGCTGCCCGCCCATTGCATGGCCTGCAGCGAGATCGTCGAGCAAAATGGCTTGCTGTGCGAAACCTGCTTCAAAGCGACCGATTTCATCACCGATCCGGTCTGCCGCCAATGCGGCCTGCCCTTGGAGCACGATAGCGGATTATGCACCGGCTGTGACTGGGACCCGCCGCGCTTTCGCGCTGCCCGCGCGGCCTTGCGCTATGGCGCTGGTGCGAAAAAATTGATTTTGCCCTTCAAATATTCGGATCGGCCCGAAGCCGCACGCGGCCTTGCCAAAATGATGCTGCGGCCAGGGGCGGCTTTATTGGCGCAAGCGGATTATTTGACGCCAGTGCCATTGCATCGGCGGCGCTTGGCGCAACGGGGCTATAATCAGGCCGGGTTGCTGGCCCGCGCCCTCGGCCATTGGGCGAAGCGCCCGGTGCTGATGGATGCGCTGGCCCGGGTCCGGGCGACCCCCGCGCTCGCCAGCCTCGATCATGACGCGCGCGCCCAATGGATGAAGGGGGCGATTGCGGTGCGGGCGCATCGGCGGGCGCAAATAGAGGGGAAGGTTATTTTGTTGATCGATGATGTGCTGACCTCCGGTGCCACAGCCTCAGCCTGCGCGGAGGCGTTGCTCGGCTCGGGTGCGGCGGCGGTGGATGTGCTCGCGCTCGCCCGGGTTGTCGATGAGCGGGCTGATGAGGATTATGCGTAACAGACGGTGGTGAAATATGGCAGCGCGCGCGATCCCCCTTGTGCGGCGTGCGGGTGCGCGTATGTGACGCAACGGAGAAAGAGCATGCCGCAAATTGAAATCTATACTCAGGCTTTTTGCCCCTATTGCAGCCGCGCCGTGAGCTTGCTGCGCCGCAAGGGCGTGATGTTCACCGAGATCGACGCGCCCAATGGGAGCGCCGCCCGGCGTGACGCGATAGCGCGCTCCGGCGGCCAGACCACCGTGCCGCAGATTTTTATCGATGGCCGCTCGATCGGCGGCTGCGACGAACTGATGGCGCTTGAGCATCGCGGTGCGCTCGATCCGCTACTCGCCGCCTGAAGCGATCCACGGCGCACCCACGACGATGATCCATTACGATCTCCGCTGCGACGAGGGCCACACGTTCGATGGCTGGTTCAAGGGCAGCGCCGAGTTTGATCGTCTGGCGCACGCAAAATTGCTGACCTGTCCGCAATGTGGCGGGTCCAAGGTTGATCGGGCGATGATGGCGCCACGGATTGGCAAGCGTGGTCAGTCTGCCCCACCGCCGCTGCGCGAGGTGCCGGCGGCGGTGACGGAGGCCGCAAAGCCCGCCCCGACCCTCGCGGGTCCAATCCCGGATGGTTTGCGCGCCATGCTCGCCAAGTTGCGCGAGGCGGTGGAAGCACGCTGCGATTATCTTGGGGCGGACTTCGCCGAGGAGGCGCGGAAAATCCATGAGGGATCGGCCCCGGCGCGCGGGATTTATGGCGAGGCGACGCCGGATGATATTGAATCATTGCTCGATGAGGGGATCGAGGTCACGCCGATCCCCTGGGTTCCGCGCTCGGATAGTTAGGGCGAGGCCACGCCCTCAGAGTAAGTCCAAAATCGCCTTTGCCGCCGCCATACTCGGTTTGTCGCCGGAGGGCGGGGTGAGCATCGAGGCGATGTTGGCAAAGCCTGTGCGTTGCAAAGCAGATTCGGGGCCGCCCTGAAGTAACGGCGATAAGGCGGCGATCAACTTGGACGGCGTGCAATCTTGCTGGATCAATTCCGGCACCAGCCCTGTTCGCGCGAGCAGATTGACAATGGCCGCATGGTCCACTGTGACCAAGCGCCGGGCAATCGCCGCCGTGGCCGGGTGGACCCGGTAGGTCACCACCATCGGCACGCCCGCTAAGGCGAGTTCCAGCGTTGAGGTGCCCGACTTGGTCAGCGCGGCGACACTCGCGGCGAAGGCGTCATAACGGCTGGCCGGGTCACTGACGATCAGCGGGCGCACGGCCCAATCCTGTACGTCGTGGCGGACGCGATCCGCCATCGCGGGGGCGGCGGCGAGTACGGGGGCGAGATCAGGGTGGTCTTGTTTCAGACGATCAAGGGTGGTGCGGAAAATCGGCAAAAGACGGTTCAGTTCGGATCGCCGACTGCCGGGCATCAGGATGAGCGGTTGTGCCGCTTGGGGGAGCGAAAATGCGGTGCGAAAACGCTGTGCGTCGCCGCGATCAGCGCCGGATTCCAAAACTGGATGGCCGACAAAAACCGGGGCGAGGCCGTGCGGTTCGAAAAAGGCGGGCTCAAAGGGGAGCAGGCAGAGCAGACGATCCCACAAGCCGGGAAAATGCTTGACCCGCTGAGGCCGCCACGCCCAAACTTGCGGCGCGACATAATGCACCCGGCGCACGCCCAGCCCGGCGATGCGGCGCAGCAGCCGGAGCGAAAAGCCTGGACTGTCAATCGTAACGACCATGGCCGGTTTGCGCGCGGCGATGTCGGACGCCGTTTGCTCCAGGCGACGTTTCAGGCGGGTAATGTTGGGCAGAATTTCCACCAGCCCCATCAGCGATAATTCCTGCATGGGGAATAACGAGCCCATGCCCGCGGCGGCCATCATCACCCCGCCAATGCCCGCGAAGCTGAGCTCGGGGTGCATTTGACGGAGCGCTTGCATTAGCCGTGCCCCGAGCACATCGCCGCTGGCTTCGCCGGCGACGAGATAGATCAGGGTCACGCCGCAACCCGGTTAGGTTTTCGGCGCTTTGGCCAACAGGGCCGCAACCGCCTGGCGATATTTGGCCAGCGCGTCGCGCTTATCGCTCATCGACAGGCCCTTGGTGGTGGCGATCACCGGGCAATAGGCGGTGACCGCTTCATTAACCAAATCCGCGTTGGAGAGGCTGGGCATTTTGCTCTTGAGGGTGGTGAGCAGAGTTTGAGTGCGCGCCGTTAGGGTCGCGGTCGTGACCCCGTTCATGCTGTTCAACCAACCATCGCCCGGATCGGCCATTGCGGTATTCAGCAGCGGGCAGCCCAGTTCGCGGGCTTTGGCCGAGCCAATGGGCGGCAAATCGAGATAATCGGGATCGGCCATCGCGATGGGGTGCGGCGGTGAGGTTTTGCGCAGTGCGAGCACTTGCGTGGCTGTGGCATCCGCGACGCCGGGATTATGCCAAGCGGTGCGGACATAATTGGCGATGGCTGCGATTTGATGATCGCTCAATGAGGCGTTGAAAGCCGGCATCGCCGGGCCGTTCGCATGCCAAGGGATCATGCCGCCGAGCATCACGCCGATCAGATTATCCGCAGGGCCACCCCAAGCGGCTTGGTTACCCGCGAGATTGGGGAACACGTTCGCGATGCCCGCGCCATTCGATTGATGGCAGGCGGCGCAATTGGCCTCGTAGAGCTGCTGGCCTTGCGCGAGCTGCGCGGCGTTGGCGATGGTTTGCCCGGCCTGGGTGTTGCGTGGTGGCGTTGCGGTTTGCAGATAGGCGGCGATGTCCTCAACATCGGATTTCGGAATTTGGCTCAGGCTGTAATCGACCACCGATTTCATCGGGCCGAACGCCGAGCCTTGCTGCATATTGCCGCCATGGCGCAAATAGGACACCAGCACCTGCTTGGACCAGCCGCCGACGCCCGCCGTTTTCGAGGAGGAGATGTTGGGGGCATACCAAGGCTCGCCGAGGATGCGCGCCCCGGCCAAGCTGTGATCCTGCTTGATCGCGAACATAAAATTGCGCGGCGAATGGCATTCGGTGCAATGACCCAACGCTTCAGCCAAATAGGCACCATTGCGGACGGCGGGGCTCCAGGATTTGTCGAACTTGACCGGCGCGGTGCTGAAGAACAGCAAGCGCCAGGTTAATAATCCAGCCCGGATATTGAATGGAAAATTCAACCCGTTCTTCGGCGGCTTGGACGCAACGGCGGGAATGGCCCGCAGATAGGCGGCGATGGCCATCACGTCCGGCTTCGAGAGCTTGGCATAGGAGGTGTAGGGCATTGCCGGATAGAGAAACCGTGGGAATACCAGCAGCGAGGAACCCGGCGCAATGCCGTTATGCAAGGAGGCATAGAATTGCTTGTCGTTCCAGTTGCCGATGCCGTCGGTTTTATCCGGCGTGATGTTGGGCGAATATATTGTGCCAAACGGCGTAACGAAGGATAATCCGCCAGCGAACGGCTTGCCGCCGGGCGCGGAATGGCAAGGCATGCAATCACCCGCGACCGTGAGAAAGCGACCGCGCTGGACTTGGGCGATTTGGGCTGCACTCATGCCTTTCGTATCGGGCTGGGGCACAGCGGGATAAGAATCCGGCGCGGGGATAATCGGGGTTGGTTGATAGGCAAACGGGTTGAGCGCACCAAACGCCATGCTGCCCGCCAAAGTGACCCCGATGATCGCGGCCAAACCCGCCATGATTGCGCCGCGACGGCGCTTTACGCCTGAACCCACTGATTTTGTCATCGCCAACATCCTGACTGAAATGATCGATACCGATCCCACGGTTTCCCGCTGGAGATCGCGATAAACCGCGATTGGTCAAGGAGCAAGGGGCCGCTGGTCAGCAACATTTGATCACCGGCCCGCGATTGGCCCTGGGAGGCTTCCCACACCCCGATGATCTTGCTAGAACCCGCTCCGGTGGTTCGAACCGACGGTTCGGGCGCATAGCTCAGTTGGTAGAGCAGCTGACTCTTAATCAGCGGGTCCAAGGTTCGAGTCCTTGTGCGCCCACCATTTTTTGCTCCTTTTCGCTTTTTTTGTTTTTACGTCGGAACGATTAGGCCGCGTTTTCTCTCCTACCGCTCGAAGCTGATTTTTGGGCTGGGGCTGGGTGCGTAGATGTGGCCGGGGAGCGTGGGGCGGGGCGGAACGGGCGGGTATTTTTGGAGCATGTAGTCGTAAAATGACGGCTCTGGTTTTCGCTCCGCCCGCCGCGCTGGCTTTTGCGCCGGCTTTGGGGCCGGTGGGCGGGGTTTGCGCGCCAATTTGAGGTAATCGGGGAGTGGAATCGCGAGCATGTGGCAGAGTGGGCGCAGCACGCGGCCTATGCTTGGGTTTTCGCCGTGGAGGCGCGACACATCGGGGTCTTGGAGGAAGCTGATCAGTTGGCCGCGCACATAGGGGATGTGATGACCGGGGAAGGTTTGCAGCAGCCAGCCATTTCGCGCCGGAATTTTGCTCTTTTTCGCTCCGGTTGGGGTTGGCTCTGACGTCGTTTGCGGTTTTGCGCTGGGTTTGCGGGGGCGGCGCGGGTGCGGGTTGAGGGCGAGGGCGCGGAATCGGAGCGAAAGGCGCGAAATGCGGTGCCAGATCGCCCATTTGAGGGTGAGGTCAAAGCGGGCGTAGTCGGGGGCGCCGAGGGTTTGGCGGAGCATGCGCATAATTGTGGTGAAGCGGTCGGAGAGCGATTGCGCGAGGATGTTAGCGGTTCGCTCCATTTCGCTAACATGGCATAGGAGGGGGTGGGTGCGAAAGGAGAAAAATGATGGTGGCGGTGCGCGGTGGCCTTGAGATGATGGGGTGCTCAAGCGCACCCCATCCTACGCGCTAAAATAATGCCACTGTGAGGCTGTAACCAATCTGCATTTGAGCACGAATAAATCACACTGAGCTGCATCATTTTGGTGGATATTGATAATTTTTTTCGACGCGCTGTTGTGTGCGTCGTTTGAAAATCAGAATGATGCAGCGCGGCTTTGGGAGCGCGACGGACGCATGATGGCGAACGTAACAGCATCTTTAATATTGCTGACCGCTGATGCGCGCCGAGGCGAACTGGGCCTGGGCAGTGGTCACGTCGGGATCGATACCGGCGTGATTGTGGATTTGCTTGTTCGCCTACGTCGAAAAATCCGGCATTATCGCCGTAAACAGGAAGGAAACAGCACATGAAAAATCAACAAATCGCAAAATATGCGGGTTTGATGGCCGCTGCCACGATGCTGGGCCTCGTATCATTTGGTGTGGCGGCGGCAGACCCTCTGCCGTTTGACTTGCCAGCACCGCCCCCTACCGTCAATGCTGCTCTTTTTTATAATATTTATAGCTCCTCGACTTCTTTTTACACCAGCAACGGGACTAAAATTGGCAATACCAGGATTGCGACCGATGTGCCGATTATGAGGGTGGTCAAAGGTTTTTCAGTCGATGGAATGACGGCGGCGGTGCAGGTGATTGAGCCTTATGTTGATTTCAGCGGCACGCAGGAGATTGGTGGACAGCCATTGAGTCACAATTCCGGATTTGCGGAGCCGCAGATCGGCGCTTATATTTACCCGGTTAATGACATTTCATCGGACCAGTATTTGGTGTTGTCTTATCTGACCAGCCCGCCGACGGGCGCATTCAATCAGAGCCAGACGCTGAATGCGGGCACCAATAGCTGGGTGAACCAAATAACGGTTGGGTATGGGCATGTTTTGTTTGGGCAGGCACATACCGGCAGGCGACTGGATTTTGAAATCTGGGGCGTTAGTAATTTTTATGGCAACAACAATAATTTTGGAACGCTGGTGACGCCGTTTGGATCGGCGCGCGAGCAACTTCAAACACAGCCTTCCGAAAAATTATTGGTTTATCTGCCTTATATTTTCAATCCTCACACCGACGCGTATGTTGGACTGAGTTTTGCGCAAACGTTTGGCGGCAAGCAATCCGTTACGTTTAATCGGTTTCTCAATCAGAGCGTGGACACCGGCAACCGAACCGACACCACGACCGTTGGGATATTTGGCGGCACCTTTGTTAGCCCCACAGCGTTTGTTTATACCGGCTTGACAACGGATGTTCGCACCCGTGGGGGGGGCGCGCAATGACGTTGCGTTTACCTTCGTGTTTGGCAAGGTGTTTTGATCGCGGCGTAGGGCGGCGGTGGCGAGAGGGTGGGGTGCTCAAGCGCACCCTACCCGCGCTACGCGCTGGACCAACGTTTGGTTCGGTGTGATGCGCATTGGTGATCCTGGCATCCTACGGTCAGGACCCATTAAAATTCTTGCATCGACGCGGTTGGATGTGATTTTAGAGGTAGCGAGGGGTGACCACCATGGGCGATTTGTTTTTGTTGACGCAGCCCCAGATGCGGCGGTGGAGTTGGATGCTTGGGGTGGTGGCGAGATGGTGGGGTGCTCAAGCGCACACCCATCTCGCAACGACAAGCTCCAGTGAAATCGGCTGTCTTATGTCTCTTGACGATAGCAAAATTTTTCATTAAAAAATTTTAGGACATCATCATTAACAAAATACTTGTTTTTGACGAACCAAAAGTTAATGGCTAGATATCTGTGTTACATTCACTCGCACTGAAAACTAGCGTCTAATACAGGGACTGGGTCGTCGTGAGTAACTTGGAAAAAAAATTTTTTCGTTTTGTTTTGGCTATGACTATATGGGTTATTTTTGTAGCATTTGATCCTCTGGGGTTTGATAGCGCCACACGAACTGCATCCTCGAATTTTCTTCAGACAATTTTTGAGCCGTTTTATGGCTTTACCGCGAACCCGGCACAAAAAAAGATTGCCGTTGTTGAGATAACTGACCAGACAATTGCTCAACTTAATCGACAGGACGCTGTAGTTGCAAAAGACAATCATCGCTCCTATCAAAAACATACATTCTGGCCGTTACCGTATTATTATATGGATGACATCCTTGATAGTATAATTCAATCTAAACCGAGGGCAGTTTTCGTTGACATTCATTTCGCCGGTGCGCGCGGGGGCGAAACGCTAAACCAGTTTGCCGATTTTATTAAGTTCGCGAAAGATCATCACATTCCTATTTTCTTTGCCAATGGGCAGCTGCGCGATGGATATGGTGCATTGCCTTCACCTCTTCGGCAGCACACCGCGATTGCGGAGTGGAATGCGAAATCGGGTCTATACGCCTTAGAGGTTGCTGACTGCCGCCGGGGGGCATCCTGCCGCAATCCGAGTGATCGCGTCACTCGTGATACAGCAGCTCTCGCTTTATATATGTCCGTCTGTAAACACGGGTTCTCTACTTTTTGCCGTCATGACATCAGCAAAGATCATTTTCGGCAGGATATGGCCGTCCGCTGGGGCACTCGTCTCCCGCCACAGCAATTGTGGATTTCTGGCAAGAGGGCGATTACTGATTGTCAAAATTTTGGACCATCGCCTTGGGACCGGACAGGTCAGGCCCTGGAAAACGTTGCCCATTCAGTGTTTCAAGTGTTTCATTTCTTCCGAGGACAACCTTGCCCTTACGAGTTGACCATCGATGCCTCACTTTTGAACCGAATGACACGACCGGTCCCTGAGCACCCCGCCGTCAATATCGACTCGCTATTGACAGGGCGAGTGGTTTTCGTTGGTGCGGATATTCGTGCCGAACACGACGTCGTCAATGTTCCCGGTGTTGGGTTGCTGGCTGGCGTGCAGGCACAAGCGATGGCGTTTGATAATTTATTAAGTTTCGGTCGACATTATTTTCGGAACCCGAAGGAGATTCGATTCGGACATGACATTTCAATATCGCCCTCAACTATTTTAGAAGGTTTTATTTGGGCGGCGCTTTGTTTAGATGCAATTTTTGATGATGAGGATATCAAAAAAGAGGAATTTTTGCTCATAAAAATGTGGAAATCTCGTCATAAAATTAGAAATTCATTTTCAAAAGTCACAAATATTAAAGATTTAATTGATATTAATAAATCAAAAAATTTAATTATTGTTACCATTATATTATTTACGATTAATAATTTTTTATTTTTCTACGATGTTCGTTTGCGCAACATTGATAATATGCATTGTATACTTGAATTTTATTCTATTTATTTGATCGGATTACTTCTGTTGCTGTTTGGTTTGATTGCTAATCGGCAAACAGAAATTGATCCATCAAAGGCGCCTCCGAGTAGCGAAAGCACGGCGTTGAAAGACTTTTTTCTTCGCCCGATTATACTTTTCACAGTATTAATTCCTGCGTTGATGCTCAATGAATTTTATCTACACTGGAGAAATAACGACTGGATTGGGCTGGCGCTGCTTTGGTCGCTGTTGCCTGAAATTATTGAAAAAATAAACCCCCATCAGGAGACAAAGAATGGCTCTTAGACACAGCTACATCACCCCCACCCTCGCAGTAATGGCACTGCTCACTGTTAAATTAATGATTGTTGATGCGTCGGCGCAGACGATCACCAACACGGCGAGCGCTACGGTTGAGACATTTACGCCCACAGGACAACCTATTGGTCCAGTGTCGGCAAACAATTTAGTTGGTAAACCACTCGCCGGGCCGGAGACTAATTTGGGTCTTGTGCCAGTTAAAACGTCAAAAGGCGTTGTTTATGTGCGCCTGATTAGCTTAATCACAACAGCACCGCCGCCAGCTGCGCCGAATGGTCCATGTGTTAAGATTGCGGCTTTGCCGGGCGAAAATCAAACCGATATGACCAATGGACTCGGGGGGTCATGCACGAAATGAGAAAAATATCTATTGTCCGTGCGGTTTTGACACTCGTGCTGTGTGCCGGATTTTCTGGATGTGCTGCGTTGCCACGTGGACTTACGGGAACAACATCGGCGATGCCGGCGAAAGGTAAGTTCATTGCCACGATTAATGCGGCGGACACATTTCAACCTGATCAAACGGTCAGTGAGACGAAACTCTTACGTGGACCACTCACGGCACCAACAGGTATCGTTGAGGACCCTCAATTCGTCGATCTCTGCAACGGTATAATCAATCGACTATTGGCTTCCTGGCCGTATCAGAAACCTAATGTGCAGGTTTTGATCGTGCCCTCTTCGGATTTTACCTCTGATACAACGCCGAATGGCGCAATCATTATTAGTACAGGCTTGTTGCATTATCTGGTTTCGCATCCGGCACCGGACAATGGTGACCGTCTAGCCTTTGTTCTGGCTCATGAATTGTCCCATGTGTTAATGGGACAGACAAATAATCGCGCAACAGTCGCTAAAGATGCCGCTCGGTTACGCGGATTAGTTTATCTCGGTGCGTCACTGACGTTGGGCGCAAAATCAGCCGTCGTCGCCGATGCAACAAAAAGTGCAGTATTGGGTGACTACTTGTTCGGCGTGGCTGCGGAGCACGGGGCGTTTCCTGCTTGGCAACGCGATCAAGAGGGGATGGCAGATTTATTGGCGATCGATCTATTGGCGAAGGCAGGCTATAACTTGCAGGGGGCAACCGATGTGTTGACTATTTTGATTGCCCAGCAACAGAAGGCGGCCCGCGCTGAACCTGCCATGTTGTCATTTCAACACTACATTAAAACGAAATCGGTGGGCAATGGGACCGAGGTGAGCTTCGGCATTGCGCAGTGGCTGACGCCTTATGTGGATCATGCCCGCATGGCGATTGAGGCTGGTCATCCTGAGGCGACGGCCCGCTTGAAAACAGCGGAGGCGTATATTGCGCGCGAATATCCAACCTATCTGCCTCCGATGGGAGGGGTTGGCTTTAATCGGGTCGTTGATGCAGCACCCACCAAATTAATGATTGCGGATGAGCCCCTTCTCGGCGATGCCGAACTATCGCTCGCACATCATGAACCAATGCAGGCGGAAGAACAGTTAGACCGTATTAGAAGCATTGTTTTGAAGCGCAGTGAATATTTCCTATACCTACAGGCTGAAACTGATATTGCGCTCGGTCGTTTGAATGACGGTCTGCGCGATATAATTTACGCACAGCATCAACCTTTGGAGACACAGCGGATAATGGTTTTGGCCGCTCAAATCTTTCTTGCCAACCATCTCGATGCGGCAGCTCTCCATGCTTACGCGAGAGCAGACCAAAAGTTCCATACGCAGGCTTATTTACCAAACCGGATCGCGATTGAAAAATCGGAAGGCAACAACAATTTAGCCGCTTTAATGGTCGAACGCTGCAATTTGACTGGTAAAATGAGGTTGATCAGCGAGTGCGACAATGCCAATCAATGATTTTTGTTGTGTGAAATCGCGGCGATTACCTTATCACGTCAAGAGTTTTTGATGCGAATCAGGACGGCGTTGATATATAATGGTGGCAGTTTTGTTTCCGCCTATTCTACGGTCAGGACCCATTAAAATTCTTGCATCGACGCGGTTGGATGTGATTCTGGAGATGGCGGGAGGAGCCTGCCATGAGCGATTTGTTTTGGTTGACGCAGAGCCAAATGCGGCGGATCGAGCCG
>JAKBBY010000005.1 GCA_021808315.1 Pseudomonadota bacterium | reverse complement strand
TGGCGTGGCCGCTCTGGTCGGCGGCATCGGCGTTGGCGTGATGGCCGATCCGAAAATGATCGAGTATCTCGCGACCGGTAAAGACAGTGTGGTGAATGTGACCGGTTGGCTCTACGGCAATTTCCACCAAGTGGTGCTGCAATTCTATGGCGCGGCCTTCATCATCGTGCTGAACGTGGTGGGCACCTTCATCCTGCTCAAGCTGATCGGCTTCGTGGTGCCGCTGCGCATGGATGATGAAATGCTCGCCATGGGCGATGAGGCGGCGCACGGCGAAGAAGCCTACGCGATCTTTGCTGATGGCGCGCGCGGCGTGCCGGTCATGGGCGACTGATTTTTCCACCTCTCCCGGCCCGCTTTTGGGCCGAGTTTTGCCCACACCAGCCGGACCTTCGCGGGTCCGGCTGATTTGTTTTGTGGAATCAGGCAGTTTTGGTGTATAGTTCGCGCAAGATCGTTCGGAGAGAAGTTTCTGATGTCCGTGACCACGCAATCTCGTCCGTTTTTATCGCCCGCGCTGAAAGCGCGGCTGGGTCGGCGGGCTGCGGAAATTCTGGCGCTGATCTTGACCCTGATCGGCCTCACCTTGCTGATCGCCCTGGTCAGCTATCATCCGAGTGATCCGTCCTTCAACACCGCCTCCAACCTGCCGGTGCGCAATTTGCTCGGGCCACCCGGCGCGGCGCTGGCGGATGGGCTGCTGCAAGGTTTCGGTATTTTTGGCGCCCTGCCCGCCTTGGTGCTGTTCGGCTGGTCATTTGTGCTGGTCAATCGCGGCGTGCTGCGCCGCTGGCGGCTCCGCGCCTTGGCAGCGCTGATCGCCATGCCCTGCCTCGCCGGGGCGATGGGCGGGTGGCACGCGGCTTCTTCCTTGCATTTTCCCGCCTATGCGGGGCCGGGCGGGGTGGTGGGCGCGCTGCTCGGCGGCGCGCAGTTCGGCCTGTTCGGCTCGTTGGCGTCCATCATCGTGCCGGTGCTGTGCCTCGCCATCGGGCTGCCCATGGCGCTCTATGCCATCGGCCTGACCTTTGGCGAATGGCGGGCGGCGGGATCGCGCGCGGCGCGGATGGCGCGCGGTTCGGTGCGCGGCGCGCGCGGCGGGGCTGGCAATGTTTCGGCCTGGCTGGCACCCGTCCTCGCGAATCCGCCCCTGGCCAACCAACCTCGGGCGACCCGCGCGGATGCGATGGAGGGAGCGGCGTTATCGGCAACGCGCGGCATCGAGGCCAGTTTATTTGACCCACCCGACCAACCCATTGCCCCGGCCCCGCGCCCAACCGAGCGAACGGCGGAGCGCGATGGTGGATCGAAAGTGCGGCTGACCCGCGCCGCACCGGTGAAAAAGGCGCCGCCGAAGCAAGAGCGTTTGCCCCTGCCGGACGCGCATTGGCGGTTGCCACCGCTGGAATTGCTCCGCGCTGCCCCGCCGCGCGGCGAAGTCGGCCCGTCAGCCGAGGCGTTGCAGGCCAATGCCCGATTATTGGAAACCGTGCTCGCCGATTATGGTGTGCAAGGGCGCATCGTGGAAATCCGCCCTGGCCCGGTGGTCACGTTATACGAACTCGAACCCGCCCCCGGCATCCGCTCGGCACGGGTGATCGGCCTTGCCGATGATATTGCGCGCAGCCTATCCGCGCTCGCTGTGCGCATCGCGACCGTGCAGGGGCGCAATGTGATTGGCATCGAGGTGCCGAACGCCAAGCGCGAGACGGTGTTTCTCTCCGAATTGATGGAAGTCGCGGAGTGGGACAATCATTCCGGCAAGCTCGCCCTGGCGCTCGGCAAAGATATTGGTGGCATTCCGGTGATTGGCGATTTGTCGCGCATGCCGCATTTGCTGATCGCGGGCACCACCGGCTCGGGCAAATCGGTCGGCATCAACGCCATGATCCTTTCGCTCCTCTATCGGCTCTCGCCAGAAGAGTGCCGCCTGATCCTGATTGATCCGAAAATGCTCGAACTCTCGGTCTATGAGGGCATTCCGCATCTGCTCGCCCCGGTGGTGACCGAGCCGGCCAAGGCAGTCGCCGCGTTGAAATGGGTGGTGCGCGAAATGGAGCGGCGCTACCGCTCGATGAGCCAGCTCAGCGTGCGCAATATTGCTGGCTATAATGAACGGGTGAATGAGGCGCTGGCGCGCGGCGAAGTGGTCACGCGGCGGGTGCAAACCGGGTTTGACGAGGAAACCGGCCGGCCGATTCTCGAAGACCAGCCGATTGCGCTGCAAGCGCTGCCGCTGATCGTCGTGGTGATCGATGAAATGGCGGACCTGATGATGGTCGCCGGCAAGGAAATCGAAGCCGCCGTGCAGCGCCTCGCGCAAATGGCGCGGGCGGCGGGGATTCACGTGATCATGGCAACCCAGCGCCCCTCAGTCGATGTGATCACCGGCACAATTAAGGCGAATTTTCCGACGCGCATTTCGTTTCAGGTCATTAGCAAGTTCGATAGCCGCACCATCCTCGGTGAACAGGGGGCGGAACAGCTGCTGGGCATGGGCGATTTGCTCTATATGGTCGGCGGCGGGCGGATTACCCGCGTGCATGGCCCCTTCGTGACCGACCGCGAGGTTGAGGATGTTGTGGCGTTTTTACGTGAGCAGGGCGAACCTGACTATGTCGAGGCGGTGACCGAAGCGGTCGATGAAGACACCCCTGCCCTACCCGGCTTGGCGGCAGCCGAATCCGGCGAAGGCGGCTTATACCAGCAGGCGGTGGCCGTGGTGGCACGCGAAGGCAAGGCGAGCACCAGCTTTCTGCAACGCCATTTGCAAATTGGTTATAATCGCGCAGCGAAACTGATCGAGCAGATGGAAAAAGCCGGGGTGGTCAGCCCGGCCAACCATGTCGGCAAGCGCGAAGTGTTGATTGCGGTGGATCGCGATCAGTAAGGCCGCACCAGCACCAGCACCGGCACCGGCACCGCGCGCGCGCAGCGCCCCACCTGCGGTGATTGTCGATGATCAACGCAGCATTGCCCGCGCACTCGGCCCTGGATTGCCAGTGACCTTGCTCTCACCGCCCGGCTTCGCGCTCTATGCGGGCGCGCCCTGGTGGCTTGCCTTGCTCGCTAGCGCGTCATTCACCGGCTTTTCGCTCCTCGATTGCGGCAATGCCGCCGGGCGGGCGCTGGAGGCGCTGCGTATTGGGTTGTGCGGCGTCATCCTGTCGGCAGAGGCGGTGATTTTTGATCAAATTGCCGCGATTGCGCGCGAAACCAACGCCGAATTATGGCATGCGGCCCCCCCAGCGTTCGATGCGACCGCGAACAGCGATGATGCTCAATTACGCCATTGGCTTACCGATCCTGCGCTAACCGGCTTGGGGCTGACGGATGGGCAAAACTAGGCTAGACCCACGCCGCAACATCTGAGCGAACGGGAGAATTCCATGCGCGTTACCCAACGGGTCAAAAAAATCCTCAGCTGGTACGAAAGCGACAACCCTGGCACCAAGGGCAACCTCGCCCGCATTCTGATGCAGGGCAAGCTGGCGGGATCGGGCCATCTGGTGATCCTTCCTGTCGATCAAGGCTTTGAGCATGGGCCAGCGCGCAGCTTTGCCTCGAACCCGGCGGCTTATGATCCGCATTATCATTTCCAACTCGCCCTCGATGCCGGGCTTTCGGCCTATGCCGCCCCGCTCGGCATGCTCGAAGCCGCCGCCGACAGCTATGCCGGGGCGATTCCGACCATTTTGAAAATGAACTCCTCCAACAGCTTAGCGACCGAAAAAGACCAAGCCATGACCGGCTCGGTCGCAGATGCGCTGCGGCTCGGCTGTGCGGCCATCGGCTTCACCATTTATCCGGGCTCGGAATATCAGTTCGACATGATGGAGGAGTTCCGCGAACTAGCCGAGGACGCAAAGGCCGCCGGCTTGGCGGTGGTGCTGTGGTCCTATCCGCGTGGCCCGCTGATCGACAAGGCCGGGGAAACCGCCATCGATATTTGCGCCTATGCCGCCCATATGGCCGCGTTGCTCGGCGCGCACATCATCAAGGTCAAGCCGCCGACCGCCCATATCGGCCTGGATGCCGCCAAGAAAGCCTATGAAAAAGTCGATATTTCCACCCTGCCCAAGCGGATCGAGCATGTGGTGCAATCCTGCTTCGCGGGCCGCCGCCTGGTGGTGTTTTCCGGCGGCGAGGCGACCGATGAAGCCAGCCTGCTCACCACCGTTCGCGCTCTGCGCGATGGCGGCGCCACCGGCTCGATCATTGGCCGCAACGCCTTCACCCGCCCGCGCGATGAGGCGCTGGCGCTGCTCGCGCAGGTGATTGCGATCTATCAAGGCAAGGCTTGAGCGATCTCTATCTCATCACCCCGCCGCAGCTCGATCTGGCCCATTTTCCAGACGCGCTCGCGGCGGCGCTGGATGCCGGGCCGATTGCTTGTGTGCAGCTTCGATTAAAAGACCAGGATGACGCGCAATGGCACCGCGCCATCGACGCGCTACGCCCGATTGTGCAAGCGCGCTCGGTGGCATTTTTGCTGAATGATCGCGCTGATTTGGCGGTCGCGACCGGGTGTGATGGCGTGCATCTCGGCCAGGAGGATCTCGGGCCGGGCGGTGTTGCCGCCGCCCGCGCGTCGTTGGGCCCACGCAGCCTTGGCATTACCTGTCATGATTCCCGCCATCTCGCGATTGAGGCCGCCGATCAAGGGGCCGATTATGTCGCGTTCGGCGCATTTTTCCCAACCCGCACCAAGGACGCGACACCAGCGCGGATCGAGACCCTGGCCTGGTGGTGCGAGACGATGACGGTGCCCGCCGTGGCCATTGGCGGCATTGATGCGCAAAATTGTGGGAAGCTGGTGCGCGCGGGCGCTGAATTTCTGGCGGTGATCGGCGCGGTTTGGAACCATCCGGACGGCGCCGCCGCCGGGGTGCGCGCGCTGCACGCCGCTATTCGCGCCGCGCAGCCGGGCTGAGCCGCGCCCGCGCGCGCAGCGGCACGCGGGTATGGCGCGCCACCCAGCGCAGCGCGAACGGCGCAGAATGCGCCAGCGCAAACAAAGCCTGCTGCGCGGCGGCGGATTGTTGGGCGCGATAGAGCAACGAAGCGCGGGCGATTTGCCCGGCAAGATCGCGCCGCAAACGCCGATGATAGAGGCGGGATGATGCCCCCTCGGTAATGGCGGCGGCGGCCAAACCCGCGCTGTGCAGGGCAATCGCCATGCCATCGCCGGTGAAAGAATGGATCACCCCGGCCTGATCGCCCAGGCGAAAGAGCTGCGCCGGGTCCGCCTCGGTCGGGCGATGCACAAAACCATACGGCACCCGCGCGATGGTCAAAGCCTGATCGAGCAGCGGCGTCGCGCCGGCCAGACGCTCGGCCAGCAGCGGCGTTTCGCGCTGCAAATCCGCAAGCAGCGCGGCCCAGCCGCCGCCCAACGCGGCAAGGCGGGCGCGCGAGACCAGCAGGCATAAATTGGCGATGCCCGCTTCCACCAGCTGCAACCCGGCATAGCCGCGATCATATAAAATCAGCTCGATATGGCCGGCGAGATGCGCCTGAGCGGCGGGGCTGAGGCGGTAATACATTTTAAAACCAACCAAATCGCTCGGCGTCGCGGCGGGCCGTGCGGCCCCACGCAGTTCCTGCTTGCCGGTGGCGAGCAGCAAATGTGCCGCCTCCAGCCGCGTGCCATCGGCCAAATCCAGCGCGAGCGCAGCTTGGGTATCGACCCGGCGGATCGCGACGCCGCGCCGAATTGTCGCCCCTGCCCGCGCCGCGTGATCAAGCAAGGCGGCATCGAGCAATTTGCGGGTCAGCCCCAGGCCGGTGAACGGCAAATCAACCGCGATGGCGGCGTCACGCCGGATTACACGCAGGCGATGGATCGGGTGGCCGCCGAACGACGCGACATCAAGCCCCAGGCGCGCGAGCGATTCCTGCGCCTCGATCGACAGAAATTCGCCGCAGATTTTGTCCGAAGGGGCGGCATCCCGCTCGATCACGGTGACATCGCGCCCGGCTTGCGCGAGCGCGCAGGCCGATGCGGCCCCAGCAAGCCCGCCGCCCGCGACGATAATCATGACACCCCGATCATGGGGCCGATTATGGGGCCGGGTATGGGCCCGATTATGGAAAGGTGGCTCATGGATCGGGTGGGGCGGTGATCAGATAGCGAAAAGGCAGGCTCCAGCGGATCGACGCGGCAACACCGGCATCGGCCAGAAATTGCTGCCAATCGGCGCGGCGGAAACTGCGCGCGATTGAGGCGGTTCCATCCCGCCGCACAATCGCGTGCCAGCCAAACAGCCGCGCCAGCCAGCGAAACCCGTAATAGGGGATCAGATGCCGGTGCAAATCCGCAATCAGCCAACCATGCTGCGCCGTTGCGTCGATCCAGCGCAGCAGCGCGACCAGTTGCGCCTCGTCCAAATGATGGGTGAATTGCGAGGTGACGATGAAATCGGGGCGCTGCGTTGGGGTGAAGCTGAACACATCGCCGGTGTGATAGGTGATGTCCAAATCCGGCGGCGTGGCCGCGCGGGCGGCGATGGCGCTGCGCGGGTTCAAATCCACGCCGCTCAACTGTGCGCGATAGCCGCGCTTGGCCGCCCAGCGCCCGAGGGTGCGCAGCAAATCGCCATCGCCATAAGCCACATCAAGCAGAGTGAAAGGTTGGGTTTTCGGCCAATCGCGGAGCGCGCGTGCGAGCCATGCGCGGGTGGGCCGATGGGTCATGGTCACTTGGTTGACTTTGGCGAGATCGGCGATGCAGCGTGCGTAAATCGCCGGGTCGAGTGCTGGATCATCCATCACCTCATCCAGCCTTTGCCGACGCGACAAATCGATCATGACCGATCCTCAGAGGGTGGCGAAGCGAAAGGTTTCCGCGACCATGCCGGGGCCGAACGCCATCGCCATGCCGCGCGCGCCCGGTGCTGGTGCCTGCGCGTGCGCGGTCATGATGCGTTTGAGCACGAACATCACCGTGGCGGAGGACATATTGCCGTGATCCGCCAAAACCGCGCGCGAGGGCGCCAGCGCCGTCGGCGCGAGCGCGAAGCCCGATTCCACCGCATCCAGCACGGTGCGGCCACCGGCATGCACGGCCCAGATATCGATGGCCTGGGTGCCCGCGCCGCGCAGCAGCCCGTCTGCGTCGCAGCGCTCGCGCTCGGCGCGCAAAGCCTGCGCAATCGCTGCGGGAACCCCACCTGAAAGATGCATCAGAAAGCCCTGCGTGCCGATGCGCCAAGTGATCAATTCTTCAGTATCCGGAATGGTGGCCGAGCGAAAATCACCAAGCGCCAAGCCGCTCGGTGCGGCACTGACCAAGCTCGCTGAACACCCATCACCAAATAGCAGGAATGTGAGCGCGGTTTCCAAATCCTCGGTTTCTTGCAAATGCAGCGTGCAGAGTTCCAAATTAATCACCAGCACCCGCGCTGCCGGATCGGCCAGCACCGCCTGCTGCGCGAGGCGCAGGGCGGGGATGGCGGCGGAGCAGCCCATAAAGCCAACCAAGGTGCGCTGCACATCGCGCCGCAAGCCAAGCCGGGCGACCAAATGCTGATCGAGGCCGGGCGCGGTGAAGCCGGTGCAGGAGGCCACGATCAGATGGGTAACGCTCGCCAAATCCGTGGCCAAATCCGCAATCGCTCGCTCGGCGAGGCCCGGTGCGGCGCGCTCGAACGCCGCCATGCGAACCCCGGTATCGGGAAACGCGCCGGGCCGGTAAAAATCTTGCGCATCGGCACCACCCTCTGGCAAATCCCCCAGTGCGAGGGTGGAATAGCGCCGCTCGATCCCGGCACGCTGCGCCATGCGGGCAAATAACCGACCATCGCGGGGGGTAAGCTGACGTTGCGCGTAGCTGACGAAGCCTTGGTGAACATCATGATCGGGCACAGCGGTGCCGATCCGGTTGAGATACGCGCCGGTCATCGCGCGCAAGCGGTGAATTTGCCCATGATTGACAAATGAGCGATGCGCGGCAGTTCACAAGCGCACCGCGTCTAAATGATCGGACATAAACTGGCAGCGCCCAGCGCGCCGCCCGTTTCGCACAGGCTCAGATCAATATTGGTTTAGGGTGAACCGACGGACTCACCCTAAACCCACGAAAATGATCGGCAAACCAGGATGAGAGTGTGATGAATGATACCCAATCACGCCCTAGGTAATGGTGGTAATACCGCCGGCCGCGGTGACAGAGGTCAGCGGTGAGCTGAAGCCGAACAATTCAATCGACCCACCATTCGACAATGTGAGCGTCTGGTTACCCGACGCCGGCGAGATGCCGGTGACGGTAAGCCCGTCCTGCAACACGATGCTGTTGTTCGTGGCCGCGAAGCCACTGATGGTCGCAGAGCCCGTTGCCGACGCGCCAAACAGAAATGCATTGGTCGCTCCGGCAACCGTGCTCGCGATCATCTGCTCTACGCCCCCAGCACCAACCAGGGTGGTCGCACCACCACTGGCCTCAAGCGTGGAGTTACCGGATGCCGCAAGATAATTGGACCCGCCACTCCCGCCGATCAGCACATTGCTGCCGCCCGTGCCGCCATACAACGTCGCCGCGCCCGCGCCGGCATTGATGGTCACCGAGCCTGCACCCTGATTAGCAACGATGGCGCCGGTGCCATTATTGATCAGGTCCACATTGCCGCCACTTTCATAAACCGCAGCCGTGGCTGTGCCGGTGACCGTTGCGTTTATCGTGCCGCCAATATCAAATAGGGCAGCATTCGAGCCGCCAATCGTGACGTTGTTAATGTTACTGTAGCTGGCAACCAGATTATTGCCGCTGGTCACCACCGAATCACCGTTGATCCCAGCCGTCGCGGTGCCGCTCAGATTGACCAGATTACCAGCATTTTTCCCGCCCAACGCCATATGCGTGCCGCCCGAGGCATAGAACGTGCCGCCCGTCACCGTGCCCGTGGCGATCACTGAACCAGAAATACTGACCACATTGCCCGAGCCGTCGGCGTAAACCCGCGCGGTATTCGATGCTACTAACGTCGAGTTATTTCCATATTCGTAAGTCAGCCCGCCGTTCATCGACACCAAATCATTAGTGCCGAAATCCGCGACCGGAGCACCGGCACCACCAATAATCGTGTTGTTGGACCCGTTTGGCCCCACCAACACATTACCAGCCGCTCCAAGAGTGACACTATTGCCCTTGCCGTTCACATAAACACGGCTACCCGCCCCGATACTCAACGCATCAACGACATCGCTGGTGCCGTTAACGTTGACGGTCTGGTTGGCACCCGAAGCCGTTACGGACGCCCCGGTCTGCACCGCATTTAGGCCAACAAAGCTGTTCGCCCCGGACGCGGTGATTACCGCGTCATTGGCAAGCGCAAAAATCGAGTCGGCGCCCGCCGAGGAAACCGTATCTTTGCCCGCATTCAGCCGAATAATATTATTACCCGCATAGGTGACGATTGTATTGAACGTCGCCGTGCCGGCGGAACCGTAATAGGTGTCCGCCGACACCGTATTATTGCCGCCCGACAGCAGCACCGTGTAATTTTTAGAATCGAGCGTGAGGTTGTTGTTGCCACCGCCACCAATGATGGTGCTCGCACTCGGTGGCCCCCCTTGCGGGTCGAACGTCACGTCACTCTCGGCGCTCAGCAAAATTCGTCCCGTTTTGAAACCGCCGCCATTGACCGTGACGACGCCTGCGACATCGACGATCATCCCGGAGAAGCCAGCACCGGTGAGCGAATCATAGGCTGGCAAATTGATCGTGCTGCCCGGCGCCCCGGTAATGTAGGCGTAGGTTTGCTGGGCAAAACCGGCAATGCCCCCACCACCGGCAATTGATGGATCAGGGACATTGGTTGTACTTGGCATGGCCGTGGTGACAATACCTTCAACGGCGGCAGAAGCGTTACCCGGACTACCATTCACGATCAAATTATCAATCGCGGACACCAGCGCCGACGCCGCTGTACTCACCGCGCCCCCCACCGTAATGCTCGCTGTGATTGTCTCAGCGACACCATTCACGGTGGTAAGGCCTGTATCGAAGGTTATCGTTGACGACATCGCATTGTCCTCTTTTCGTTCACGCGGGCATTTTGTCTCACGTGTATCTCAGATTGAGATTTACCAAAAATTTAGCAACATGCAAGCCAGATAATCACGGCGCGCCGTGACGGTTTGGCGTCGGCATGACGCAGAGAATTTCATAAAGCAGGTTGGCCGCAATCAGCGCCGTGGTTCCAGCCATGTCATAAGGCGGTGCAACCTCTACGAGATCAGCACCAACCAGATCAAGGCCAGCACAGCCCCGAATAATCTCGAGCGCCTGGATCGTGGTCAGGCCGCCAATCTCCGGCGTGCCGGTGCCGGGCGCAATCGAGGGGTCGAGACTGTCGATATCGAAACTCAAATAAACCGGACCCGCGCCGAGCTGCGCGCGAATTTCCGCCATCAGCGGCGTCAGTGAGCGATGCCAGCAGGCTTCGGCCTGGATCACCCGAAAGCCGCGCGCACGCTGCCAATCAAAATCATCGGCAGCATAGCCGGTGCCGCGCAGGCCGATTTGCACCGCACGGGCCGGATCAACCGCCCCATCCTCAACCGCGCGGCGAAACGGCGTGCCATGGGCGATCCGCTCGCCAAACATCGTATCATTCACATCGGCGTGCGCATCGACATGAATAAGCCCGACCGGCCCGTGCTGCGCGGCCATGGCGCGGAGCACCGGATAGGCCAGCGTATGATCGCCCCCCAAAATCAGCGGCGCGCACCCTGCCGCCAAAATCGCGGCAATCCCCGCCTCGATCAGCGCAACCGATTTCTCCAAACTATACGGGTTGGTCGCAATATCACCGAGATCGGCAACCCGCAGCCGCTCGAACGGCGCTGCCCCGGTGGCCATATTATAGGGCCGCAGCATCACCGACTCACTGCGGATCTGCCGGGGGCCAAACCGGGTGCCCGACCGGTTGGAGGTGCCAATATCCATCGGCACCCCAACAAACCCAACATCAAGCCCCGCCGCCGAGGCGGCTAAAGGCAGGCGCATCATCGTTGCAATACCGGCAAAGCGCGGCATCTCATTGCCGCCCAACGGTTGATTATAGCCCTTTGCATCACTCATGGCATCGCTCTCCGTGGGCTCGCACGTGGTCCCGGCACCGCTGATGGCGCGGCGGGCTTTGATCGGCCTTTGGCAGGCCCCTTGCTCACCGGTGCGGCAGGGGACGGCGCGGCACGGGACGGCGCGGCGCGGGACGGCGAGGCTGATCGTGGGTTGGGCTTATCGGCGAGGGATTTCCCGGTGATGCGCTCAATTTCCTGACCATAAAACGTCAAATACTGGTTCAAATCGAGCGTCGCCTCGGCAAAGTGCCGCGCGCGTGCGCCAAGTTTCTGAGCCAATTTTCGATCTTCCAGCAAGCCCAGAACCGTCTGCGCGAGCGCGGATGGGTTCAAAGTCGGGGTGACCAAGCCGGTTTCACCCTGTTTGACAAATTCCGTCACCGTCGCGGTATCGCCGCCAATCACCGGCGCACCGACCGCCAAGGCCTCGCGCAGGCTCCAGGAGGCAACGAACGGATAACTCAGATAAATATGCGCGTCCGTGCGCTGCAACAATCGCAGATGATCCTCATACGCAACCTTGCCCATGAAATGCACGCGCGACAGATCGATCCCGGCGCCAACCTCCTGCATCATCACGCTGCGCCAGTTGCCCTGCGCGGGTGGCGCGCCATAGCTGATGTCATCCCCGCCGACGATCGACACCACCACATCTTTGCGCGCCGCCAAAATCGTGGGCAAGGCGCGCATCAAGACATGAAAACCGCGATACGGCTCCAAATTGCGCGCAACAAAGGTGATTAATTTCTGCTTGGGCGTCACGCTTAGCGGACCGACGCTCAGTGTTTGCTTACGCAAAGCTGGATTGGGCGCGCAGCGCTGCAAATCGACCCCTTCGCGGATGATCGATAGGCGTGAACGCGCCCAAGCCGGATAGGTGCTCCATTGCCATTCGGTGGGCGTTTGGCCGAACTGCTCCAGCCCGATAGCCAAATGATTGACCCCGTTCTTCGCGCGCACCGCACCAAAACGCTCGGGCGGCATCGGGAATTCCGGATCGAAATTCACATCCGTGCCATCGATCCGATAATAAAACTCAAAATAGCCCAAAATCGGCACGCCCGGATAAATATCCGGCAAATTCAGCAATTCGCCCCAGCCGTGATGGCCCAGAATAATATCCGGCTCAAACCCCAGTGCTTTGATTTGCTTGGCCCCGTGATAGGCCGATTCGGCCCGGCGCATCGCGACATCAAATTCCCGCGCGCTCGGGAACACCGCCTGATGCGTCGCGGGCGGGCGCGCATAGGTTACTTTCCGCACGCCGGGGATTTCATTCTGGTTCGGCTCGGTCATAAACACAATGTCGTGACCGCCATCGGCCAGCAAATGCCGGACCAAGTGCAAATATTGCCCCGGAAAATTCTGATGAACGAACAAAAAGCGCATGGCCGCGCCTAACCGCTCAGCGCCGCGCTTTAACCGCCCGGCCACGGCGCGGCTCCAGGGTGATTTTCACCGCTTCCAACGCCGCCAGACTATCCGCCTCGCACGTCTCATCGCTGCCAACCGGCCCCACCCGCGACCCATCGACAAAGCTTGCCTCGATCTTGAGATCGAACTGCTCCGCCGCCTCGCCCTGCAACCGCATCCGCAAGCCCAGCAACGGCAGCGCCATCCCGCGCGAGCCGCAATAAGCGCCCGCCTCGACCCAGGGTGACAACCAGCCACGACCCAACACGCCTTGATACGAAATATCCGCCGCCGCGATACCTGCGGGCGCCGCCACCGCTATTCCCTCGATCCAATGACCCGAGCTTGGCTCACCCAACCATTGATCGAATTTCGCGCCAACATCGCCCCGCGTTTGAATATGCGCGAGCACATCCATCACTTCCGGCGCGCCCTGGGCAACGGGCACCGCCGCCGGTGCCGGATTGCCGGCAAGGCGCATCACCTGCAAGCGCGGCGCAGCTTCAGGCGCATTAGGACGTTGATAGACCGTAACCAAAATCTGCGCCGGGCCGCGATGCACCCGCACCAAAGCCGCATCACCCGATCCAGCGAGCCACCCATCGGCGCGGAAGCTGGTCACCTCCAGCGCATCACCCGCCAGCGGCGCCGGGGTGATCCGCACACCGGGAAAACCACCGGATAAGCTTGCCCCCGGATTGGCCTCATTAACGATACAGAACAAACCACCATCCAACGTCATCAGATGCGCCGAGACTTTCAATTCCTGCACCTCGCCGGAACGCGGCTGGCTCTCGGCGACAACCGGCATATCGGCTTCAGTTTTCGCAGCGGTGGCGGTTTTCGACATCGAAGCAGTCTCCGTTCAAGCAAGGTGCAGCGGGTTATCCGGGAAAATAATTAACAAAAACTTTGCAACGCTGTTTGCATCAGGATTTTCAGCCCGGCAAGACCTCCCAGCGGATGGGCGAGACATTGCCCAAATCCGGCTGCCACGCAAGCAAGACATCATTGATCCGCCCCGCGGGCAGGCCCAGCGGCAGCACCAAGCCGCGCCCACCCGCCCGCACCCGATCAGCCTGCGCGCCCAAGTCAAACACCACCGTATGCAACCCGGCGCGCCAGGCCTCGCTCAGCACAAAGCACCAAGTTTCCGGCCAAATCGAGGGAAGAAACGCCAAATCCGCCGCCATCTGCGCGGCCAAAATCGCACCGCTGCCCTCGGGATAGGGGCCGGTGATACGCACGCGCCCGGTTTCGAGCAACAGGCTGTCCTGTTCGCTCGCGCCCACCACTACGAACTCAAGCGCCAAATTGCGCGCGTTCGCATCCAGCGCGCACGCACGCAGCACATCAAACCCCTTGGCCGGTCCAATCCCGCCCAACACCGCAACGCGCCGGGGCGCGCGGCGCGGGGCCCGCAAGTGCCGCGTCACCCGATCATCCTCCCATGGCTGGATGGTGGTGGTCACCGCTGGAAAATGCCGCCGCAATCGCCGTGCGACGTCCGACGATGGCACGATTACCTGCTCGGCAGCGCCCAATTCGCGGGCTGAGCGCGCCCGCAACGCCGCCGGTGTAATCGGATCGGTGGAGTCGCTGCCCTCGCTGGCGAGGCAGCGGACACAGCCCGCCGCATCCGGCTCGCCGCAATAGCGCCGCCCCGGGCCGATCAGATGAAAGCGTTTGCAAAACACCCCGTAATCATGAATAAAAAACCGCACCGGCACCGCCAGCGCAGCCGCCAGCTCATGCAGCACCGGGTGATGACCCAAATCATGATGAAACTCGACGCGCTGCACCCGCGCCGCCCGCAACAGCGCGAGCAGGCCGCGCCATTCCTGCGGCAAATGATACCGCAAATTCGGGAAATCGCGGCTCATCCGATCACCCAGCCGCACCGCGCCAATCAAGCTTGCGCGGGTCTGCGCTTCGGTGAAATCGGGCTGGAGCAAAATGGGCCGATAGCCCTCATCGCGCAGCGCCGTCAGCCGCTCCGCCACCACGCGGGCAATGCCGCCGCCATGATCATGCGTAATCAGCGCCACCGCTGGTTTATCGTGCGTCGCGCCCAAAAACCGCGCCCGATCAAGCCGCCGCCGTGCGGGTGCCAACGGGTCCGCCGCCTGGAACGCCGCGACCTGGGCGGCATAATCCGGATGCAGCCGATCGAGCAGCGCCAAATTTCGCTCCAGCAACGCCCGCCCCGCCGCGCCGAACGACGCACCGCCGCAATGCGCCACAAACACCCCGCTCGCGGCCATATGCCGATAGCCGAGGGCTTGCGCGCGCAGGCACCAATCATTCTCCTCGCCATAGCCCTGGGCAAACACATCCGCCCGAAAATGACCCGTCGCGGCCAAGCAATCATGGCGGATCGCCATGCAAAACCCCACCGCCGTTGGCACGGGCGTCAGCGCCGCACCATTCACCCGCCACGCCAAGGCGTTGAGCGCGGTGGTCGCGTCCAGGTCCGGCGCGTGATTGCCGCCGCTCGGGTCCGGGTAGCTCAGAATGGTCGCCTCGTTGGACAGCGGCGTCACGCTGCCAATATTCGGCGCTTGATACAAAGCCGACTGCAATCGTGCCAACGCCCCATCCGGCACCAGCGTATCAGCGTTCAACAGCACAATGTCGCAACCCGGCACATGCCGCGCCGCCAACGCCAAGCCACGATTAACCGCACCGGGAAAGCCGCGATTGACCCGCAGCCGGTGCAGCATAATCGCGCCCGCCCGCGCGCGCTCACGCACCATAGCGCGCAGCGCCGCCTCCGGACTGGCATCATCGATCACGACAATCATCACGCCGGGCGCGGATTGCGCCAGCGCATCTAACGCCGCTTCGGTGCGCGCCGCATCCCGATAAACCGGCATCACCACCACCAACGGCGCGCGCGCCGGTATGGTTGCGGGCAGCGTTGCTGGGGTGCCGCGCCGAACCCGCGCGGGCTGAGGCCGAAGTCGGCCCTGCCAAGCAGGGTCAATCGGCGCGCCGTATAAAGCCTCCCCCGCCGATGAGGTCACGGTAAAAGGCGGGGTCAAACCCGCTAATTGCGCGGCGCGCACGCGAAAGCCAAAGCGCGCATGGAACGGGGCTTGCTGCACTGGCGGCAAGGCCGCACCAAGGCGCAGCCGCTGCTCAGCCCCCGCCGCATCGCGCAGCACCAAGGCGGGTCGCACATCCGGCGCTGCCCGGCGAAACGCCCAGCCGACCAAATCGCCGCCCTCCGCCGCCACCACCCCCTCAACCCGGCGCAACGCCGCGAGATCAATCGGTGAGCCAAGCAGCTCGACGCCCTCGCTATGCACCGCCAACTGCAACCCCTGCCGCGCCGCCTGCGCATCAAAGCGGGCGATCCGTTGACCATCCAGCCGCAACACGGGCCGCCCCTGCAACGCGCCCAGCCGCAACCGCCCGTCTGCGCGCAGTGCGCACCAACCGGCCTTGCCCGCTTGCGCCACAATCGCATCGGCGAGCGGCGCAATATCATCCGACACGACATGGCGGGTGCATAATGCGTGCAGCGCCGCCGCAGCGCCCGCGCCATCGCCGGCCTGCCAGCGCAACCGCGCCAGCGCACGCCAAGCGGTCGCGCACTGATATTCACGGGCGATATTCGCAAGGCGCGTGGGCGCATCGGCCACACCCATTGAGGCGGCCACCAAAGCGGCCTCTAGCGCCGGGCGCGGATCATCCGGCGCGAGCCGTGCTGTGCGTTCGAGCCAGAATAGAGCGTCGTGAGGCTCCTGCGCCGTGCGCCCGCGCGCCCAGGCATCGACGGCATCCGCCGCACGACGCGCCTGCACCGCGTCAGGCTCGTCCACCGCGATCAATCGCCGGCAGCGCGGTGCGGCGCAGATTCTAACGATGGATCGAAGGGGGCTGCATCCAGTTCCGCAAGATCGGTCTTGGCCTCGGCGATGCCCTGCGCGACCGCCCGTTGAAACCATTGGCGCGCCGCCGCCACATCGACCGGACCAGCCAGACCACGCGCCAAATACCGCCCGAGCATCATTTGCGCGATCGGATGGTTAGCCTCCGCCGCCCGCTGGAACCAATCCAGCGCCACCGCGCGATCCATCGGCACGTCATGCCCGCCGCCATAGAGGGCGCCGAGCGCAAACATCGCCCCGGCATGACCCGCCTGCGCCGCCCGCAAAAATAAGGCCGCGGCCCCCTCATGATCGCGCGGACCGCCCCGGCCGGTTAATTTCATATCAGCGAGCGTGACCACCGCCTCGACCATGCCAGCATCGGCGGCCAAACCAATCCAATGCGCCGCCGCCGCCGGGTCGGCCGGCATGCCGCGCCCTTCGAGCAGCATGCGCCCATACCAATATTGCGCGTTGACGATTTTCTCCGCTGCCCGTTTCAGCCAAATCGCGGCTCGCGCATCATCACGCGGCATGCCGATGCCTTCGGCCAGACAGACGCCAAAATTGAACGCGCCGATCAAATCGCCCGATTCCGCCGCACGCTCGAACCATTGATGGATCGGCAAACCATCGAGCGCCACGGTGCGCGCCTCGCCGCTGATCAGCAAATTGCCCAAATCCGCCTGCGCCTGGGCATCGCCCTGCTCGGCGGCGCGGGCCAACCAGCGCGCGGCCTCATCCGGATCACGCGCCACGCCAGCGCCGGTTAAATACAACATGCCCAGCGCGCGTGCAGCGGTGCGATGCCCGGCTTCCGCCGCCACGCGAAACCAAATCGCCGCCTCGGCATAATTCGGGGGCAACGCACCACCGCGCGCATATAAATCACCCACCAGCGCCGCCGCTTCCGGATCACCCGCCAGGGCCGCGCGCCGCAACCAAGATTCGCCCTCAATCGGGTCCGGCGCACAGCCTTGACCGGCGATCAGCATGGCGCCCAGCTTCGCCTGCGCATTGCGAATCCCCTGGATCGCCGCCTTGCGATAATGCACCAAGGCGCGCGCCGGGTCCGGCAGCGTGCCAACCGCTTGCTCGTGAATCACCCCCAGCAAATAATGCGCCGTCGGTAAATCTGCTTTGACCGCCAGCTCGATTTGCGCCTTGGCTGCGAAGGTTTTCTCAGCGGTATCCGCACCGCGCATCAACAACGTGCCTAAACCCAAATGCCCTTGCGGCCAGCCTTGATCCGCAGAGCGTTGATAGTAGCGCAGCGCCGCGTCCAGATCGCGCAGATGATCCGGCCCGTTCGCCAGAATATACCCCATAATCGCCTGCGCATCGGCTGACCCCGCCTCGGCGGCCTGGCGCGCCCAGTGCAGCGCCTGATCGAAATCCGCGCCGACCTCGGCGGGCGCCGCCGATGGCTTGGCGAATAACGACGCGTTGGCCTGCAAACGCTCGCCGTCAATCCCGTGCAAATACAGGCTCGCAAGCCGACATTGGCTTTCGATATGACCCGCATTCGCCGCCCGCAAATACCAGCGCGCCGCCTCCTGCACGCTGCGCACCTGCCCGGTGCCGGCCAAATAACATTCCCCGATCCGAAATTGCGCGTCAGGCAGCCCTGCTTCAGCAGCAATCGCGAACAAAGCAGTGGCCCGCTTCCAGTCACGCGCCGCCGCCGCCTCGATCCCACGGCTAAGCGCGCGCTGTGGCGTGCGCGCCGCCCAGCGATCAAGAAGCGTCAGTGCCATCGCAACTCAATCGCGCCCGTGGGTTTACAGCCAAGCGTCACGGCTCATGCAAACTATCAGTCGCCACCGGCATAATCTTGGTGACGAAATACGAAATCACCGAGCGTCGGCCCACCTTGATATCCGCTTGCAGCGGCATGCCGGGCACCAGCCGGAAGCCGGGCGGGGTGTTATGCAGCAGCAACTCACCCAGCGAAATCTGGGTCCGATAAAACAGGCTGTGCGGGCGGCTCGGCAGTGACGACCCCCCCTCGGAGGGCGGCGTTTCCGGGCTGAAACTATCCGCACTCACCGAGGTCAAAATCCCCTTCGCCGATCCATAACGCAGCGAATCCAGCGTATCGAATTTCACCGTCACCGGATCGCCAACATGCAGATACCCCGATTCTGACCCGCTGACATCCGCCTCAACCGTCAAGGGCGCATCAATCGGCACCAGCGAGATGAATTTCTGCCCGGTTTCCAGCACCGAGCCCACCGAGACATGCGCCACCGTTAGCACCACCGCATCACGCGGCGCACGCAGCACCACCAGCTGATCCTGTAATTGCGCTTTGGACAAATCCTGCTGTGCGGTGACCAATTTCGCCGTGGTTTGCGCCAATTGTTCGGAGACTTGCGCGATCCATTTCTTTTTATAGGCGTCGCGCTCGGCAATCTCAGCGGCCAAATCGCGCTCGCCCGCCGCCGCCGTCGCAATCGAACCGGCGAGTGAGCTTGAGACCGACAAACGATCATTCAGCGCGATCAACGAATTGAGCTTGCTGCCTACCTGCAATTTTTGCAGCTGTGTGCGCATATTCTCAACCGCCTGCGCGACATTGACCCGCTTTTTGTCATAGCCCGCCTCACCCTCACTTTTCGCGACAATCATCCGCAGCTCGGCGATTTTTTGATTATAGTTCTCAATCGTATAGGTGCGCTCGGCCTGCCGACTGGCAAAAATCGCGGCTTGCAACGACGCCGCCGGGGAGGGATGGGCCGGCGCGTATGTCGCGCCATTGGCCTCGGCCTCCAGCCGCGCCTGCTCCGCCGACAAGGCGACCACCTGGCTGCGCAACGCGGTTAAATCAGCGCGCGCATAGGTCGGGTTCAGCTTGGCTAACAACTGACCTTTGCGGACAATCTCGCCCTCATGCACATAAACCGCTTGCACAATCGAGGTATTGAACGGTTGCAGCATAATGGTCGGCGCGGTGGACACCAGCCGCCCTGGCGCGGTGACCACTTTGCTCACCTTCACCACCGAGGCGATAATCAGCAGCAACAGCACCATGACGGTCACGACCAGCCCGGTATAGCGCGAGCTGGCCGGGATCGGCGTTGCGATCACAGCAGCGGTCGGCGATTGGAATTCGAGCAAAGCCCCCGGAATTTCGCCAATCTGCGCGCCGGTTGCCAAAGCGGTCGCGGTGCCACCGCCGCCAATTCCATCGCCCACGGCGGGCTTGGCCTGCATCGAACGGTCGCCGCTGCCCTCGTGGGACGGCTTGCGACCGAAACGGTCGTTAATCGCCCTGAGCCAGTGCCGGAGTTGGTCCATGGCGCCCTCCTTCCGGGTTCATATGACGGTTCTGTTGCAGCCAGAGATGACGATAAATCGCACAACGCTCGACCAGCTCGTCATGCTTGCCGAGATCGACCACCTCGCCCGAATCCATCACCAAAATCTGATCGCAATCGATCAATGAGGCGAGGCGATGCGAGATGATCACCATCGTGCGATTGCGCGCAATGCGCAGCAAATTGGCGTTAATCAGCGCCTCGCTTTCCGGATCGAGCGCGCTCGTCGCTTCATCAAGCAGCAAAATGCGCGGATCAGCGATCAAGGCGCGCGCAATCGCGAGGCGCTGCTTTTGCCCGCCCGACAGGTTGGGCGAATTTTCTTCGATGAAGGTTTCATAGCCATGCGGCATCCGCTCGATGAATTCCTCGGCCCCGGCCAAACGCGCCGCCTGGATCGCGTCTTCAAAGCCAAGCCCTGGGCGGCCCGCGATGATGTTGTCGCGCACCGAACCGCGGAACAAGAAATTATCCTGCAACACCACACCAAAACTCTTGCGCAAATGCCGCAAATTAATCTCGCGCAGCTCCGTGCCATCCACCTTGATCGCGCCGGTATATTCGGTGTTGATGCCTTGCAGCAGCCGCGCCACGGTTGATTTGCCCGACCCGGACCGCCCAACCACGCCCAGCATCGTGCCTTCCGGCACTTTGAAACTCACCTTGTTCAACGCGGGTGATTTGGTGCCTTCATATTGAAAGGTCACCGCATCAAACTCAATCGCCCCGGCAAAACGTGGCCGCAGCCCCGTCATCAACGCCCGCCGCTCGGTGGGCCGGTTCAGCACCGCGCCAACAATCCCAAAAGCCGCCCGCGCTTCCTGCGCATCTTGGATCAGCCGCGCAAACGACACGAGCGGCCCAGCCACGCGCCCGCCCAGCAGCATGAACCCGACCAAGCCGCCAATCGCGAGCGGATTATGCGAGGTGAGCGCGATATAGCCACCCAACAGCAACACACCGCCCTGGGCATAGCGCTCGAACGGCAAAGACAACACCACCGGCCAGTTCGAGAGCAGACCCATTTGCATATTCAACCGGCTGGTTTCCGCCACCCGCGCATCCCACAACTCGCCGCGCACCCGCTCCAGCGCCAGGGATTTCACCGTGCGAATCCCATAGACGCTCTCCACCATCACCGCGCCCTTATTCGATTCAGCCTCGATGATCTTGCTGGTTAAGCGGAACATCGCCGGCAAAAACGCGGTGATAATCAAGGCAATGATCGCCGCCGCGATCAGCACCGTCCAGGCCATGAACGCGTTGAGATAAAACAGGATCGGCAAAATCAGCGCGATCATGAAAATATCGATGAAGGTCGAGAGCAGCCGCCCGGTGATGAAATCGCGCACCCGGTAAATTTGCTGGATTTTATACGCGGTTTCACCCGCCCGATTGCGCTCGAAAAATGTCAGCGGTAGCGTCATTAACCGCTCGAAAATCATCAAATTCAGCCGCGCATCGATGCGGGTAGACAAAATCACCAGCATTAATCGTCGGCCCCAGGTCAATAAGGCCTCAAAAATGATGGCCACCACGAAAACCAGCGTAATCAAAATCAACGTGTTGATACTATGGAACACAATCACGGTGTTGAGCACCACCATGATCATCAAAATCGGCAAAACCTGCAAAATCGTCAGCGTGATCGAGCTGATCGCCACATCCCGCAGGATTTTTTTCTCAAGCATCACCATGCGGATCAGCAAGCCGAAATTAAACACCGGCTCCACCGCCTCACCGGAGCGCTCAGCGCGGATCAGCAGCGTCGTGCCGTCCCACACTTGGCGCATTTGCAATTCATCAACCGGCATCGGCGCCGCACTGAACGGGGCGCGTGGATCGCGCACAAACACCACGCCGCGCTCACGGTCCTGCGCGACCATCAGCGCCGCACCGCCATCATTGAGCAGCAAAATCACCGGCGCGTTGGTTTCCACCTTCAGCAATTGCCGGAAATTCATCTGGATCGCCCGCGCCCACAAGCCGCTCTCACGCGCCCAATCAACCAGATGCGGCGAGGAGGGCGGGCCGCCGGTCGGCTCCTGACGCAGCGTCTCAAGATCGAGCGTCACGCCATGAAATTTCGCCACTGACTGCACAGCAGCAATACGGACATGCACCTCAGGCTCGCTGGGCCGCTCCGGCGTCGCGTTATCGACAGAATCGTTCATCGGAGGTTCGACCTTTTCTCACGCGCTATGACATTATCCAAACAAAATCAAACGCTTCTACCAAAATTGTTCCATGTCTTCGCACCATAAACAGATTATCGCGCCCCTTGGCAAGAGCGTGATCTTCCGGTCCATAACGCATCAAGGTTAACATCCTATTGCAGCGCACACTACATTAATTTTCAGCACCCCGCTTTCTGGCCCCCGATCGGCAAGCCGGTATCGACCGCGTGATCTTGCCAGCGCCGCGCCAACCATCAACACTCGGCCCGTCGCGGTTGGTGCCCAATCGCCGGATTCGCGACCAAAAGTTGAGATTGCCAACCGCTCCGGAGTGAGATTGATGGATATTCGCCCCGCCACCCTTGCCGATTTGCCCGCATGTCAGGCGATCTATGCCCATCATGTGCTCAAAGGCACCGGCACGTTCGAGGAAATCCCACCCTCGCTCGAAGACCTAACCGCCCGCCACCGCGCCATCGCCGCCGCCGGGCGCAGTTGGATCGTCGCGCACGATGCCACAGGGGTGCTCGGCTTTGCCTATTTCGACCAATATCGCCCGCGCTCGGCCTATCGCTTCACCGCTGAAGACAGCGTCTATGTGCGTGAAGATGTGCGGGGTCAGGGCGTGGGCAAGGCGTTGGTGGCGCGCCTGCTCACCGATGCCGCCGAGGCCGGGTTTCAGCAGATGCTCGCCGTGATTGGCGATGCCGAAAATATCGGATCGATCGGCATGCATGCGAGCCTCGGCTTCCAGCGCGTCGGCCTGTTGCGCGATGTCGGCTTTAAATTTGGCCGCTGGCTCGATGTGGTGATCATGCAGCGCAGCCTGCGTGCTGACTAAACGAGGCCACCCACCGCCCGATTCAGGCGTGGCCGCTCTCGGTGGATAACGCAGCGGGGTCGATATCGATCTGCCCCAGGGCGCGCCGCCATTTGGTCTCAAAGCCGGTATCGAACAAAATCGCCGGGGTTGCTGGCGCGACCAACCAGCTATCGCTCCGCAATTCAGCGTCCAGCTGGCCGCTGCCCCAACCGGCATAGCCCAGCGCCAAAATTGAGCGCGCCGGCCCCGCGCCGATGGCCAAGGCGCGTAACACATCGATGCTGGTGCTCAACGCGCTCGCGGCATCGATGCGCAGCGTGTCCTCGCACCGCCAATCCGGCGAATGCAGCACAAAGCCGCGCGTCTGTTCCACCGGCCCGCCCGCGCAAATGCGAATATCCTGCGGGATCGCCGCCTCGATATCCAATTGCTGGATCAAATCCACAAAACGCGGCTCGGTCAGGGGCCGGTTCAGCACCAACCCCATCGCGCCATCGTGATTATGCGCGCAAATAAACACCACCGTCTGCGCAAAACGCGGATCGGCCAAGCCCGGCATCGCGATCAATAATTGCCCAGCCAAGCTCGCGCGCAGAGGCGCCAAGCGCCGCCGCCCTCGGGAAACGCCGCCAGCAACGGGTGGGCGCGCCAAGGGCCGCTCAGGTGAACGCACAGACGGGCGCTTGCCCGTTCGGGTGGGACGATCAGTCGAATGAGCCATGGTGGTACTGTCCACAAAATCCGGCGGCGACGCAAGCGCCTTTTGCCCCGCTTCACCATCCAGCCGCGATCCTGTAGGAACCGCCATCCATCACGTCTTGTTCGTGACCCACCGCAACCCTGACCGACAAAGGACCGCCCGATGATCAAAATTGGAGACAAGCTCCCCGCCATGACCTTGATGACGCCCACGGCCACCGGCCCCGAACAAATCGACACGGGTGCGTTCTTCGCCGGCAAAACCGTGGCGCTGTTCGCCGTGCCCGGCGCGTTCACCCCCACCTGCAGCGTGCGCCATCTGCCCGGCTTTCTCGATCATGCGGATGCGTTCCGCGCCAAGGGCGTCGATGAAATCGCCTGTCTCGCGGTCAATGACGTGTTCGTGCTCGATGCGTGGCAGAAAAACCAAAACAGCGCCGGGCGCATCACCATGCTGGCGGATGGCTCGGGTGACTTCACCAAGGCGCTCGGCCTCGAATTTGACCTGACCGCCCGTGGGTTGGGCGTGCGCAGCCAGCGTTTCGCGCTGGTGGCACGCGATGGCGTGGTCACCCATCTGGCGGTCGAAGCGCCCGGCGGGTTCGATGTCTCGAGTGCCGAAGCCGTGCTCGCCGCCTTGGGCGCGTGAGCGATCTCGCTTCCGATCAAGCCGCGAGCGCGCCAGCCTGGCCCACGCTCGCGGTGATCGTGCCTTGCTATAATGAAGCGCCCAACGTCGCCCCGATGGTCGCGCGGCTGGATCAAGCCCTGATCGGCATCGATTTCGAGGTGATTTTCGTCGATGATAACAGCCCGGACGGCACGGCTGCGCGCGCACGCGCCATTGGCGCGCAGGATCATCGGGTGCGCTGCCTCAAGCGCGTTGGCCGACGCGGCCTGTCCTCGGCGGTGATCGAGGGCGCGCTCGCAACTTCGGCATCGTTCATCGCGGTGATCGATGGCGATTTGCAGCATGACGAAACCGCCCTGCCCGCCATGCTCGCAGCCCTGCGCGGCGGCGCCGACCTCGCGGTGGGCAGCCGCCATGTCGAAGGGGGTGATGCGGCGGGCCTCGCGTCGCCGTTTCGCACCTGGCTCTCACGCACCGGCACGCGGCTGGCCCAAACCTTGTCGCGCACCACGCTGAGCGATCCGATGAGCGGATTTTTCATGATCCCCCGCGCGCAGTTCGAGCGTTTGGCCCCCGCTTTGAACGGCCAAGGCTTCAAAATCCTGCTCGATCTGGTGCTGGCCGCCGATGGCCGCCTGCAAATCGCTGAAATTCCCTATAAATTCCGCCCGCGCCTAGCCGGGGAAAGCAAGCTTGATGCGCTGGTGCTCGCGCAATTTGCCGGGCTGATGATCGATAAAACCCTGGGCGGCGCGCTGCCGCTGCGATTTCTCGCCTTCGCCTTGGTGGGCGGCTTTGGCATTATCGTCAATCTGGCAGTGATGGCCGCGCTGCGCGCCGCCGGGCTCGATTTTTTCACCGCCCAAACCATTGGCACCATCGCCGCGATGGTGGTCAATTTCGAGCTGAATAATCGACTGACCTATCGCATCGTGCGCCTCAAAGGCCCGCTTTATTGGCGCGGCCTGATCTTGTTTCTGCTGGTCTGCGGCCTCGGCGCGATTGCCAATATCGGCATTGCCCGCACGCTTTACGCTGAAAACACCGCAGGGCTGCTCGCCGGGGCGGCGGGGGCGGTGATTGGCGTGGTGTGGAATTATGCCGTCTCGGCCACCTTGGTTTGGCGCCGGGCGTGACCGGGCGGCGCGGCCTGCTGCTTCTGCTCAGCCTAACCGCGCTGCGCCTCGCCCTCGCGGCGATCCTGCCGCTCACCCCGGATGAAGCCTATTACTGGCTGTGGTCGCGCCATGTGCAGCCCGGCTATTATGACGATGCCCCGCTGATCGCCGTGTGGATCAAGGCGGGTACCGCTCTATTCGGCGCCACACCGCTCGGGGTGCGGTTATTCTCGCCGGTCGGCGCGCTGGCTGGCTCGTTGCTGCTCTGGCAGGCGGGCAATGATTTTTTCTCCAACCGCACCGATCATCCGGGCTTGGTGGCGGCGCTGCTGCTCAATGCGACCCTGTTGCTCGGCGCCGGAGCCATCATCACCACGCCCGATACACCTCTGCTCCTGTTCTGGACCGCGACGCTGGCCGCCCTCGCACGCTGGCACAAAACCGGCGATGATCGCTGGTGGCTCGCCGCCGGGGCGGCAGGCGGGTTGGCGATGGATGCCAAATATACCGGCTTGCTGATTTTTGCCGCCGCCGGTCTTTCGCTCCTGACCGATCAACGCGGGCGGGCGGTGTTGCGCCGACCCTGGCCTTGGCTTGGCATGCTGATTGGCTTGGTGTTGTTCATGCCAGTCTTGATCTGGAATGCGCGCCATCGCTGGGTCAGCCTGCTCAAACAAGGCGGGCGCACCGCGCATCTCGATCTGAGCCATGCCGGCCTGCATCTTGCGGACCTGATCCTGGGCCAATTCGGCCTCGCCACACCGTTGATCGCGGTTTTGCTGGTGCTCGGCACCCTCCGCGCGAGCCGCGCGGGCGATGCGGGTCTGCGCCTGCTCGCGCTCAGCGTGGTGCTTCCGGCGCTGATTTTTCTCGAACATAGCCTCTCCGGCGTGGTGCAGGGTAATTGGCCGGCCATCCTGTATCCGGGTGCGGCGCTGGCCAGTGCGGGCACGCTGGGCGGGCGCTCACGACGCTGGGTGGCCCCGGCGGCTGTGCTCGGCTTTGCCATCACGGCGCTGGTGTATGGGCAGGTTTTGACCCGCTTCATCGCACTGCCACCGGCGCGCGACCCGATTGCGCTGCAAATGCGCGGCTGGCGGGCTTGGTCCGCCGAGGCCGCGCGCGAGGCCCATGGCGATCCGATTATTGCCACCGATTACGCCACCATTGCGGAGCTTGACTGGGGGCTGCCCGCGCAGAACCGGCTGATCGCCGCCGGTCCGCGCTGGCGCTGGTTCGCTCTGCCCCATCCGCCACCGACGCGCCGCGCCTTGCTGATCCAATCCAACCGGCGCGGCCCGCCCTCGCCCGCTTTGTTCAGCGCGATCACCAAAATCGGCCCGCTCAATCGGCAAAGTCACGGCGTCACCGTGCAGGCCTATACGCTCTACCGCGTGACCCTGCGCGCCAACGCCCCGGCGGTGTTGCTGCGCCGTCCGCACCGCAGGTAATTTTTTACGGCCTTCCCTTCATCCTTTTTTAACCCCTGCCCGCGATACTCCGCCCATCACCACCCCATACCGATCAAGGGCGATCAGCACATCATGGCGATCAAGGGCAAACGCGGCGGCAAGGCAGGCTCGGAACGACCGAACCTGATTATCCGCAAGGAAGAAATCATCGAAGGCGGCGGCCATGGCGGCGCGTGGAAGGTTGCCTACGCCGATTTTGTCACCGCGATGATGGCGTTTTTCCTGCTCATGTGGCTGATCAACGCCACGTCCGAGGTGCAGCGCATCGGCCTGTCGGATTATTTCAGCCAATCCAACGTGTTGAATGATGGGCATTCGGGCGAGGGTAAAATTTTTGGCGGCAGCACTCCCAATGATAAAGGCGCGCTGTCGTCGGATCGCGGTGCGATCCAGGTGCGCCCCGGCAATATGCCGGTCTCGATCCGCGCCCTGCCCTCACCTAAAGGGATCACCCCGCAGCCCACCGCCGCCAGCGGCCAGCAATCGCGCGGCGAGCATCAGGCACGATCCGGACATTTGGCCAACACCCAAACCCACCAATCCCCGCACATCACCATCAGCACCGGCCCCGGCACCACCCAAGCCGTGGCCACCACCGCCGACATCGCCGCCGCCCGCAATTTCGCCGCCGCGATCCAGACCATGCAACAGGCGATCCGATCAGACCCGGTATTATCCGGCCTCGCCAATCAAGTGCGCATGCGCATCACCCGCCAAGGCCTGCGCATCGACATGATGGACACCAATAAGCGGCCGATGTTCCCGTTGGGCTCGGTCAAACCCAACGCCACCACCCGCCGCCTGATCACGGCCATTACGCCGGTCCTCGCCACCATGAGCGATCCGATCCAGCTTAACGGCTATACCGATGCCCGGCCCTATCTGGTCCCCGGCTATAGCAACTGGGATCTCTCAATCGGGCGGGCCAATGAAACGCGCCGCCTGTTGCTCGCGGCGGGCCTTGGTAAACAACGCATCGCCTCGGTGTCCGGCTATGCTGATCGCGGCCTGTTAGTCCCCGATAAGCCGCTCGCCGCCGCCAATCGGCGCGTCTCGATCTTGGTGGTGCATCCCCTGCCGCCCGCCGCGATTACAATCGCCTTGCAACGGGCGATGCTGCCCAAAATCCTGCCAAAAAGGCCGGTTTCAGGATCCGCTCTGTCGCCTCCGCCCCAGACGCATCCAACATCTCGCTAGCCTCACGGGTGCCTCATGCTTGCTCTTGGCGGTATCGCCTTTCTGCTCCTTTGCGTCTTTGGCGTGTTTGCCGCCACCGGCGGCGCGATCGGCCCGCTGATGCAAGCGCTGCCATTGGAATTCGTCACCATCGGCGGTGCGGCGATTGGCACGCTAATCGCGGGCAATTCGATCCATGATGTCAAACACACGCTCAAAGATTTCAGCAAAATCATCAAAGGCGGGCGGTTTCACAAAGCCGATTATGTGGATTTGCTGGGCTTGCTGTATTTCTTGGTGCGCCTCGCCGCCACCAAAGGCGCCATGTCGCTCGAAGCCCATATTGAGCGGCCCGATGACAGCCCGGTCTTCAAACATTTTCCGAAAATTCTGGCCAATAAGCGCGCGACCTTCATTATTTGCGATTATTTGCGCATGGTCGGCATGAATGTCGATGATCCGCACCAGATCGAAGACGTGTTGGCGCGCGAGCTGCGGAAATCACTGATCGAGGATTTGCATGGCGCCCACACGCTGCAAGTCATGGCCGATGGGCTGCCCGCCCTCGGTATTGTCGCAGCCGTGCTCGGGGTGATCAAAACCATGGCGCATATCGCCCAGCCGCCCGCCATTTTGGGCGAAATGATCGGCGAAGCCCTCACCGGCACCTTCCTCGGCGTGCTGTTGGCCTATGGCGTGGTTGGCCCCTGGTCGATCCGGTTGCGCGCGGTGGTTGAGGAGGATGCGAAATTTCTCGAAGTGATCCGCGCCGTGCTGGTGGCGCATTTGCATGGCAATGCCCCACAAGTCAGCGTCGAAGTTGGCCGTAAAATGGTGCCCAACATGCATATGCCGGATTTTTTCGAATTGGAGGAATCGATCCAGAGCCTGCAAATCCCCGCCTGATCGCCGCCATTTGCCCCGCCCTCCCGGCCTTGCTAATCATGTTGCGTTGCAACGTCGAACAGCAACGCCAGTGGGGACAGGGCAAAGCGCCACATGAAAGAGCTGATCGAAGTCTATCACCGATTTCGTGCGCGTCGCGGGCCCGATGAGCGGGGCCTGCGCGGATTCCCCTGGGCCGCCGCCGGCGCCGCCCCAAAACTCCCCATTCTCGGTTGTTACGTCGATATCAGCACCGGCATTCTCGGCGCGGTCGAACCCGATCACGTTACCCCTATCGATGAGGTCATGGCATGAACCCGCGCAAATCGCTCTCCGGCTGGGACCGCGCCAAGCGCGAAGGTCAACGCCGCGTGCTGATCACCGCCTATGATTACCCGTTCGCCCGTCTGGCCCAAGATGCCGGTATCGATGGCGTGTTGATCGGCGACTCACTCGGCATGGCGGTCCAAGGCGGGCCGGATACGTTGCGGGTCAGTCTTGAGCACATGATCTATCATACTGAAATGGTCGCGCGCGGCGCGCCAGATTGCCTGATCATGGCGGATCTGCCGTTCGCCAGCTTCGAGGCCAGCCCCGCCCAAGCCTTCGCCGCCGCCGCCGCCTTGATCAAAGCCGGTGCGGATATCATTAAACTCGAAGGCGGCGCGCCGATGATCGAAACCGTTGGGTTTCTCTCCGCCCGCGCCATTCCGGTCTGCGCGCATATCGGCCTGACCCCGCAGCATGTTCGCCAATTTGGCGGCTTCAAGCGCCAAGGCAAAACCAACGCCCAAGCCACGCAACTCACCGCCGACGCTCAAGCCCTCGCCCAAGTCGGCGCGCGCATGCTGCTGATGGAAGCGATTCCCACACCGCTCGCCACCAGCATCACCCAAGCGCTCGACATCCCGACCATCGGCATCGGCGCGGGGCCGGGCACCGATGCCCAAATTCTGGTCATGCATGACGTGCTCGGCCTCAACGCCGCCTACCTGCCCGGCTTCGCCAAGCGCTATCTCGATGGCGCGGCCCTGATCACCCAAGCCATCGGCACCTACGCCGAGGATGTGCGCCAGCAACGTTTTCCCGTCACCGAGTAACCGCGCCCCTGGTCCGGTCGATAAAATAGAGAAGAACTGCTCTTTTGAAAAAAAAAGCAAAAAACTTTTTGACTTGATATGTCAGCGCCAAGACCGGCACGGTGCCAGAGGAGCGAAGTTTCTGCTTTTTGATCACAAAAATAAGAGACGTCGCTGCTCTGCTTGGCCTTACGCCTTCTTCATCGGCGGGACCGACGAACCGATCATCGATCCCGCATTCTACATTAGAATTTATTAGAATTTAGCGCGAATAATATTCGACCACCAAATTCGGTTCCATCTGCACCGGATAGGGCACATCCGCGAGCTTCGGCGCGCGAATAAACCGGCCCTTCATCGCCCGGTGATCGATCTCGATATAATCAGGCACATCGCGCTCGGCGGTTTGCGACGCATCGAGCACCACGGCGAGTTGCTTGGATTTCTCGCGCACCTCGACCACGTCATCATCGCGCACCTGATAAGAGGGGATATTCACCCGCTTGCCATTCACCAAAATATGCCCGTGGCTGACCAGCTGGCGCGAGGCGAACGGCGTGATCGCGAATTTCATTCGATACACCACCGCATCCAACCGGCGCTCCAGCAGCTCGATCAGATTCTCCGAGGTATCGCCCTTGCGGCGGCCCGCCTCTTCATAATAGCGGTAGAATTGCTTTTCGCTGATATTGCCATAATAGCCGCGCAATTTCTGCTTGGCCATGAGCTGCACGCCGTAATCGGACGGCTTCTTGCGCCGCTGCCCGTGCTGGCCGGGGCCATATTCGCGCTTGTTGACCGGCGATTTCGGCCGGCCCCATAAATTCACGCCCAGACGGCGGTTAATCTTATACTTGCTCGCAGTGCGCTTGGTCACGGCGATCTCCTTCGCATGTTTTTGCCGAACCGTACCCGGCTCGATCCTGTTGTACCGGTAGGCCGATGCACAAAGCGCGCAAAAGCGGGCGCAGGCCCCGAAGGCCCGTCCACGTTCCCAGCAATTTTTCGCTCCTATTCCTCCGCTCCTCGCTTGTCAATTGATCGCCGGTCAATCGCTTACCGCAAGCCCATATCGGCATGGTCGGGGCGCAGCCAGCGCGGCACCCGCCCCACCACCTCAATACTCACCCGCCGCCCGGCCCGCGCCAATAGCATCTGCGCCGAAGCGCCGCTCCATACGCCGCGATCATCGCGCGCCCGTGGATACCAGCCCGCGATGAGCTGCGCCGCGACGGGCCGCCCATCCACGCGCACCGCCCCCGCGCAAAACCCCAGCTCCCGCCGATCCTCGGACGCCGGATCGGTCTCCGCCGGGGTGGCGGCGCGCAAGCGCAGCTCCAGCCGATCAATCTTGGTGCGCGGCTCAAAACACACCCAGCCCCGCCGCAGCCGCCCCGCAATCACCGCATCGCCAATCAACGCCTCGCCAATCAACGCCTCGCCAACCAAAGCCTCGCGAACCAAAGCCTCAATGGCGAGACCATGCGTCATCCGATAGCCCAGCCGCTCGGCGCGCTGATGCAAATCCGCCCGCAGCGCCGCGAGTTTGGCACCGCCGGTCAGCAGCGGCAGGCAGGCGGGCAACACCCCCTGCGCAACGCCGCGCCCTTGTGCAAACCGCGCCCGGTTGCCGGTATCACGATAGCTCTCGCACGCCAGCCCGTCGGCAAGCAGCAGATCATGACCGCTCAACTCAATATGAAAATAAGTCACGGTCAGCGCCCGGTCATCGCGGGTGATGGTCGCGCCATTCACCAGCAGGCAGGCAGGCACCAAGGCACCGCCCATCGCAATCGCGTGCAGCGGCGAGACCGACACATCGCGGCGCGGCACACAGGGCGCAAACGCCCCACGCGCAATGCAGATCGGTCGCAGCAGCGGCGATGAAAGGGCCAAATCCAAACTGCGCCACCCCACCCATGCCACCGCCCGCACCCGCCCGCTCGCCGTGACCACCGCATCACCCGGCGCGATGGTCTCCACCGCGCGATAGCCATTCGGGGTCAATAAGCCGGTGCCCCGGACAAAGCAGGGCATCGGCGCGGTATCGGTAATCAAGCTGCCGCCCGCCCCATCGCTACTGACAACAGCTTGGCCAGACGCCGCGCTGAGCGCGAACGCCGCCGCCCCGGCAATGCTCACCGTGCCGCCATTGATCTGCACCGATCCGGGTGCCACGCCGCGCAAATCAATCGCATCGCTACCCGCCAGCCCGATCACCGCATCATGCTGCAAGGTCGGTGCGCTGAGCGATAACAAACCGGCCATGCCGCCGAAGGTAATGGTCCCCTGGCTCGCCGCGCCCGCCAAATCGAGCGTCGCCGCTTCGGCAATGGTGGCACCGCCCAGCAGCGTCGCGCCGATATCCAGCACTCCACCCACCGCCGCCAGCGCGCCTTGATTATCCACCATCGCCAAGCCAACCCCCGCCACGCCAATCGCGCCATAACCCGACAGGCTCGCGCCCGAGGCGATGCTGAGCGTGCCGAGCGTGCCGAGCGTGCCCAGCGTGATTGACCCATCATCCAAAGCGAGGCGACCGCCTGCCTGCAGGCTCAACCCATCCACCAAGGTCGCGCGCGCACTGGCATCAGTCAGCAGCCCCGCCACCGCGAGGGTTGCCGCCGAGAAGGTCGCCACCGGCCCGATCGACAATGATGCCCCGGCCTGCAGGCTGAACGCCCCGGCAACCTGCAAGCGCGCATCCTGCGTGACCCAAACCGCACCCGCCGCCTCATCAAATACCGAGGCCTGCAGCAAGGCCGACCCGCCGAGTGCCATCGTCGCATCACTCGCGGTCACCGCGCCCAAATCCAGCACCGCCTGGCCCGTTGCCGAACAAATCGCAATCGCCCCACTTGCCGTCCCGCTCGCCACACCGCCAAAGCTGGCGCTGCTGACACTCAGCGTGCCACTGATCCCCGCTTGCGCTGGCCCCGCATCGCCCAGCACCAAGCCACCGGCGGAAACCGAGCCGGTCAATTCCAGCCAACCTTGATCAATGGCGAGCGTTTGCCCCGGCGCGTTCACCACCCCCGCGAAGCCGAGCGTGCCGCCGCTCACCTGCGCGCTGCCGCCCAGCGTGACCACCGCATTCGCATCGAACAACGCAAACCCGCTCGGCGCGACGCTGAGCGCCACACCCGCAACACCGGGCAGCACAAAGCTTCCCGCCAGATCAAAGCCGCCTTGCACCGCCAGCGCGCCCGCCTCGCCCGGCCCGGTGAGCAAAATCGGCGCGCCTTGATGCGATCCCAGCACCGCCACATCGCCATTCGCCGGTGCCGCACCCCCGAGCCCTGCCCCCGCCAGCCACGTGGTTGCCGCATCAAACACCGCACCGGCGCCCCCGGCCAAAGACCCCCCGGCAAAAAACAACGTGCCAGCAGGTGCAATCGTCACGCCAATCGCCGCCGTCAGGCCAGCCAACCCGCTGCCGCCGATGAAATTCAGCACATCGCCGCTGCCCGCACCCGCCGGCGTGTAAACCAAGGTCGCCAACTGATCATCCAGCGCCAGCGCCGAACGCGCGCTCAATGTTAGGCTGGCGGATGAACCCGTCGCGCCCGCCAGCGCCAGCGCGCCATGATCCGCCTTGATGGTCAGGATCATCCCGCCGCTCGGATTGACCGGCACTTGCAGCCCCAACCCGATGATGGTTTCGCCAAGGCCGATCCCGGCGGTCTCCGTCGCATCGATCAAGGCTTGATTGGCCGGTATGTCATTCAAGCTGAGGGCCGGGCTGCTCGCTCGCAGGCCGATCACCGATTGCCCGGCCTGATCGGTTTCGACCACCGGCAAGGTGCCGGGCGGCAAGCTGGTATTGATGGTGATAATTTCGCTGGCGCCGGACGGATCGATGCCGGAGACCAGAAATGAGTGGGCGCTCACATTGAACACGGTGAGCGAGGTCAATGTCGGCAGCACGATCCGATCGCCAGCGACGAAGCCGCTGAAGCTCGCCGCGAAATCCAGCGGATCATCGATTACCAAAACCCCGCCCTGCTCGCCGCGCGGGCTGGCGAAGCCGCCTTGATTTTGCGCGGGGCTGGCACCCGGCGCGAAGCTGATCGTCGCATCACTGCCCACGGTAATCGGCGTCGGATTAAACACACCATAAAGCGGTGCCACCGGCGCCAAGTCCAGCACCGCGCCCGGCTCGATCAGCAAATTCACCCCGCCGCCGATGGAACCGGCATCCAGCGTCAGCGGCGCCGGACCGAGCGCCAATACGGTTCCCGGCCCGGCCAGACTGTCTGATTGGCTGAAATTACCCGCGAGCAGCGTGCCTGCCCCCGCGAGTACGGCATTCGCCGCGAGGCTGATCGCGACGAGGGCGGTGGTGGGCGCGGCGGCACCGGCTTGCAGCAGCCCGGCAAAATCCACCGTGCCGCCCGCCGCCACCGCCAACGGGCCGTTCAGCGTGCCGCCGCCGGGCAGCAGCGCCGTCCCCACCCCATCCAACCCATCGAGCGTGAGCGCACCAAAATCCGCGAGCCAAGCGCCCGATTGCACCACCGCTCCCCCCGCCGTGAGCGCCGCACCGGCATCGATCATCAGATCGCCGCCCACCCCCGCAATCGCGAGTGATCCGGCCATGGCTACCGAACCGGTTAAATCGAGCGTGGCCCCCGGCGCGATGGCGAGAGACGCGGCAACCCCATTCCCGGCAATGGTCGCAGACCCGGCGATGGTGACATTGCTGGCGAGGTTCGGCACCGTGCTGGCCGACCAGAAATTGCTCTCCTGCCAGCCCCCCGCGCCGCCCAGCCAGCTTGCGCTGTTCGGCGTGAGCGTGCCGCTCGCGCTGACCATAAGGCTGCCGGAGGTGATCTGCGCGGGCAACGCGCCGCCTGATTGCCGCGCACTATACTCAACCGTGCCATTACCGGCTTCGTTTAAGCTGATCCCGGCCAAAACCGCATCGAACGCCGCCATGTCGGCGGCGTTGCCAACCAGCACCAGCGTTTCGCTGCCAGCACCGCTGATATCCAGTCCGGCGACGGCGGCAGGGAGCGACAATACGCCGTCAGACGCCATCAACGTGACCGCCAGCGTCACCGCCGCGCCGGGGCCGAGTGCGACGGCAGGATCATCGGCCAGGGTCAGCGGCAACGGCGTGGCGGTGCCCGCGTTGAGCGCGAGGCTGGCGGGCGGTGTGATGAAAGCGGGCGGTGTGTCGGCCACCGCCGTGACGCTCAATGTCTGTAGCAAAGGCGGCCCGGTGAGGCTGGTGCCGGCCAGCAGCGGCAAGCCCGCCACCTCGATGGTCAAAGCGGCGGTGCCGATAAAATTCGCCTCGATCAGCACGCTCGCGAGCGCCGCATTCACCGCCGCCAGCGCACCGCTCAGCGTCAGCGCGCCCGACGCGCTCGATATCGTCGCACCGCTCGCCGCCCCCACCGACAAATCCAGCGCGCTGGAGAGCGTTAATGTCACCGACGATGCGGGAGCATCCACCGCGATGCCGCCGGGCGGTGCCAGATCGAGCGAGAGCAGAACACCATCGACCGCGATGATCGATCCCGGCGCAACTAAGCTTAACGAACCACTCAACCGACCTCTCCGTTACGGAGCTGGACGGTAATTCACAATCTCTGGTCGTTCAACGTGTATTTTTAATTTATGGTTGTATCAGATCGATATGGGTTTGGGTTGATGAGCCCGATTCAACCGAAACCAACCACCCTCTATTGCAAACCCGCGCAAAATTTCTGAATCCGCGTGCAGGCTTCGCGCAAGGTTTCGGTATCGGTCGCGTAGCTGACGCGGAAATGCCCCGGAAACACGAAGGCCGCGCCATGCACCGCCGCCACCCCTTGTTCTTCGAGCAAAGCCGCGACGAAATCGGCATCATCCTTGATCAACGTGCCGCCAGCGCTGGTTTTGCCGATACAGCCCGCGACCGAGGGGAACACGTAAAACGCCCCTTCCGGCGTCGCACAGGTCAGGCCGGGCGCCTCATTGAGCATCGCCACCACTAAATTGCGCCGCGCTTGATAGGCTTGGCGCATCGTCTCGATCGCGTCTTGCGGGCCGGTGAGGGCGGCGACGGCGGCGGCCTGGCTGATGGAGGAGGTGTTGGAGGTCGATTGGCTCTGTAATTTATCCATCGCCTTGATCAACCGCATCGGCGCGCCGCAAAACCCGATACGCCAGCCGGTCATCGCATAGGCTTTGGAGCAGCCATTCATCGTCACCGTGCGGTCACGCAGGCGCGGCTCGACCTCGACGATGGTGGCAGGTTTGAATCCATCATAGGTCAGCTTTGCATAAATATCATCGGTAAAAATCCAAACATCCGGATGACGGAGCAAAACATCGCAAATCGGCCGCAAATCGGCCGCTGAATAGGCCGCGCCCGTGGGGTTCGAGGGGGTGTTCAGGATCAACCATTTGGTGCGCGGCGTGATCGCGGCTTCGAGGTCTTCGGCGCGCAATTTGAACCCGGCATTCGGACCACAAGGCACAAAAACCGGCTTTCCTTCAGCGAGTTGCACGATATCAGGATAGCTCACCCAGCACGGCGTCGGGATAATCGCCTCATCACCCGCTTCGATGGTTGCGAGCATCGCGTTGAAAATGACCTGCTTGCCGCCGGTGGAGACGATGATTTCATCGGGGCTGTAGGTAATGCCGTGATCGCGCAGGAACGAGGCCGCGACGGCTTTGCGCAGCGCCAATGTGCCCGCGACATCGGTATATTTGGTCTCGCCCTGCTCAATCGCGGTAATCGCGGCCTGTTTGACATGGGCAGGCGTGTCGAAATCAGGCTCACCGGCGGACAGGCTGATAATATCGCGCCCCTCAGCTTTGAGCTGCCGCGCCTTGGTCGAAATCGCAATGGTCTGGCTGGGGCTGATGCGGTTGAGGCGGGCGGCGATCAAATCCATCATGGTTTCTCCGATTTTCGGCCTTGGTGTAGCGTGGATTATCAGCAGCGACCACTCCATATTTTTACGAAACCAGTGTTGCTGCGCACGCGGGTCTTTACCTTCGCCGCCGAAACCCATATCAGACGGGTATCGAGAGGTCAGCGATTGGGGTGTAGCCAAGCGGTAAGGCAGCGGATTTTGATTCCGCCATGCGGAGGTTCGAATCCTCCCTCCCCAGCCACTCGCATGTCCCCGCGCTATGATGGCTCTGCGCTCTGTGCCACACTCGCTCATGACCAATTCTGAACGCGATTACGTTGCTCTCGCTTTGCAAGGCGGGGGTTCGCACGGGGCTTATAGCTGGGGGGTGCTGGACGCGCTGTTGGAGCGCGGGTTCCGCTTCGATTCGGTGTGCGGCGTCTCCTCCGGGGCGATTCTCGCGACCATGGCGGTGCAAGGGCTGGTGCAAGGCGGCGCTGAGGGCGCGCGGGCGCAGATGGCGCGCTTTTGGGACCGGGTGATGGCGAGTGATTGGTTCGCGCCGATGATGGGGGCGTTGGATCGTTGGGTGCCGGGCTTCGAGATTGGCCGGGGCATGTCCAATGCGTTTGCCATTCAAGGATTATCGGCGATGAGCAGTTTTTTCGGGCCGCTCTCGGTCAATCCGCTCGGGCAAAATCCGCTTCGACCCATCCTCAATGATTTGCTCGACCGCACAGCGTTGGCCGATCCGGCCGCGCCCGCTTTGTTCGTGGCGGCAACGGCGGTGGAATCGGGCAAGCTGCGCATTTTCGCCAATGGTGCCATCACGATCGATGCGTTGCTGGCCTCGGCCTGTTTGCCGGCGGCGTTTCCGGCGGTGATGATCGAGGGGGTGGCCTATTGGGACGGGGCCTATGCCGGCAATCCGCCTCTCGCACCCTTGCTGGCGCGCAGACCCGAACGTTTGGTGCTGATCCGCGCCCAAAGCCGGTTTCGCAAAGGGGTGCCCGAGCAGCCGAGCGATATTTTGAACCGGGTGCAGGAGCTCGCTTTTCAGGCGGCGATTGAGGCGGAATTGGCCTCTATGCCTGCCGAGACGCGCTTGATCGATTACGGCGCCGATACCGCGCTGAATGGGCTGAGTGCCGAATCGCGCGCCAGCACCGATCGCGGGTTTTTGGACAAATTATTTCGCGCGGGCCGGGCGGTGGGCCAGACCGAGCCCCATGGCGATTGATCGGCCGCATCGCGCGCGGGTGCGCAGCCTGTCCGCACGGCTGCTGCGCCTGACCGTGCTGGTGACTTTGCTGGTCGAGGTGATGATCCTGCTGCCGAGCCTGGGGCTGGAGCGCAATGCCTGGCTGCTCAACCGGGTGACCGATGCGCATTTGGCGGCGATTACCGTGGCCTCCTCGCCCGATGGGGTGGTGGCGTTGTCCACCCGCGATGAGCTGCTGCGCTTGTCCGGCACCTTGGCGATCAGTTTGGTGACCGACGGCAAAACCCTGATGGTGATGCCGCCCACCCGGCTGCGCCCGCCCGATGCGACGGTGGATTTGACGCATGAGAGCCTAGTAGCCTCGATGGTTCGCGCCTTGCGCGCGGTGGCGGGGCTGGCACCACGCTCGACCATGGTGATTGCGCAAAGCCCGTTGCGGCCCAACGTGACGGTGAAAATCATTGTGCGCAACGCCGCGCTGACCCGGCATTTGCGGCGCTATGCCGAACATATCGCCGCACTCTCGCTCGCGATTGCGCTCAGCACCGGGCTGGTGGTGTATTTGGCGCTGGACCGGCTCTTGGTGTTGCCGATCCGCCGACTGACCGCGAGCATTGCCGCGTTTCGCGCCGACCCGGAGCGGGCGGCGCCGATTGACCTCGCGGCGGCGACCGGGTTTCGCGATGATGAGATTGCGCTGGCGGCGGGGGAGCTGGCGCAAATGCAAACCGAGTTGCGCGCCGCCTTATGGCGCAATGCACGGCTGGCGGCGCTGGGCACGGCGGTGGCCAAGATCAGCCATGATTTGCGCAATATTCTGGCCTCGGCACTGCTGGTGGCGGACCGGCTCGCCGGGAGCGAAGACCCGGTGACCCAGCGCGCAGCGGCGACGCTGGTGGGGGCGGTGGATCGGGCGACGGCGCTGGTGACGCAAACGCTGAGCTTCGCGCGCGAAGGACCGCCTTTGGTGCTGCGGGCGGAGACCGCACTCGGGGCTTTGGTGGATGATGTCGCCGAGCAAATTCGGCTGCTGACGCCGGGGGTCGAGATTAACAGTGCGGTGCCGGGGGATTTGCACACAAGGCTGGACCGCGATCAGTTTCATCGGGTGTTGCTGAACCTGTTGCGCAACGCGGTGCAGGCGGGTGCCAACCGGCTGGAGGTGCGCGCCGCGCTTGAGCCGGCGGCGGCGGGCGATGTTGCTGGCGCGTTGATTGTTGAGATTGAGGATAACGGGCCGGGCCTGCCGGAGCGGGCGCGGGCGAATTTATTTCGGCCCTTTGTCGGCTCGGCGCGGCGCGACGGCACCGGGCTGGGGCTGGCGATTGTGCGCGATTTGATCCGTGCGCATGGCGGGGAGATCGAGCTGGTGCGCACCGGGCGCGAGGGGACATTGTTTCGGGTTATGATACCAGACGAAGTGCCGATGAGCTGAGTGGGGTGGCGACTGGGTCGCCGCCACCCGGTTGTGATGATCAGGCGGCTTGGCTGGTCGCCATCGCGGCTTGGAGATTTTCATCGAGCTTGGCCAGGAATTCCTGGGTGGTGAGCCAGGGTTGGTCACGCCCGATCAGCGAGGCGAGGTCTTTGGTCATGAAGCCGGATTCAACGGTTTGCACGCAGACCCGCTCCAGCGTTTCGGCGAATTCGGTGACCTCGGGTGTGTCATCGAACTTGCCGCGATACGCGAGGCCCCTTGTCCAGGCGAAAATGCTGGCGATGGGGTTGGTGCTGGTGGGTTTGCCTTTTTGGTGATCGCGGTAATGGCGGGTGACGGTGCCGTGCGCCGCTTCGCTCTCCACGGTTTTGCCATCCGGGCTGAGCAGCACCGAGGTCATCAAGCCGAGGCTGCCGAAGCCTTGAGCGACGATGTCGCTCTCCACATCGCCATCGTAGTTTTTGCAGGCCCAGAGATAGCCGCCATTCCATTTCAGGGCGCTGGCCACCATGTCATCGATCAGGCGATGTTCGTAGGTCAGGCCCTTTGCCGCAAAGGCTTCTTTGAATTCGGCGTCGAAAATCTCTTGGAACACGTCCTTGAACATGCCGTCATAGGCTTTCAAGATGGTGTTTTTGGTGGAGAGATAGACCGGGTAATTGCGCAGCAGGCCGTAATTGAAGCTGGCGCGGGCGAAACCCGCGATTGAGGCCTTGGTGTTGTGCATGCCAAGCGCCACGCCGGGGCCTTTGAAATCATGCACATCGAGAATAATCGGCTTGCTGCCATCGGCGGGGATGTAGGAAAGCTGGACTTTGCCGGCGCCGGGGATTTTGGTCTCGACGGCGCGGTAAATATCGCCATAGGCGTGACGGCCAATCACGATGGGCTCGGACCAATGCGGCACCAAGCGCGGGACGTTTTTGCAAATGATCGGCTCGCGGAAAATGGTGCCATCGAGAATGTTGCGGATGGTGCCGTTCGGGCTGCGCCACATTTGCTTGAGGTTGAATTCGCGCACCCGCGCTTCATCCGGCGTGATGGTCGCGCATTTGACCGCGACGCCATATTGCTTGGTGGCGAGGGCTGATTCGACGGTGACTTTGTCATCCGTTGCGTCGCGATGTTCGATGCCAAGATCGTAATATTTCAAATCCACATCGAGATAAGGCAGGATCAGCTTGTCTTTGATGAAGCCCCAGATGATCCGGGTCATTTCATCGCCGTCCATTTCCACGATTGGATTTTTTACCTTGATTTTGGCCATCGAGTGTTCCTTTACCGGCTGAGGGGCTGACCACACAGGTTACGGTGTTTACGCGAAGGGTGAGGCGCGATACGAGCGCCTGAGATGGAGGTCTGATATGACAAGTAGCATGGGTCACGCAACTGACTGGGACCGGGACGCCGCTCTGACCACGGCGCGCATCCTGCTGGAGATCAAGGCGCTGAATTTCCGCGCGGATGAGCCTTACACGTTTACCTCCGGCTGGAAGGCGCCGGTTTATATCGATTGCCGGAAAATCATTTATTTTCCGCGGGCGCGCGCCAAAATTTGTGAGCTGGCGGTGGAAAAACTGACCCGCCATGTTGGGTTTGAAACCATCGAAGCGGTGGCGGGCGGGGAGACGGCGGGGATTCCCTATGCGGCGTGGATTGCCGACCGGATGGGGCTGCCGATGTCTTATGTGCGCAAGAAACCGAAGGGTTTTGGCCGCAATGCCCAGATTGAGGGCGATGTGCCGGAGGGCAAACAGACCTTGCTGGTGGAGGATTTGACCACCGATGGCGGCTCGAAAATCCAGTTTGCCAACGCACTGCGCGACGCGGGCGCGATTTGCGACCATGTGTTCGTGGTGTTTTTCTATGGGGTGTTTCCGGGCAGCCTCGCCAAACTGCAGGAGATGGGGATTTCGCTGCATCATCTCTGCACCTGGTGGGATGTGCTGGAAGCATGCCGCGAGCGCGACTATTTCCCCGAAGCGACGCTGGGGGTGGTGCGCAAATTCCTCGAAAACCCGGTTGGCTGGTCCGCCGCGCATGGCGGTGTCGCGAGCGCCGAAGAAGCCGCCGCCCGCAAAGCCGCCAGCTAATTTTTTGCTTTTTCGCTCCTTTTTGTTTTTAATCCGGAACGATTTAAGCGCAATTTTGGGATTACCGCTCGAAGTTGATTTTTGCGCGGGCGGGCGGTGCGTCAATATGGTCGGGGAGCGTGGGGCGGGGCGGCGGAGCAGGATATTTTTGGAGCATGTACTCGTAAAATGATGGCTCTGTCTTTTGCTCCCGCCGCGCTGGTTTGCGCGCTGGTTTTTGCGCCGGTTGGGGGCGGGGCGGGCGCGGTTTTCGCTCCAATTTGAGATAATCGGGGAGTGGAATCGCGAGCATGTGGCAGAGCGGGCGCAGCACGCGGCCTATGTTTGGGTTTTGGCTGGAGAGGAGCGACAAATCGGGGTCTGCGAGGAAGCTGATCAGTTGCCCGCGCACATAGGGGATGTGGTGGCCGGGGAAGGTTTGCAGCAGCCAGCCTTGTTGCCGTGGTAATTCGCGCCTTTTCGCTCCGGCTAGGGGTGATTCTCGCTCCGGGGCGGGGTCTGGTTTTGCGCTGGGTTTGCGGGGGCGGCGCGGGTTGAGGGCGAGGGCGCGGAAGCGGAGCGAAAGGCGCGAAATACGGTGCCAGATGGCCCATTTGAGCGAAAGGTCAAAGCGGGCATAGTCGGGGGCGCCGAGGGTTTGGCGGAGCAGGCGCATAATTGTGGTGAAGCGGTCGGCGAGCGATTGCGCGAAGGTGTTAGCGGTTTGCTCCATGTGCCTAACATGGCATAGGAGGGGGTGGGTGTGAAAGATTAGTTTTGGGTGATTCGCGCCAATTTTCGCTGACGTCACGTTTTTTGTGGCTTGGGCGGATTTTCAACGCCGAATAACCGCCAGAAACCCTGGACGAATGGGTCAAGTGCCTCGGGCGACATTGCGTCATCAATGATCTCGCCGAGATAGGCGGGATCCTGCCAAGCGGCAGCGGCAATATATTCACCCTCTGCGACCATGCGATGATCTCGAATACCAGACAGGGTCAGCATCGCGATCCATGGTCCTTCGATGCCAAAGCTATTGAGTGTTTGTATCGACGTTGTGGCCGCTTTGGTAAGTTCGGGTTGGAAATATTTGGCCCAAACGTATTTCGCCCCCCGATCCTGATGCCCGATCATCCAGGCAAAATCGAGATAACCGCGCCGATGATTGATGGTCCAAGCCCGCACACTCCCGGTGTCTTCCTCGATCGGTGAATGCGTGATCAAGCGATCCAGCCCGATGGTGATGCGGGAAGCGGTTGTGCCATCAGGCGGCGGTACAGCCGTGTCGCGGGTGAAATTAATGTCTCGCGCCTCGCGCAGAACCGATAGCGGCGCTATGGTGAGTGCCGCGATTGGGCCCGTTTTGATACGACAGGGCATGTCTTTGCCGGTTGTTGCCTCGACCCCCTTGCGATGAAGATCGCGGATGCGGTTCGGCAGATCAATCGATGCGGCGAACGCTTGGCGCAGCTCGGCAGTGCTCATTTCATAGTTGCTCCGATTACCCCGCCGATAAAATCGACTGAACCCTTTGAAAGTGATGCGGTGCGGTGCAATCAGGCTAGCGCCTACCCGCATGACAAGTACGATTTTGCCATTGGCCAAGTTGACCTGTTGCACAGCGAACATCGGAACCCTTGGATCGACGCAACTCCGAACTTGGTCTTCAACGCGCCGCACGGCTTCGTCGAGTCCGTTAGGATCGATGCCAACGAGTTCTGCCGCTACGCCGTTGCCATCTTCTTTGACGCCGATGATGAGATCGCCACCGTCAGTATTCGCGAAGGCCGTCACGTCCGCGAGGAAATCGCGCGTGCCCTCGTCCTTAGCGGTTGGAAACGCTTGCTTGAAGTCGAGCGTCGGGCCTTCGCTACGGCGGGACGAGACGAGTTTTGCGATATCGTCAAGCGTTATCAGTTTCAGGGGTTTATCGATCATGCTGAATTGATAGCAATCAACGCCGATTCGGGTACCGGATAAACTCGAAAACCGTTGGTGAAATGAGCCTATTGGACTCCGCTGCGCGCTCGGATGGCAATCGTCGCTGAAATCTGTCCGGCAACGTTGAGGCAGTAAGCGGCCAGCGCGAGGAAGGGTATCTGCAGATAAAAATAGTATTGCACAGGAGCGGCAGGGTGAAAAAGGGGTAAATTTTTTTGACGATAGCCGTCTTATCAATCCTTCAACAGACCTATGACGTTGAGAAAACTACAGAATTGTGCCAGATGGTTGGCAACCCGGCGGGCACCGTCAATGGTAAGCCGCTGTTGGATTTTGTGTGCTGGCATGTTTTTTTCGTATCCGGGCCAAAGTTGTTTCAAACAACTAATTGATTCGGCTGTTGTGGGCGGTTGGTTATATTCGAAGCCCAAAAAATGCCTGAGCAAAAACGCTTCGTGGCATGGGTGCTGCCAGATAATGATCAAACCAAGTCGCCTTGCTTGCTCTTCGCATTGCGTTCTTTGTTGTATTTCGGCCAGCCAATCGGTATCGATCAAAATAACTTTGTATGAATATTTGTCTTTATTTTTTTGCTCCCGGCTGATTATTTTACCAGCACGTTCGAACGTCGCTATAGGACTACCCGCTTGCCCAAGATCATGAATGTCTAGATGAACCGAGATGTTTCGCTCGTTGCATAATATTTGCAACCATGCCGCATAGCTGCGTTCTGACGCGCCTTCGCACCCGACAAAAATCCGGGACTTTTGTGGCCGGCGCAGGCTTGGGTGTTTCATCCGATTTGCGGCACCGCGCCATAAATTCCAGAGAGATATTTGCGGCGTAAATTGTCATCGCGGCGGGCAATGTCGCGGGCTCGGAACACCGATGTGCGGCCTTGCGGGTCTTTCTCGCAAAAGAGGATCTCTTCCATCGACAAATCATCCATCGATGAGACGGCATGGCCGGTGAACCAAAGCTGGGCGTTTTTTGGATTTTTATTTTTGTCTCGAAACCAATTGAAAATCTCGGTCATGAGTATTGGGTGCAAAGCGGCATCTAACTCGTCGATGGCAGCGATACCGCCGGTTGCGAGCGTATTGACGATCAGCGGATAGAGGCGAATGAAAGCGCGGGTGCCGTTGCTCTCCCGATACCAGGGCAATTCACGGTCCATCGCATTGTGCTTGAATTTGGCGATTGGACCATCAACCCCAGGCTCAATGCGCATGTAATCAATACCAACGTCAAATCTTTGAAGATCAACGTTCAAATTTCCTAGTAAAGCCGAATTTTGACGGTAGTTTTCGATAATAACTTTGTCGAATAAAATTGGGTGTAAGTCCACGGCAAAATTTATCGAGTTGGCGATTGCTTGCCAATATTTTGCGCCCGGGTGGTTGAAAAATGCAAAATTGGCAACGATTGAGCCTTTGGGATCGAGTGTTTTCAGCAGATGTTCGAACCCTTTGATCGGAAATGACAGTGAGCCTTTTACGTTATTGTCTCCATCACGCTCGAAAACACGCTGCCATTTGCCGCGATCATTAGGACGCTGATGCAGGCTTTCACGTAAAACGGCGCGAATGGCGTCGTCAGCCATAGCCAATTCAAGCTCGTAGCGGCATACGCCATAGGGGACCTGCTCGCCACGTGCGACGGCTTCACTGCGTTCCATTGTCGCGTCCATGATCGCGCCAAATTCCAGCGCGAATTTTACCGGCTGGGTTCGTCCCTCATTGTTGTTGAACTCAGCGAGATAGGCATCTTTCCGGGTGGCGATTTCTTCCGGGAAGCGGTTGTTCCGAAAAAAATGGATGGTGAAGGCCAACGCGGCAAGGATATTGGTTTTTCCCGCCGCGTTGGCACCGAATATTGCCAAGATTTTTGGTGCGCGTGTGGGTGATTGCGGGAATAAGGGGCCGAAATGACCGAAATCGTCGGGAACCTTGCCGGAAACGCGCAGGTCGATCACCTGACGATCCTTGATTGAAAAAAAATTTTCGACCTCCAATTGATACAGCATTTCCTAGCTCCAAAACGAATTATCGACAAAATTTCGTCTTAAATCGAATTATAGGCGCGATTTTTGACGGTTTCAAGCTCGCTTGCGCCACGCGCGTCAGATGATTTGGGGTCGTTGTGTTTGGGCGGCGCAAAATGGTGGGATGCTCAAGCGCATCCCACCCGACGGGATGGTAGCGGATTATGGCGATTGCAGGCGGAGCGAAAAGCGGGTGCAGCCGGGGAAGTGGATGGTGCCGGTGAAGATGGCGCCGCCGTCGTTGGAAATGCCGGTCATGGGGACCATGGTGTAGAAGGCTGGGCGTTTGATCCAATAGCTGGGGGTTAGGCGCAGGATGCCGAGCACGGGGTTGATGGTGCCGTGCATCAAATAGACGCCTTGGGGGTGGGCGGCGGAGCCTTGATGGGGCGGCCAGAAGATGAAGGCGGCTTGTTGGTGGTTGGGGTGGTTGGGTTGTGTGAGGATTTTGAGATCAAGCGCGGTCAGGCCTTGGGCGCAGACATAGCTGCCGACATAATTGCGGACGGCGGGCGGCATGGGGGATTGGGCGCGGGCGACGGGGATGATGGCGGCGGGAGCAAGGGTGAGGGCGAGGGTGAGCAGCAGGGCAGCGAGGCGGAAGAGGTG
>JAKBBY010000075.1 GCA_021808315.1 Pseudomonadota bacterium | reverse complement strand
CAACCGTGCGAAAATTCCCCAGCGATTTCGACATTTTCTCGCCATTGACCTGCAACATCCCATTATGCAGCCAATAGCGGGCAAATTCCGCCCCCGGAAACGCGCAGCATGATTGCGCCATCTCATTCTCATGATGCGGAAACAGTAAATCACTACCTCCGCCATGAATATCGATGGTTTCCCCTAAATGTTTATGGATCATCGCCGAGCATTCAATATGCCAGCCCGGTCGCCCGCGCCCCCACGGGCTCTCCCACCCCGGCAATTCAGGTTCAGACGGTTTCCACAGCACAAAATCACCCGGATCGCGCTTATAAGCCGCAACATCAATCCGCGCCCCGGCCAATAATTCATCCGGCGAACGCCCCGAAAATTTGCCGTAATTCGGATCGGTCGCCACCGCAAACAACACATGCCCCGCCGCCGCATAGGCATGACCCAGCCCGATCAAACGCTCGATTATCGCAATAATCTCGGGGATCGTCTCGGTCGCCCGTGGCTCAATATCCGGTGGCCGCACATAAAGCGCCGCCATATCTCGATGAAACCACGCCGTGGTGCGCGCCGTCACCTCACCAATCGCCACCCCGTCGGCCCGCGCGCGCGCGTTAATTTTATCGTCAATATCGGTAATATTCCGCGCATAGGTGACCCGTGGATACAGCACCCGCAACAGCCGCACCAACACATCAAACACCACCACCGATCGCGCATTGCCAATATGCGCCAGATCATAAACCGTCGGCCCGCACACATAAAGCGTCACATGGTCGGGATCACGCGGCACAAACGCCCGGCGCGCGCGGGTCTTGGTGTCATGCAAATAGAGCTGAGTGGGCACCATCATATCCTCAATCATACCGTCGCGCATTGAAGCCGCCAGCGCCACCCTGTCAACTCAGCACCACCCCCGCTATAGAGGCCGCGCAAGAACAGTCACAGGACGCACGCCACCGCGATGGGAGCGATCATCGGCATGACGATATTGAAGCGAAACATCATTTTCATCCTCGCCGCCATCATCACCGGCCTGATCTCAATCCTGTTCGGGATCGGCGTGGTGCGCGCCAGCGCCCTGTTCGCCCATCTCACCACCGGCCATGAATGGCTGGCCTTTGCCCTTTGCCCGGTCGGCTTCGCCCTGATCGTGCTGCTCACCCGCCGGGTGTTTCCCGGCGCGCAAGGCTCCGGCATCCCGCAAGCCATGGCCGGGCTGAACATGCAGGATCACAATAATGTCGATCAGGTTTTGTCACTCCGCATCGCCATCGGCAAATTCCTGCTCACCTTGATGGGTTTTGCCGTCGGCGCCTCGATTGGCAAAGAAGGCCCCACCGTGCAAATCGGCTGCGCGGTGATGAATCTCTGCGGGCGCATCGGCATGGAACGCACCCATGCCCTCCAGCGCCTGCTGATCCTCGCGGGCGGTGCCGCCGGCATCACCTGCGCCTTCAACGCACCGGTCGCGGGCGTGGTGTTCGCCATCGAAGAAATGGCGCGCAGCTTTGATGATCGGCAAGTGCGCTCAATTATTTTCGCCGCCTGCGCCAGCGGCGTCACGCTGCTGCTGGTGCTCGGCTACCATCCTTATTTCGGCGCCTCCCCCGCGCAATTGCCCCTCAGCCCGATCTGGCTGCTGGTGCCGCTCTGCGCCGTGCTCGGTGGCCTCGCTGGCGGCCTGTTCGCGCGCATCCTGATCGCCCCGGCGCGGGTGATGCCCCGCCTAATCAACCAGCTCGCGCAAAATCAGCCAATCGCCTTCGCCGCTTTGTGCGGCCTTGGTCTCGCCATTCTCGGATTTCTGTCCCACGGCCAGATTTTCGATGCCAGCTACGGCGAAGCCCGCGCCGCCCTCACCTCCGGCACCCTACCGCCGCTCGATTTCGCACCCCTGAAATTCACGGCCACCCTGCTTTCTTACCTATCCGGGATACCCGGCGGCATTTTCGCACCTTCACTGGCCATCGGCGTCGGCGAAGGCACGATGTTCTCCTATCTGGTGCCCGGCGTGCCGGTCGCCGCCTTCGCCATGATCGGCATGGCCGGCTATTTCGCCGGCGTGGTGCAAGCGCCGCTCACCGCCACCGTGATTGTCATTGAAATGACCAGCGATCCGGCCATGACCGTGCCTGTTGGCATCGCCGCCATTCTCGGCACGCTCTCCTCGCGTCTGATCTGCAAACAGCCGGTTTATCACGCCATGGCACAGCAATTCCTGCGGGTAATCGAACCCAAACCCAGCCCTCAATCCGCCGAAGATGCCATCTGATAGCGGCGCATAAAACGCCGGTCGATCCAATCTTTCCAGCGCCAAACAAACCGCCCGCCCACCACCCAGCGTCCCCGATTCGCCACGGCATAACGATCACCGGTGCTCAGCAACGCCAAAGCTTCCCGCTGCGCGTGGTGATAAATCAACGTGCCGCCGACAAAACTGCGCCGCAAATTCTCAGCCAATGGCGGGCCCTGCCGCACGGCAAACACCCCCGCCTTCGGGCGCGGCGCGCCAATCACGCTCGCTACATCACCGGCTGCAAAAATCGTCGAATGCGAGAGCGATTGCAGCGCCAAATTAACCGCAATAAACCCGCGCTGATCAAGCGTAATCCCCGCCTCGCGCAGCCAAGCTGGCGGCTGCGCCTCGGTGACGAACAACATCTCATCCGCCGGAAAATCGCGCCCATCGGCACAGCGCAGCAAACCTGGCTCAGCGCCGCTGATCACCACATTACAATGCAGCTCAATCGCCCGCTCGCGCAAAATCCGCTCAAACCGCGCCTGCATCGCCCGTGGATATCCTGCCAACAGCCGATCAGACCGGCCAAACAGCAGATATTTTACCTGCGCCGGATCCCGCCCCTGCGCGGCCAGCAATTGGCTCAGCCGATATTGCACCGCGAGCACCATCTCCACGCCCCCGGCCCCGGTGCCAATCACCGCGATCCGCAACGTCCCGCTCGCCGCCAGCACCCGTGGCACCAACCGGTCCCAATAGGCCAAAAATCCGCTGATCGGCTTCACCGGCACACCCACCGCCTCAGCCCCCGGCACCGCGCTCAAATTCGGCGATGACCCAATATTGATCGACAAAATATCATACGAAATCGGCGACCCATTCGCACAACGCACCAGCCGCCGTTCCGGATCAAGCCCCACTGCCCGATCCTGAATGAAGGTTGCGCCAGCAAAATCGCATAACGGCTGCAAATCAATATGGGCATCGGCAAAATTATAATGCCCGGCCACAACACCGGGCAGCATCCCCGAATACGGCGTGAATCGGTCACGCCCAATTACCGTCACCCGCACCGCCTCCAGCCGCGCCAAGCCCAACCGGCGCAACACCTCGACATGGCTATGCCCGCCGCCGATCAGCACCAAATGGTTACGCACCAAACTTCCCCGGTTCATCGGCGTGGCCTTCAGGCCCGTTGGCCGCTCAAATCGCCTCGCGTGATCGGGCAAACCGCCCCCCGCATCGCCCCCCAACGCACAATCGTCACGGCGGCAAAACCCGGCTTCCTGCGCATTGCGGCGTTTGGCACTAACAACCCCTATCAAATTTGGCTTTTAGCCAATAACGTTATTTCCAAGCGAAACGCAAACCGCCCGGCGCGCCATCGATCAGAGGATGCAATTCGCCGCCCGATACCGATGTAACCAAATGGCGCGCTTTGACGTAATACCAACACACGCACCTGTTTCCCCTGACCGATGAGAGACCGAATGACCCAGCCGCCTGAAACCGCCCGCACCGATCACGCCATGCTCGATATTCTGTCCAATCTGCGCTGGAACCGGTTTCACACCGCCATCGTGCTGCTGTTCGGCCTCGGCTGGGCGCTCGATGCGTTCGAAGTCACGCTGATCGGCAATGTGCTCGGCGCGCTGCGCCACCATTTTCACCTCGGCAGCAACGCGATGTCCTTCATTCTCGCCGCCTGGTTCGCCGGCCTGATGATCGGCGCTTCGGGCTTTGGCATCCTGGCTGACCGCTATGGGCGGCGGCGCGTATTCCTCGCCAGTCTGGTGCTCTATGGCCTCGCCACCCTCGCCACCGCCTTCGCCCCCAATCTCGCCTCCTTGCTGATCCTGCGCCTGATCGCGGGCATCGGCGTCGGCGCCGAATATTCCGCGATCAACGCCGCCATCGCCGAATTGCTGCCCAGCCGGTCGCGCGGTCGCGCCTCGGCCATCGTGCTGAATTTCTGGCCCATCGGCAGCTTCGTCGCGGCCCTGCTCGCCTGGCTTGCTCTCTCCGCCCTGCCCGCCGCCATCGGCTGGCGCGTGGTGTTTGGCTTGGGCGGCCTGATCGCCCTCTCCGCCGCTTGGTTTCGCCGCCATCTGCCCGAAAGCCCGCGCTGGCTGCTCGATGCCGGACGGCCCCATGATGCGCGGGTGATCATCGCCGGCATCGAAGCCGGTCTGACCAATATCCGCCCGCCCGCCGCCACGCCGATCAGCCATCGCGTCCGCCGCGAGGCCAACAGCCTGATCCGCCTGCTCCGCCTTTATCCCGGTCGCCTCGCCCTCGGTGCCACGCTCGATTTCGCCGAAGCCTCCGGCTATTATGGGCTGTTCGCCTTTCTCCCCATCGTGGTGCTCCCCGCCTTGCATCTCCCGCCCGCCCGCCTACCGGTCTTTTATCTCGTCGGCAGCGTCGGCGCCCTCATCGGCGGTCTTGCCGCCGCCTTCCTGCTGGAGCGTTGGGGCCGGAGCTGGACTGTCGGGGTCTTTTATCTCGCCACCGCCCTCGGCTTGGTTGGCTTCGCTGCCGCCACGCAGCTCGGCGCAGGCGCAATCATGCTCGGCTTCGCCGGTGTGAACATGCTCGCCACCGGCAGTTGGATCGCGGCCTACCCCACCTTCTCCGAGCTGTTCCCCACCGCCCTGCGCGCCACCGGCATTGGCGCCTCGGTCGCCATCGGGCGTATCGGCGCGGCCTTATCGCCGTTCCTGGTTGGCTATGTCGGCGCGCACAGCATGCCGATGGCTTTGCTCATGCTCGCCTGCTTCTGGGCGATGGGCGCGCTCGCCATCCTGATTTGGCGCCGCCAAGGCGGCATCGAAGCGCGCGGCCTCTCGCTCGAACAACTCAGCCCGGAGCCGCTCGCCCATGTTTGATGCCCCACTCAAGGGCCCCGCTGCACCCGCCCCGCCCCTGCTGATCGCCGATGGCCCGGTGCTGATTTTCGGCGGCAATTACAGCAATCTCCAAGCCACCATTGCCCTGCTCGACGCGGCAAACCGCCACTTCATCCCGCCCGAGCGCATGGTCTGCACCGGTGACATCATCGCCTATGGCGCGGACCCGCAAGCCTGTGTCGATCTGATCCGCACCCACAACATCGCCACCGTCATGGGTAATTGCGAAGAACAACTCGCCGCCGATGCGCCCGATTGCGGCTGCGGTTTCACCCCCGGCTCGGCCTGCGATGTGCTCGCGGCAAACTGGTTCAGCCATGCGCGCCGCCATCTCGATGATAATGCCAAAAACTGGATGAGAACCCTGCCGCGCCGGATCGACCTGCTGATCGGCGATCACCGTCTCGCCATCGTGCATGGCGCGCCCAGCCAAATTAATCGTTTCATCTTCGCCTCGGACCCGGATGCGCTGTTCGCCGACGAAATCGCTGACACCCTCTGCAACGGCGTCATCGCCGGTCATTGCGGCCTCGGCTTTACCCGCTTCATCGGCACCCAAATCTGGCATAATGCCGGCGCCATCGGCCTCCCCGCCAATGACGGTACGCCCCGTGGCTGGTATTCCGTGCTCACCCCGCAACGCAACGGTTTTTGCCTCAGCACCCACCCGCTCCGCTACGATCATCACGCCGCCGCCGCCGCCATGCGCCGCGCCGGGCTGCCCAATGACTACGCGGATGCGTTAGAGACCGGCATCTGGCCCAATCTCGATATTCTGCCCCTGCCCGAACGCGCCGCCACCGCGCAGCCGCAAACCGCCCAAACCCTCCATTTACCTGCCTCGATCCCACCACCCGCCGCCCGTCCCGCCGAAATCGCCCGAATCCCGCTCGATCAGCTCGAAACGCTCTGGTTCAACACCGGCACCCTCTGCAATCTCGCCTGCACCGGCTGCTATATCGAAAGCAGCCCGCGCAATGATCGCCTCGCTTATCTCGCGCACGCCGAATTCACCCGGATCATCGATGAAGCCCGCGCCACCCAACCCGCCTTGCGCGAAATCGGCTTCACCGGCGGCGAGCCGTTCATGAACCCTTCAATCATCGAGATGCTCAGCGCCGCCCTCGCCCATGGCTATCGCAGCTTGGTGCTCACCAACGCCATGCGCCCGCTCCAACGCCACCTCCCCGCCTTGCAACGGCTGCACGACGCTCATGGCCCCCGACTAGCGCTTCGCGTCTCGCTCGATCATTACACCCAGACCGGCCACGAAACCTTGCGCGGCGCCCAATCTTGGTCTCCGGCCCTCGCGGGCCTCACCACGCTGTTCAATGCCGGTTTTGCACCCTCCATCGCCGCTCGGTTTGACCCCGCGCATGAAAGCGAAGCCGCCACCCGCGCCGGTTTCGCTGATTTATTCGCCGCGCAAAGCTGGCCGATCAACGCCGATGATCCCACCCATCTCGTCCTGTTCCCCGAAATGAGCACGCCCAACCCCGTCCAAAGCGTCAGCGCCGCCGCCTGGGCCGCCCTCGCCCCGCGCGGGGCCGATGCCATGTGCCGCACATCGCGCATGGTGGTCCAGCGCAAAGGAGCAGCCCAAGCCAGCTTGGTCGCCTGCACCTTGTTACCGTACACACCGCGTTTCGAGCTCGGCACCACCCTCGCCGCCGCCACCCGCCCGGTCACGCTCGATCATCCGCATTGCGCCCGCTTTTGCGTCTTCGGCGCGTCTTCCTGCATGAACGCCCGATGAGCAGCACCACCCAACCCCGATCCAACCTCACCCGGCCCGTTTTGTTTGGCTTCTTGGTGATCATCATCATCGCCATCGCCACCCAGCTCGGCAGCCACACCCTCACGCTCGCCAATCTACAACATCACGCCACGGCCCTGCGCGCCACCATCGCTGATCACCCGATCATCAGCGCTGCCGCCTATTTCGCGCTCTACATCGCCGCCACCGCCCTCTCAATCCCCGGTGCGGCCATCCTCACCCTCGGCGCGGGCGCGCTATTCGGCGTCATCGAAGGCGGCATTCTGGTCTCCTTCGCCTCCTCCATCGGCGCAAGCCTTGCTTTTCTCACCGCCCGCTTCTTGCTCCGCGACGGCGCGCTTGCCCGCTTCCCCGGCCTGTTTGCCCGCATCGATCACGGCATCGCCCGCGATGGCGCGCTCTATCTGATTTCGCTCCGCCTCGCCCCGGTGGTCCCGTTCGTCGCGGTCAATCTGCTCGCCGGCCTCACCCAATTGCCGCTCCGCCGTTTTTATCTCGCGAGCCAAATCGGCATGCTCCCCGCCACCCTGATCTATGTCAACGCCGGCGCCAGCCTGTCGGCGCTCGGCCAGCACGGGGCGATTCTCACCCCGCGCTTGGTCATCGGCCTGCTGCTCCTCGCGGCCCTGCCCATCGCCGCCCCGTTCCTGCGCAACCAGCTCGCCGCCCGCCGCGCTTACGCTGGCTTTACCCGCCCGAAACGCTTTGATCGCAATCTGGTGGTCATCGGCGCCGGTGCTGGCGGCTTGGTCAGCGCCTATGTCGCCAGCGCCCTGCGCGCCAAAGTCACCCTGATCGAAGCCGCACGGATGGGCGGTGATTGCCTGAATTCCGGCTGCGTCCCCTCCAAAGCCCTGCTCCACGCCGCCCGCCACGGCGCTGATTTTGCCGCCGCCCGGGCTGCCGTGCGCGCCGCCGTCACCGGGATCGCCCCGCATGATTCCATCGCACGCTATCAATCACTCGGCGTTGATGTGCGCAGCGGCCACGCCACCCTCACCAGCCCTTGGAGCGTCAGCATCAACGGCGAAACCCTCACCACCCGCGCCATCATCATCGCCGCCGGTGCCGAGCCGTTCGTGCCACCGCTCCCTGGCCTCGCCGACTGCCCGTTCGCCACCTCCGAAACCCTCTGGGATATCGAGACCCTCCCCGGCCGCCTCGTCATCCTCGGCGGCGGCCCAATCGGCTGCGAAATGGCCCAAGCCTTCGCCCGGCTCGGCAGCCATGTCACCCTGGTCGAAATGGCGGACCGGCTGATGGTTCGCGAAGATGACGCGGTCTCCGCCGCCATGGTCACGCTCCTCGCGCGTGACGGCGTCACCATCCGCACCGGCCACCGCGCCATCGCCGTCACGCACCAAGACGGCACCTACAGCCTGCGTGCCGATCACGCAGGCACCAGCCTCGACATCCCGTTTGATCGTATCCTGGTCGCCATCGGTCGCAAACCGCGCGTTACCGGCTACGGGCTGGAACAATTAGGGGTGTCGCTCGGCAAAACCGGCATCATCGAAACCGGCGAGGCCCTGCAAACAAATTTCCCCAACATCTATGCCTGCGGCGATGTTGCAGGCCCGTACCAACTCACCCATATGGCGGGTTACCAAGGCAGCCTCGCCGCCCTCAACGCTCTGCTCGCGCCGTTCTGGCGCTTCAAACCGCGCTATCACGCCGTTCCCGCCGTCACCTATACCAGCCCCGAAATCGCCCGCGTTGGCCTCAATGAGCGCGACGCCAAAGCTCGCTTCATCGCCTTTGAGACCACCCATTACCCATTTTCCGAGCTGGACCGAGCCATCGCCGAAGCCGACACTGAAGGCTTCATCACCGTGCTCACCCGCCCCGGTTCGGACCGCATCCTTGGCGTCACCATCGTGGGCACAGGGGCGGGCGAAATCCTCACCGGCTTCACCCTCGCCATGCAGCATAAGCTTGGTCTGAAAAAACTGATGAACGCGATCTACCCTTACCCCACCCGCAGCGAAGCGATCCGCGCCGTCGCCGGCCAATGGCGTCAACATCACGCCTCGGCCCGCAGCCTGTCGCTCCTCGAATTTTTTCTCCGCTGGCGGCGCGGATGAACCGGACCAGCCGCCGTGAAGCGCCCCTCAGCGTCATCATCCCCACCTTGAACGAAGCCGCCCATCTGCCCGCCTTGCTCGCCAACCTTTGCTCTGCCGACCTCACCTCTGCCAGCCTCACCACGGCCCGCACGATCATCATCAGCGATGGCGGCAGCACCGACGCCACAAGGCAAATCGCCCACCAGGCAGGTGCCCATCTGATCGATGGCCCGCCCGGACGCGGCGGCCAATTCCAGCGCGGCATCGCCCTCGCCCAAAGCCTCAACCCCGAAAGCTGGCTATGGCTGCTGCACGCCGATAGCGCGCTCCCGCCAAACTGGCCGGATGCTGTTCGCGCCGCCTGCACCCAACCCAACCGCGCTTATTATGGCCGACTGCGCTTTGACAGCGCCGATCCCCGCGCCCGCCTGCTTGAGATCGGCGTGCGCCTTCGCTGCGCCCTGTTTGCCCTGCCTTATGGCGATCAATCGCTGCTGATCCATCCCACCCTGCTCACCGCCATCGGTGGCATGCCCGGCTTGCCGCTGATGGAAGATGTCGCCCTCGCCCAACGCCTCGGTCGCCGTCACCTCGCCCCGCTCGATCTGCGCATCACGACCGATCCCAGCGCCTATATCCGCGATGGCTGGCTGCGCCGTGCGGCGCAAAACCTCATCCGCCTGCGGCGCTTTCTGCGCACCCCAACCATCCCCCTCGCCCCCGATTATCGCCGATGAGCCGCCCGGTGGTGATCATTTTCACCCGGATTCCCCGCCTTGGCATCGGCAAGCGCCGCCTCGCCCGCCAAATCGGTGATCGCGCCGCCCTCACCCTGTCACGCACCCTGCTGCAACAGGTTTTGCGCCGCCTGCGGCCTCTGCGCGGCGTCACCCGCATCATCGCCGCAACGCCTGATTACCATGCCAAATTTCACGCGCCGGGCTGGACGCGGCTGCCCCAAGGCCGAGGCGATCTCGGTGCCCGGATGCAGCGCGCCATCGCCCGGTTTCCCCGCCGCCCGGTGGTGCTGATCGGCAGTGACATCCCCGGCATCACCACAGCCGATCTGCGCAGCGCCCTGCATTCGCTCCGCGGCCATCATGCGGTGTTCGGCCCTGCCGCCGATGGGGGCTATTGGCTGATCGGCCAATCCGCCCGTCGGCCCGCAACCCCCTTCGCCCACACACGCTGGTCCAGCGCCCATACGCTGGCGGACACCACCCGCAATTTCCCCCGCCGCCGGATCAAATTGCTGCGCCGTCTCGCTGATATTGACGACGCACCGCCCCAACCCGCCCTTTTGCGCCGACGATCTTCGCGCCTATAAATCCTTATGCCGCCAATCCCCCCGCCAGAGTCTGCCCTGTCCGGCGCGCCCCCGACCGACCATCCCCGCTCGCTCGCGGGCCTTTCGCTGCGCGATCTCGAATATGCCCAAGCCGTCGCCGCCCTGCGCCATTTTGGCCGCGCCGCTGAACGCTGCGGCGTCTCGCAACCGGCTTTGTCCGAGCAAATCCGCAAGCTCGAAGCCATTCTCGGCACGCCGCTGTTCGAACGCACCAAACGCCGCGTCGCCCCCACCCCAACCGGCGCCGCCCTGCTCGCGCAAATCGAACGGGTGATGCAGGAAGCGCGCCATCTGCTCACCTTGTCGCACGGCCCGCATGACGGGGTCTCCGGCGAAATCGCGCTCGGTGCCATCGAGACGCTCGGCCCCTATTACCTGCCCTTCCTGCTCCGGCTGCTGCGCCAGGAACGGCCCGATTTATCGCTCCGCCTCACCGAAGGCCGCACCGCCCGCCTGATTGATCGCCTGCTCGATGGCTCGCTCGATCTCCTGCTCCTCGCCTTGCCGGTGCCGCGCCCCGGCCTGATCGCCGCCCCGTTATTTTTCGAGCGCTTCCTGCTCGCCACGCCACCCGGCCACGCGCTCGCCACCCTGCCGATCCTGTCGCTCGATGAGCTGCCCGCCGATGATTTATTACTCCTCGAAGACGGCCATTGCCTGCGCGATCAAGCCTTGAGCCTGTGCGATGCCAAACCCGTCACCCGCCACGCCACCAGCCTCGAAACCCTGTGGCAAATGATCGCCGCCGGCGAAGGCTATTCGCTGCTGCCCGCCCTCGCCGTCGCCGCACGCCCCGAATTGCAAGAGCTGGTCTGCTGCCGCAAGCTGAATGATGACGCCGCAGGCCGCGAAATCGGCCTAGTCTGGCGCCGCTCAGACCCGCGCACCCCCAGCTTTCGCACCCTCGCGACGCTGCTCGCCGCACAGCGCCCGCCCGCGACCCATCATGCCGCCGCCATCGATCGCGCAGCGCCTCCACGCCGCCGCCGCTCGGGAGGATGACGGCGCGAAGCACAAATGCTACCGCCGCTCTGATGCGCCATTCGCTGTTTCACTCAGACCGGCTTCGCCAAATCGCCGCCGACGGCGCGGGGCTTTATGTGCAAAGCGCCATCGCCACAACAAGCTGGCTCATCGAGGCGGATTCGCTCTTGCACGCGCTGCGCGCGCACCCGCCTTGCATCGTCGCCTTCTGGCATGAATGCCTGCCCAGCATGCCCGCACTGTGGCGTTTTGCGGCGCGCGATCCAGCCTTGCCCACCGGCCATGTTCTGGCCAGCCGCCATCGCGATGGCCAGTTGATTGGCCGCGCCATGCGCCGCTTCGGCATCGAAACCGTCCCCGGCTCCACCTCACGCGGCGGGGCTTCTGGCCTGCGCCAATTACT
>JAKBBY010000074.1 GCA_021808315.1 Pseudomonadota bacterium | reverse complement strand
GATGCGCCCGAGCATGATTTCGGTGGTGTATTTTTCCTGGCCGGACTGATCGGTCCATTTGCGGGTTTGCAATTTGCCTTCGAGATAGATTTTTGAGCCTTTTTTCAGGTATTTTTCAGCGACATCGGCCAGCCGGTCATTCATGATGACGATGCGGTGCCATTCGGTGCGCTCTTGGCGTTCGCCGCTGGTTTTATCGTTCCAGCTTTCTGAGGTGGCGAGGGCGAGATTGACGATTTTCATGCCGGCTTGGGTGTTGCGAATTTCGGGGTCTTTACCGAGATTGCCCACCAAGATGACTTTATTGACGCTGCCAGCCATGAATTCCCCCTAAGGTTGTGCGATCAAGGGGAAGAGAATAGCCTATTATGGCCCCCCTTTCCAGCGCCCCGGTTTGACGCCATATCCGATGCTTCACCAATTAGGCGATGATCATGGCGGGGACCGGCTATATTGTGGTGCGCGGCGCGCGCGAACATAATTTGCAAAATATCGACGTGCGGATTCCGCGCGATCAGCTGACGGTGATTACCGGCCTGTCCGGCTCGGGGAAATCATCCTTAGCGTTCGATACGATTTATGCCGAGGGGCAGCGGCGCTATGTGGAAAGCCTGTCGGCCTATGCGCGGCAATTTTTGGAATTGATGGGCAAGCCGGATGTCGACTCCATTGAAGGGTTGTCACCGGCGATCTCGATTGAGCAGAAGACCACGTCGAAAAATCCGCGCTCGACCGTGGGGACAGTGACGGAAATTCATGATTATATGCGTCTGCTCTGGGCGCGGGCGGGCGTGCCGTATTCGCCGACGACGGGGTTGCCGATTGAGGCGCAGACGGTGAGCCAGATGGTGGACCGGGTGATGGCGATGCCCGAGGGCACGCGGCTTTTGTTGCTGGCCCCGGTGGTGCGCGACCGCAAGGGCGAATATCGCAAGGAATTGGCCGAGTTGCAGCGGCGCGGTTTTACCCGGGTGAAAATTGACGGCAAGTTATTTGAAATTGGCGCGGTGCCTGCGCTGAACAAAAAGATCAAGCACGAGATTGAGGCGGTGGTGGACCGGGTGGTGGTGCGGGCGGGGACCGAGCAGCGCTTGGCGGATTCGTTTGAGACGGCGCTCGGATTATCCGATGGGATTGTTTATGCGGAGAATGCGGATCGTGCTGAGGAGCGGACGGTGTTTTCGGCGCGATTTGCTTGCCCGGTTTCGGGTTTTACCATTGAGGAAATCGAGCCGCGCTTATTCAGTTTCAACTCGCCGCATGGGGCGTGCCCGGTTTGCGATGGGTTAGGGACGGAGACGGTGTTTGATCCGGCGTTGATTGTGCCAGATGACACCAAATCGCTCGCCGAAGGAGCGGTGGCGCCCTGGGCCAATGCGCAATCGCCTTATTATGATCAGACGCTGGCGGCGATTGCTAAACATTTCAAGGTCAAAATTTCAACGCCGTGGGAAGCGTTGCCCGATGCGGTGCGCCAAGCCATTTTGTTTGGGGCGGGGCTTGCGGAGATTGAATTCTCGTACAAGGATGGTGTGCGCGCTTATGCGGTGAAGAAGCCATTCGAGGGGGTGGTTGCGAATTTGGCGCGACGGTTGCGCGAGACTGATAGTGTGTGGGTGCGCGAGGAATTATCGCGTTATCAGGCCGATCAGCCTTGTCAGGTTTGTCACGGGGCGCGGCTGCGGCCTGAGGCGTTGGCGGTGAAAATTGCGGGGTCGAGCATTGCGGATGCGTCAGCCCTCTCGATCCGGGCGGCGCGGGACTGGTTTGCCACGGTGTATGACACGCTGACGCCGCAGCGCCAGGATATTGCGCGGCGGATTTTGCGCGAGATAAATGAGCGGTTGCAGTTTTTGGTGGATGTGGGCTTGGATTATCTGACGCTGGCGCGCGGCTCTGCCACGCTCTCGGGCGGGGAGAGCCAGCGGATCCGCTTGGCGAGCCAGATTGGGTCGGGGCTGACCGGGGTGTTATATGTGCTGGATGAGCCATCGATCGGGTTGCATCAGCGTGATAACGAACGGTTATTGGGGACGCTGCGCCGGTTGCGCGATTTGGGCAATACGGTGCTGGTGGTTGAACATGATGAGGATGCGATACGCAGCGCCGATCATGTGATTGATATGGGGCCGTTGGCCGGGGTGCATGGCGGGCAGGTGATTGCCGAGGGGACGCCGGATCAGGTGGCGGCGAACCCGCAATCGCTGACCGGGGATTTTTTATCGGGCCGCCGGGTTGTGCCGATCCCGGAACGGCGGCGGGCCGTGGACCCGGCGCGGATGCTGACATTGGTTGGCGCGCGGGGCCATAATTTGAAGGCGGTGACAGCATCGTTTCCGCTGGGGGTTTTTACCGCGATCACCGGCGTGTCCGGCGGTGGGAAATCGACCTTGGTGATTGACACGCTGTACAAGGCGGTGTCGCGCCGGTTGATGGGATCGGGGCAGGTTCCGGCACCCTATGATCGGATCGAGGGGTTAGAGCAGCTTGATAAGATTATCGAGATCGACCAATCGCCGATTGGGCGCACGCCGCGTTCGAACCCGGCGACGTATACGGATTTGTTTGCGCCGATCCGCGATTGGTTTGCCGAACTGCCGGAGAGCCGGGCGCGCGGTTATAAATCCGGGCGGTTTTCGTTCAATGTGAAGGGCGGGCGGTGCGAGGCGTGCCAGGGCGACGGGCTGATCAAGATTGAGATGCATTTTTTGCCCGACGTGTTTGTGACCTGCGATACCTGCAAGGGGCGGCGCTATAATCGCGAGACGTTGGAGATCAAGTTTCGCGATCAATCGATTGCCGATGTGCTGGATATGAATGTGGAGACGGCGATGGGGTATTTTTCGGCCCAGCCGCGCATTCGCGACCGGCTGCGGTTATTGATGGAGGTGGGGCTGGGTTATATCAAGCTGGGGCAATCGGCGACGACGTTATCGGGCGGCGAGGCGCAGCGGATTAAGCTCGCGAAGGAATTGGCGCGGCGGGCGACGGGGCGGACCTTGTATATTCTGGATGAGCCGACGACCGGGTTGCATTTCGAAGATGTTCGGAAGTTGCTAGAAGTTTTGCATGCGTTGGTCGATGCTGGCAATAGTGTGATTGTGATTGAGCATAATCTGGAAGTGATCAAGACCGCTGATTGGGTGATTGATTTAGGGCCTGAGGGCGGCGATGGCGGCGGCGAGATTGTGGCGGAGGGGACGCCTGAGCAGGTGGTGGGGGTTGCGCGTTCGCATACGGCGCGGTTTTTGGCGCCGCTGCTGAGCGCGCGCACCCGCGAGCGGGTTGCTGTTCGCAAACGGCGAAAAGCGGGGTAACCCGTGCGGCGCCGATAAATTGGGCGCCGATAACCTTAAGGAGCGAAGAATGTTGAAATTGGAACAGGCGGAGCAGATCATTGCGGCGGCGCGGGCGAAGGGACGGGCATTGAAGCTCGCTCCCTTGACCGTGGTGGTGCTGGATGCGGGTGGGCATGTGGTGGCGAGTGCGCGGGAAGATCATTCCGGGATTGCGCGGATCGAGATTGCGACGGGCAAGGCTTGGGGCGCGCTGGGCGTTGGCGCGGGCTCGCGGGCGTTGTTTGATCGGTGGAATGCCGGGGGGCAAGGGTTTTTGACCGGGTTCGCCGCTGCGACGCAAGGTCGGATGGTGCCGGTGCCGGGCGGCGTGTTGGTGTTGGGCGCGGACGGGGTGATCGGCGCGGTTGGGATTTCCGGTGATAATTCCGACAATGATGAGATTTGCGCGATTGCCGGGATTGAGGCGGCGGGGTTGATCGCGAAGCCGGGCGCGTAAATTTTAGAGGGTTGCGAGAAAATTCTCGATCAAACGCCGCGCGATGGAGTCGCGCGGCGGGAGATTAAAGCCGAGCGCGTGGCGATTGGCGATGTCATCCGGGGTGAACCAGCGGGCGGCGCGCATTTCATTGGGATCGAGCGTGATGTTATCGGTGAGGGCTTCGGCGCGGAAACCGAGCATCAGCGAGGCGGGGAACGGCCAGGGTTGGCTGGCCTCGTAGCTGACATGGCCGACATGCACGCCGACTTCTTCGAAAACCTCGCGCCGGACCGTTGCTTCCAGACTTTCGCCCGGCTCGACGAAGCCGGCGAGGGTGGAGAAGAAATTACGATCCACCGGGAATTTATGGGACTGGCCGAGCAGCAGGCGGTCTTCGCGATGGACCAGCATGATCACGGCGGGGTCGGTGCGGGGGAAATGTTCGGTCGCGCAGGCGGTGCAGCGCATGACGTGGCCGGCGCGTTCAGGCATGCAGGCGCCGCCGCAAACGCCGCAAAATTGATGACGCGCTTGCCACCAGAGCAGACCACGGGCGGTGGCGAGCACGCCGGCTTCGGGGCCGGGCAAGCCGCCCGCGATGGCGCGGAGCTCGGCGAAATGCCCGTGCGGGCGCGCTAAGGCGGCAAGCGGGTCGGCATGCGGCGACAGATCGGCGGCGAACACCGGCTGGTTATGCCAGAGGCCGAGAAAAACGAAGGGCGCGGACAGGGAGGGGGCTGCATCGAACACCGCGCGGGCGGCGCTGGCATCGCCTTCGATCAGGAATTGGCCGCGCCAATAGGCGATCCAATAGGCGCTCGGGTTGGCGCGGGCGGCGGCGATCCAATCGGGGTCTTCGCGGTGGTGACCGGCGCGATCAAGCTCTTCATTGGTGTAGAGCAGCGGGCGGGTCGGCTGGGTATCGCGCATATGGTTTACTGACATTGTGCGCGGCCCCGCGCAAGCGCGTGCGGCGGTTAAAGCCCGGCGCGACCAAACATGCGTTCCAGCGCGTCACGGCTGAGGCGCAGCACGGTGGGGCGGCCATGCGGGCAGGTTTGGGCGCGCGGGGTGGCCTCCATGGCGCGCAGCAGGGCGGACATTTCTTCGATCGTGAGGCGACGGCCCGCGCGAATCGAGCGGTGACAGGCCATGCGGATCAAGACGGCATCGAGCCTTGCGGTGAGGGCGACGGCGCTGCCATGCTCGGCCAGGCTATCGGCGATGTCGCGGACCAGGGCGGCGGGGTCGGCGCGGTCAAGGGCCGCGGGGATGGCGCGGACCAGCACGGCGCCGGGGCCGAAGCTTTCGAGTTCCAGGCCAAGCGCGGCAAGATCGGCGGCGGCGGTGAGCAGCAGATCGATATCCGGAGCGGGGAGATCGACCGGCACCGGGGCGAGCAGGGCGTGGCGGGCGATGCCGGCTTGGTCGCGCTCGCCGCGCAAGCGTTCCTCGGTGAGGCGTTCATGGGCGGCGTGCTGATCGACCAGGATCAGCGTGTCATCGGCCGCGAGGGCGAGGATATAGGTATCGAAAATTTGGGCGATGGGGGCGCCGAGCGGGTAGCTCTTGGCATCGGGGGCTGCGCTGATCGGGCGCAAGGCGGGGGCGGGCAGGTCGAACCCGGTTGCGATTTCGCGGTCGGCGAAGCCGCGTTGCAGCGCCATCGATGGTTGGGTGGGGGGGTAATAGCGCAGCGACGGGGCGGCTTGGCGGGTGGCGGGGCTGGCGAGACCCGCCCGGATGGTGCGGATCAGGGCGCTGCGCACGGCATCGGCGGTGGCGAAGCGCAGTTCGGATTTGGCGGGATGCACATTCACATCGAGCTGGTCATGCGGCAGGCTGAGCCAGAGGGCGGTGATCGGGTAGCGGCCCTGGGGGATGACCTCCCGATAGGCGAGGCGCACCGCCATACGCAGCATGGGATCGCGCACCGGGCGGCCATTGACGGTGAGGTGGTTATGGCGGGCGGCGGCACGGGTGAGGCTGGCGGGGCTGATGAAGCCGGTGATGGCGAGCGGGGCATCGTTGGTGTCGATGGGGATCAGTTGGGCGGCGTCATCATGGCCGATGAGGGCGGCGAGGCGCGCATGGCGATCCTGCGGCGGCAGGTCGAACTGGGTTTTGCCATCAACGCGCAGGGCGAAGCCGATTGCGGATGCGGCGAGGGCCAGATCGCGCACAATATCGCTGCAGGCGGCGGTTTCAGCGCCGGTGGAGCGGAGAAATTTGCGGCGCGCGGGGGTGGCGAAAAATAGGTCAGTCACATCGGCGCAGGTGCCGATTGGGGCGGCGACGCGGGTGATTGGGCTGATCACGCCGCCTTCAACGGTGATCCGGGCGGCGCTGTCTTGCTGCGCGGGGCGTGAGGTGAGGGTGAGGCGGGCGGCAGCGCCGATGGAGGGGAGTGCTTCGCCGCGAAAGCCGAGCGTGGTGATGTGGATGAGGGTATCATCGCTTAGTTTGGACGTGGCGTGCCGCTCAATGGCGAGGGCGAGTTGCGCTGCGGCGATGCCGGACCCATTATCAATGACAGTGATCCGGGCGATGCCGCCGCCTTCGATGGCGATTTCGATGCGGGTGGCGCCGGCGTCCAGCGCGTTTTCGACCAGCTCTTTGACCGCCGCCGCCGGGCGCTCGATCACCTCGCCGGCGGCGATGCGGTTGATGGTTTCTTGTGTGAGGCGGGTAATGATTGTCATTACTGTCAATATACTTTCGCGATGCCCGCGCGGTGCCGACCGAACCGGCGGGTGGTAAGGAGTGAGTGAGATCATGCAGGTTTGTCAACAATTGGTGCTGCTGACCGGGGCGGCGAGCGGGATTGGCGCGGCGACGGCGCGGCTGCTTGCGGTAAACGGCGCGGATTTGGCGCTGGTGGATTGCGATGCGGCGGGGTTGGCTGTGTTGGCGGATGAGCTGCGGCTGTTTGGGGTCAAGGTTTCGACCCATGAGGTGGATTTGGCGGATGGGGCGGCGATCCCTGCCCTGCCCGATGCGGTGAAGGCGGCGCATGGGCGGGCGGCGAGCCTACTGATTAATAATGCGGGTGTCGCGTTGGTCGGGCGGTTCGATCAGACCGAGGCGGAGGCGTTTGACTGGCTGATGCGGATTAATTTCGAGGCCGGGGTGCGGCTGACGCGGGCGATGCTGCCGGATTTGTTGGCGGCACCGCAGGCAAGGATTGTGTTTATCTCCTCGGTGTTTGGAATGATCGCGCCGGCGGGACAGACGGCTTATTGCGCATCGAAATTTGCGATCAGGGGTTTTGCCGAGTCGTTGCGCCATGAATTATCCGACACCAAGGTGGGGGTGACGGTGGTGCATCCGGGTGGAATTCGCACCAATATCGCGAAGCGGGCACGGGTGACCGCCGGGGTGGACCCGGTTGAGGCGCAAGCCGGGATCAAGGCGTTCGAGCTGGCGCTGGTGACGCCGCCGGAGGTCGCGGCGCGGCGAATTGTCGAGGCGATTTTGGGTGATCGACCGCGTTTGTTGATTGGGCCGGATGCGCAGGCGATTGATGTGATCCAGCGCGTGATGCCCGTGCGCTATTGGTCGTTGATCAGCCGTCGGCTTGGCAAGATGGCTAATCTGGTGAAAACTCCCGCTGCAACCCGATAAAGGAACCGATATGGCCAGTATCCAGGCGCATTTGATTAATCCGTTGATGCGGTTGCAGGTGAAGCGCAAGCTGGTGAAGGCCGGCACGGCGCAGGATATTCGCAAGGCGTTTGGCGCGAAATTGCCGGTACCGCGCGGGGTGCGGTTCACCGAGGCGGTAATTGGCGGTGTGCCGGGTGAGTGGGCGGAGCCGGCGGATGGGGCGATGCCCGCAATGACGCTGCTTTATTTGCATGGCGGCGCGTATATTGCCTGTTCGCCGCGCACCCATCGGCCCATTACCGGGGGATATGCGAAGCGGGGGGTGCGGGTATTTGCTGCCGATTATCGGTTGGCGCCGGAGCATCCGTTTCCGGCGGCGGTGGAGGATGGGTTGGCTTCGTATCGCGGGTTGCTCGCGCAAGGCGTGGTGCCGGAGCGGCTCGCGATCGGTGGCGATTCGGCGGGGGGCGGCTTGGCGATGGCGGTGCTGCTGAAGGCCAAGGCGGAGGGCGTGGCGCTGCCCGCACGGGTGGTGCTGTTTTCGCCTTGGGTTGATTTGCTGGGCAGCGGGGCGAGTGCGGTGGAGAATAAAGACCGCGACCCGATGCTCGATGGCAGCAAAATCGGCGATGGGGCGGCGATGTATTTGGCGGGGGCGGATGCCCATGATCCGTTGGCATCGCCGTTATGGGGGGATTTGGCGGGATTGCCGCCGGTCTTGACCCATGTGGGCGAGCGCGAAGTGTTGCGCGATGACAGCATCCGGTTGGATACGAAAATCCGCGCGGCGGGGGGCGTGAGTTTATTGCGAGTCTGGCCGGTGGTCGCGCATGTTTGGCCGATGTTGCAGGGGGTCTTGCCCGAGGCGCGGCATACGCTCGATGAGAGTGCGGCGTTTATCCGGGCTGCTGGCGTGGCACCCGCGCCTGAATGAGGTGAATGGTGAGGGAGGTCAGGGCGCAGGCGGGCGCGATCATCCCGGCCAGGGCAATGCCCGGCCAACCGTGATCGAGCAGAAGCTGACTGCCCAGCGCTGAGCCGGTGGCGCCGCCCACGAAAAAGGCGGCCATATACGCGCCGTTGAGGCGCGCGCGCAGCGTGGGGGCGAGCGAATAGATGGCGCGTTGGCCGAGCACATTATTCGCTTGCACGCCGATATCGAGCAGGATGCCCGCCGCGGCGAGCAGAATGAGGTTATGCCACGCGACGGCGAGGGCCGAGAGCGCGAAGGCGATGATGATCGACCCCAGGGATGCGGCGGTGCCGATTTGGCTGTGGCCGCGATCTGCGAGGCGACCGGCGATGGGCGCGGAGGCGGCGCCTGCCGCGCCGACCAGGGCGAAGAGCGCGATGCCGAGCTGATTGAGATGAAAATCATGCGCGAGCAGCAAGGGAACGGCGGTCCAGAATAGGCTGAATGTGCCGAAAGCGGCGCATTGATAGAGCGCGCGGCGGCGCAAGACCGGCTCGGTCGCGTAGAGGCGCAGCATCGAGCCGATCAAGGCGGGATAGGGCATGGTGCCGGTGGGTTGGATTCGCGGCAGGAAGCGCAGCAGCAAGAGCAGCAGGGCCGCCATCAAAGCGGCGGCGATGGCAAAGACGGCGCGCCAGCCCGCGATATAGGCGATGACGCTGGCGGCGGGACGGGCGAGCAGGATGCCGAGGAGCAGACCGGCCATGACATTGCCGACGACTTCACCCCGCCGCGCGGGCGTGGCGAGGCTGGCGGCCATGGGCACCAGGATTTGCACGGCGCATGAGGCGGTGCCGACCAGAATGGCAGCGACCAGGAACCAGGCCGCATTTTGCGCCAGTGCGGTGAGGGCCAATGCGGCGGTGACGGCGATGAGCAAACCGAGAACCAGGCGGCGATTCTCCACCCGGTCCCCCAGCGGGACGATGAAGAGCAGGCCGATCACGTAGCCAAGCTGGGTGACGGTGACCAGCAGCCCGGCCAAGCGCGGGGCCATGTGCAGGTCTCGTGCAATCGGGCCCAGCAAGGGCTGAGCGTAATAAAGCGTGCCGACCATGGCCCCGGTTGCGACGGCGAATAGCAGGGTCAGCGCGGCGGAGAGGCCGGAGCCTGGATGAGCGATGTTGCGGTGCGGCATGAGCCGGATATGACCCGGCTTGCCGCAAGATCAAGCAAAAGCTGGCGAAGGCAGCTATGCGGTTTAGAAGAAATTCATGATCCGACCGAGCAAACCGGGCTTGGCTTCGGTGGTTTGCGGGGTGGCGCCTTGTGTGACGGGAGCGCCGAGGGCGGCGTTTTCTTGCAGGCGGCGCTGCTCGGCGGCGGCGTTGACCACGGTGGGGGTGGTTGCGGGGCTGGTGCCGAAATTCATGATCCGCGCGACGAACCCCGGCGATTTGCTGGTTTCGCCGGCTTCGCGATTGACCACAGCGCGAATATCAGGCGGCGGGGTCGGGCCCGCTTGCGCGAGGAGTGAGGATTGGCCGGGGCCCATTGCGGCGCTGGAGGCGCTGGTGACGCTGGAGGGGGCGAGCAGCGCTTCCGCCTGTTGGGACGAGGAGATTTGCTGTGGCCGGGGCGCGCCGGGGTTAGGCCGGGGCAGCGTGGCCAGTTCGGGCGGCATGGAGAGCGGGGCTTCGGTGGCCACATCGAACGCGTTCGGCGGCGTGAGGCTGAGGCCAAAGGTTTTGGACGCGCCGCTGCACCCGGCGAGGGCCAGGGGGACGAACAAAGTGGCGAGCAGGGTGACGGTCGGGATCGCGGAGTTGCGCTTCATGGCGCGTTCATATCGCCCGGCTGATCCGGCGGCAAGGGCGGGGCGCCGGTCAAACCGCTTGGTGGGGCGAAGTTGGGCGATCAGGCGGCGGATTTCGGGTCTTTGCGGAGCAGGTTCTCGGCGATCAGCGTCATGACGCCGCAGACGATGCAGGCATCGGCGATGTTGAAAACATACCATTCATAGCGGCCAAGATGAAACTCCAGGAAATCGACCACGGCTCCATAATAAAGGCGCGAGATGACATTGCCGAGCGCGCCGCCAATGATGGCGCCGAGGGCAAGGCTGGTGGTTCGGTGCGGGGCGCGCCAGAGCCAGACAGCGAGAAAGGCCACGGCGGCGATGGCGACCAGAATCAGCAAGGTGCTGGCATTGGCCCCGCTGAGCAGGCCGAAAGTGACGCCGTGATTCCAGACCATCGCGAAATTCAGGATCGGCAGGATGGTCACGACATGTTTCGCCGGTAGATTGAGCCCATAGAGAATCCAATATTTCGACGCTTGATCGGCGGCGAGCACCGCCAGGGCCATCAGCAGGCCGAGGAGCCGGTTTTGGGCGGGAGCGGTCATGCGACATACTCGCAGCAGCGCCGACACAAAGTGGGATGGTCCGGCTGGGTGCCGATTTCTGGCAGCACGCGCCAGCAGCGGGCACATTTTGCGCCGGTAGCGACGGCGGCCCCCGCCGCGTTTTGACCGAGCCTGGCGCTGGAGGTGATGCAGAGTTCCGCCCAATTTTCGGCGCTGAGCCCGTCCGGGGCGTCATGCGGGATCAGGGCGGTGGCTTGCAGCGAGGAACCGATGGTTTTTTGCGCGCGCATTTGCTCGATTTTGACGGTGATGGCGCTGCGTGTGTCGCGAATCTGACTCCAGCGCTGATCGAGCGCCGGATTGAGCTGGGCGGCGAGACCTGCCGGGAATTGTTCGAGATGGACCGAGCGATCCGTGCCAAAGCGTGCCTGCCACGCTTCATCGGCGGTGAAGGGCAGCACCGGGGCGAGCCACGTGCAAAGGCAGCGGAGCGTGATGTCGAGCACGGTGCGGCAGGCGCTGCGGGTTTGGCTCTGTTTGGTTTGCTGGCCCGCCGCATTGAGCATCACATCGCAGTAAAGGGCGTCTTTGCGAATATCGAAATAGAAGGCCGAAAGATCATTATTGCAGAATTGATGGATCGCTGGGTAAACGCCGGTCCAATCATGGCTATCGACGGCGGTGCGGATTATCGCATCGAGTGTCGCGAGTTTGTGCAGGATATAGCGTTCCAGCTCGGGTAGCTGATCGGGCGCGAGGGCTTCATCGGGCGTGAAACCATCGAGCGCGCCGAGCAGCCAGCGGAGCGTGTTGCGAATCCGGCGATAAAGATCGGCTTGTTGTTTGAGGATGTCTTTGCCGATGCGCAAATCATTATGGATGTCGGCGTTCATCACCCAAAGGCGCAGAATATCCGCGCCATAGACGTCGATCACTTCTTGCGGGGCGGTGACGTTGCCCAGCGATTTCGACATTTTGCGGCCTTGCTCGTCGAGCACGAAGCCATCGGTGACGATGGCTTTGAACGGGGCCTGGCCCCTTGTGCCGATGGCTTCGAGCAGTGAGGCCTGGAACCAGCCGCGATGCTGATCCGAGCCTTCGAGATAGAGATCCGCGGGCCAGGGTAGGCCGCGCGCTTCGAGCACGAAGGCGTGGGTTGAGCCGCTTTCGA
>JAKBBY010000073.1 GCA_021808315.1 Pseudomonadota bacterium | reverse complement strand
CGGCCAGATCAGCCGGGCCTCGCAATATCGCACGCTGGTGCTCAAAACCAGTCATGGCTCGATTATCACGCTCGGCGATGTGGCCTCGGTGATTAATGGGGTTTCCAACACGCAAGTCTCCGGCACAGTGAATGGCAAGCCGGGCTTGGTGCTGGCGGTGACCAAGACCGCATCGGCCAATGTGATTGCGACGGCGGATGGGGTGAAAAAACTCTTGCCCGAATTGCGGCGATTTATTCCGCCCGGGATGAAGCTGACGGTGATGACCGACCGGACCACGACGATCCGGGCCAGCGTGAATGATATTCAATATACGATTTTGATTACGATTTTATTGGTGCTGGCGGTGGTGACCTTGTTCATGCGGCGCTTGACGCCGACCATCGCCGCCGGGGTGACGGTGCCGTTATCGCTGGCGGGAACGTTAGCGGCAATGTGGGCGCTGGGATTTTCGCTCGATAATTTCTCGCTGCTGGCGCTGACGATTTGCGTCGGATTTGTGGTGGACGATGCGATTGTGATGATTGAAAACATCGTCACCCAGCATGAGCAGGGCTATACCGGGATTGAGGCGGCGCTGCGCGGGGCGCGGCAAATTGGCTTTACCGTGTTTTCGATTACCGTGTCGTTGATTGTGGTTTTCTTGCCAATGACGCTGATGGGCGGGATTATTGGCGGGTTATTCTATGAGTTTGCGATGACCATGTCGGTCGCGATTGCGATTTCAGGCGTGGTGTCGCTCACCGTGACGCCGATGGTGTGCGGGCATTTTATGGGGCGCACGCCGAAAGTGGGGCGCGATAGTGCGTTGGCGCGGCGGATTGATCGGGCTTATCACGCGACGTTAGAAAGCTATATGCGCAGCCTCGATTGGGCGCTGGCGCATCGGATTTTGATGCTGGTGGTGTTTTTCCTGACCATTGGCTTGACGATTTTTCTCTATATCAAAGTGCCGAAATCGCTGATGCCGGAAGAGGATACCGGCTTGGTGATTGGGCAGACCATTGCCTCGCCGAACGTGTCTTTTGACCGGATGCAGCGGCTCCAGGCGCGGGTTGTTGATATTATTCGCGCCGATCCGGCGGTGGCCTCGATCAGTTCGCGGGTGGGGGTGGCGAATGGATTTTCCACCGCCAATCGCGGCCATATGTTTATTGGGTTGAAACCGCGCGCGGAGCGGCCTTCCGGACAGGCGGTGATTAATGAGCTGCGGCCCAAGCTCGCGCGGATTGCCGGGATTAGCACGCAATTGCAGGTGGCGCAGGATTTATTCATTGGCGGGCAAAATAATGGCGGCGAATATAGTTTTTCGGTGCTGTCACCCTCGGTCAGTGAATTGGAGGCGGTGACCTCGACGATTGAACGGCGGCTACAGCAATTGCCGGGGATTGATAATATCTCCAGCGATCAGAACAAGGCGCAGACGCAGATTGAGCTGGATATTGATCGGCGCGCGGCGGCGCGGCTGGGTGTGACGGTTGCGAATATCGATAGCGCGTTGGAAAATGCCTATGCGCAGCGGCAGATTTCCCGCATTTACCAAGATACCAATCAATATACCGTGGTGTTGAAAGTGCCAGCGCCGCTCGATCAATCGCCGGTTGATCTCGATCATACTTTTGTGCCGGGACGAGCTGGGCCGGTGCCGTTGCGCGCGGTGGTGCGGGTGGGGCGCAGCACCGCGCCACTCTCGGTGACGCATGTGGGCGGGTTGCCCGCGGGAACGGTGAGTTTCAATGTGAAGCCGGGAACCACGCTCGGCGCGGCAGTGGGTTCGGTGAAAAAGGCGATTGCCGGGATCGCGTTGCCGCCGGGGGTGCGGATCCAGTTTGGGGGTAATGCCAAATATTTTCTGAAATCGCTGCAAGATGAGCCGTTATTGATCCTCGCGGCGCTGGTGGCGATTTATATTGTGCTCGGCGTGCTCTATGAGAGTTTGACCCAGCCTTTGACGATTTTATCCACCCTGCCCTCGGCGGGGGTCGGCGCGTTATTGGCGTTGCTGATTACCGGGATTCCGCTTTCGGTGATTGGGATTATCGGGATTTTCCTGTTGATGGGGATTGTTAAGAAAAACGGCATCATGCTGGTTGATTTCGCGCTGGAGGCGGAGCGGGTGCGCGGGCTGTCGCCGCGTGAGGCGATTATCGCGGCGTGTGAAGAGCGGTTTCGCCCGATCATGATGACCACGATTGCGGCGATGCTCGGCGCGTTGCCGCTCGCCCTGTCATTTGGCACGGGCTATCAATTACGACGGCCTTTGGGGGTGGCGGTGATTGGCGGGTTGATCGTGTGTCAGGCGCTGACGCTCTATACCACGCCGGTAATTTATCTGGCGCTGACCGGCTTTGGTAAAAGGCGGGCGCGGAAAATTGGGATTATGCCGGATCAGACGCCCGCGCCGGCAGAGTGACCGGCGCGGGATTTGGGCGCGGGGTTTGGGCGCGGGATTATTCCGCAGCGTCGAGCGGTTCGGTTTTGGTTTCGTCTTTATTGGTGTGCAGTTCGGCCAGTTTTTTCTGAACATGGCTTGAGAACACATATTCGGCGGGGCGTTGGTGATCGAGCGGAATGTCAGCCGCCATCGGGCCTTCGGTGCGAATGCCCTGGATCGCGAGTTTCGCCATTTTCCAAGGGCGTTTCACCGAATCGACCACGGCGGTTGCCTCAAAGCCAGAATGGACCATACAATCGGCGCATTTTTCGTAATTGCCGACGCCGTATTTGTCCCAATCGGTGGTTTCCATCAGCTCTTTGAAGCTGCTGGCATAGCCTTCGCCGAGCAGATAGCACGGGCGCTGCCAGCCGAACACGTTGCGCGTTGGGTTGCCCCAGGGCGTGCATTTATAGGTTTGGTTGCCCGCGAGGAAATCGAGGAACAAAGGCGATTGGTTGAATTTCCAGCTTTTGCCTTTGGCTTTGCGTTCTTTGCCCTGGCGGAAAATGGCGCGGAACAATTCTTTGGTGCGCTGACGGTTCAAGAAATGCTCTTGATCGGGCGCGCGCTCATAGGCGTAGCCGGGCGAGGTCATCACGCCATCAACGCCGATTTCATTCACTGTATCGAGGAAGGCGGCAACGCGGGTGGGATCGGTGCCATCGAACAAGGTGCAGTTGATCGAGACGCGGAAGCCTTTGGCTTTGGCGAGCTTGATCGCGGCGACGGCGCGGTCATAGACGCCTTCCTGGCTCACGGCATGATCATGCATGTCCTTATCGCCATCGAGATGGATGTCCCAGCAGAAATTTTTATGCGGCTGGTACTGGTCGATCTTTTTTTCGAGCAGCAGCGCATTGGTGCAGAGATAGATGAATTTGCCGCGCGCGAGGATTTTCTCGACGATTTCGGGCATTTCCTTGTGCAAGAGTGGCTCGCCGCCGGCGATGGCGACGACCGGCGCGCCACATTCATCAACCGCGAGCAGGGCATCGGCCACCGACAGGCGCTGATTGAGGATGGGCGCCGGATAATCGATTTTGCCGCAGCCTGAGCAGGCGAGATTGCAGCGGAACAAGGGTTCCAGCATCAGCACCAGCGGGTAGCGCTTGCGACCGGTCAGATGCTGCTTGAGCACATAGGCGCCGACCTTGATCGCCTGATTGAGCGGAACCGCCATGGAAAACTCCTTATACTACGCGAAATAGATGAAAATCAGACGCCGATAACTTCAGATATCGGCCACTTCAGACATCGACAACTTCAGACATCGGCCACTTCGGCTGGCAATTTGAAGCGGACATCTTCGGGCGTGCCGGGCAGAGTTTCGATTTCGACCGTGCCGAATTGGCGCAGCCCATCGAGCACGCCGCGCACGAGCACTTCCGGTGCCGAAGCCCCAGCGGTGACGCCGACGCGGTTGATGCCCTTGAACCATTCGGCCTTGAGATGGCCCGCATCATCGATCAGATAAGAGGGGCGGCCTAAATCCTCGCCAATTTCGCGCAGCCGATTGGAATTGGAGGAATTGCGGCTGCCGACGACGAGGATCAGATCGACCTGTTCGGCGAGATGGCGCACGGCTTCCTGGCGATTTTGCGTGGCATAGCAAATATCGCGCACATCGGGGCCGTTGATCGAGGGGAAGCGCTCTTGCAGTGCGGTGATGATGCCGCGCGTGTCATCCACCGACAGGGTGGTTTGGGTGATATAAGCGAGTTTATCGGGGTCACGCACGGTGAGGGCGGCAACATCCTCGACGGTTTGCACCAGATAGACGGTGCCATCGATCTGGCCGATGGTGCCCTCGACCTCAGCATGGCCAGCATGGCCGATGAGCACAATTTCGCGGCCCTGGCCGGCATAGCGGCGGCCTTCGGCATGGACTTTGGCGACCAACGGGCACGTCGCATCGATGACCGGCAGGTTGCGATCAGCGGCGGCGCGCTGGACGATGCGCGCGACACCATGGGCGGAGAACACGGTGATCGCGCCATCGGGCACTTCGGCGAGCTCATCCACGAAAATCGCGCCACGGGAGCGCAAATCCTCGACCACGTGGCGGTTATGCACGATTTCGTGGCGGACATAGATCGGCGGGCCGAATTTCAGCAAGGCGCGTTCGACGATGTCGATGGCGCGTTCGACGCCGGCGCAAAAGCCGCGCGGCTGGGCGAGCATGACTTTCATAGCGGGCAGGCTGCCCGCTACTGGGTCGGCCGGCTCGTGCAGCGCCGTTGTGGGGTGATCCATCGCTCTATCGACCTTTCGCCGTTACATTCACGCCGTTACATTCACGTCGTTACGTTTGTGCCGTTCAATCACGCCATGACACCATGCGTCCGCTGTCCCAGAATCACGATTTGGGATGATGCGACAGTCATCAACCTCAATAAGTCATTGGCTGTGCGATCCGCAAGGGCGAAATGGTCGCAAATCGCTGCAATGCTGGCTAGTGTGGCGGATGTGCGGGGGTGGTGCGGGGCGGCGTTGCACGGGGGCTGGTTTTCTTTCGTGACACTGTCTTATATAAAGAGAGGAATAGAGTCGCGTTGCCTTGACTCCGGTTATCTGCCGGAACCGTCGGCACATCGGAGCAAGTCGGAGTTCGGTATGATGATGATCAATAAAGGGCCCGTGATCGGTCAAGTTGGGCGTTTGCCGGGGGCGGCGCTATGACGCCGCGCACGCCGTTACTCGACCGGGTGAAGCTGCCCGCCGATTTACGTAATTTTTCAACCGATCAGCTCAAGCAGCTTGCCGATGAATTGCGCGCGGAGACGATTGATACGGTTGCGACCACGGGCGGGCATCTGGGCGCTTCGCTCGGCGTGGTCGAGCTGACGGTGGCGATCCATGCGGTGTTTGATACGCCGCGCGATCGGTTGATTTGGGATGTGGGGCATCAGGCCTATCCGCATAAAATTCTGACCGGGCGGCGGGATCGGATTCGCACGCTGCGCCAGCCGGGCGGTCTGTCGGGTTTCACCCGGCGGAGCGAAAGCGAGTATGATCCGTTTGGCGCGGCCCATTCCTCGACCTCGATTTCGGCGGGGTTGGGCATGGCGGTGGCGCGTGATTTGAAGGGCGAGACGCCCAAGCGCAATGTGATTGCGGTGATCGGCGATGGCGCGATGAGTGCCGGCATGGCCTATGAGGCGATGAATAATGCCGGGGCCAGCGGGTCGCGTTTGATTGTGGTGCTCAACGATAATGACATGTCGATTGCCCCGCCGGTGGGGGCGATGAGCGCCTATTTGTCGCGCTTGATTTCTTCGCGCAGCTTTTTGTCGTTGCGCGATTTTGCCGTGCGGATGGCGAAGCGGTTTCCGCGCCCGCTTGAGCGGACGGCGCGGCGGGCGGAAGAATATGCGCGGGGGATTTTGACCGGCGGCACCTTGTTTGAGGAGCTGGGCTTTTATTATGTCGGGCCGATCGATGGGCATAATATGGAGCATTTGCTGCCGGTGCTGCGCAATTTGCGCGATGCCGAGGGCGATGAGCCGGTGTTGCTGCATGTGGTGACCCAAAAGGGCAAGGGCTATGCGCCGGCGGAAGCCTCGGCGGATAAATATCATGGCGTGTCGAAATTCAATGTGGTGACCGGCGAGCAGGCCAAGGCGCCGCCCGGCCCGCCTTCTTATACTAAGGTGTTTGCCCAGGCGCTGATTGCCGAAGCCGAGGCGGATTCGCGGATTGTTGCGGTGACGGCGGCGATGCCGGGCGGCACGGGACTTGATGCGTTCGGCAAGAAATTCCCCGAGCGGACATTTGATGTGGGCATTGCCGAGCAGCATGCGGTGACGTTTGCCGCCGGGATGGCGACCGAGGGTTTGGCGCCGTTTTGCGCGATTTATTCGACGTTTTTGCAGCGCGGCTATGACCAGGTGGTGCATGACGTGGCGTTGCAGAATTTGCCCGTGCGTTTTGCCATGGATCGTGCCGGGATGGTGGGTGCGGACGGGGCGACGCATGCGGGTGTGTATGATTTGGCCTATCTCGGCTGCTTGCCGGGCATGGTGATCATGGCGCCGGCGGATGAGGCGGAATTGTTCGATTGCGTGGCGACGGCGGCGGCGATTGATGATCGGCCCTCGGCGTTTCGCTATCCGCGTGGCGAGGGGATCGGGCTGGAGCTGCCCAAGCGCGGGCGCGTTTGGGAGATGGGCAAGGGCCGGGTGCTGCGCGAGGGCAGCAAAGTCGCGATTTTATGCTTTGGGCCGCGCCTTTATGATGGGTTGAAGGCGGCGGATGCGCTGGCGGCACGCGGCTATTCGACCACGGTGGCCGATGCCCGGTTCATGAAGCCGTTGGACACCGCGCTGGTGGATCAATTGGCGCGGCATCATGAGGTGCTGATTACCATCGAGGATGGGGCGATTGGGGGCTTTGGCTCGGCGGTGGCGCATCATTTGGCGTGGACCGGGGCGTTTGATCGGGGTTTGAAATTCCGGCCCATGACGCTGCCGGATCGGTTCATCGATCATAATACGCCGGCGGCGCAGCTGATCGAGGCGGGGCTGACGGCCAATGATATTATCACCCATGCGCTCAACGCACTGAAAGTTGATGAGGCGTCACCAGCGCGCCCCAACCCGGTCGCATTTTCGGCGCAATGATCGGCTGATCTTAGGGCTATGAACAGACGATTGATGATGGCCGCCGGATTGGCTTGGTTGGTGCCCCCGATGATGGCGCGGGCCGCTTCTGGTGACGGGAATGGGCCGAACGGCGATGCCGCGGTGCTGTCACCGATCAAGACCCTGGATGCGGCGCTAATCGCGCTAATGCAGCAAGCCAGCAAGGGCGTGAGTTTCAAGCAGCGCTATGACACGCTGATGCCGGTGGTTGCCAAAGCCTATGATCTGGACCTGATTTTGTCGGTCTCGGTTGGGTTATTATGGTCACAGGTGCCTGCGGCGCAGCAAGCGATGCTCAAGCAGGTTTTTGCCGCCTATACGGTTGCGACCTATGTGAAAAGCTTCGATCACTATGATGGCCAACGCTTTGTTGAGCAAAACAACGTTCGGGTGTTGGGGCCACGGCGGATTGTGGCGACGCAATTCGTGCCGAAATCCGGCAAGCCGGTCGAGCTTGACTACGTGATGACCCAGACCGGCGCGGGATGGCAAATTAGCGATGTGTTGTTTGATGGCACGATCAGCAAGGTTGCGACCCAGCGTTCGGATTTCAGCGGGCTGGTGATGCCGGGCGATGCAACGAAGCTGATTGCGGCCTTGCGCAAGAAGGTGGCGACTCTCTCTGGCGGCATGATCAAGGTTAGCTAGAGAATGGTTGCGCTGCTGGCCTTGGGCGCGGGCGCGCTGGCGGCGGCGGGGTTGGTGCAACAGGCCATTGGTTCGGCTTTGGCCGCGCGGATGGTGCGGGGCGTGGCGATTGGCGCGCCGAATTGGCCGCCGGTGACGGTGTTAAAGCCGCTGCATGGCTCGGATTCGCTGCTGGAATCGGCTTTGGAATCCTGGTTTGTGCTTGATTATCCAGAATTGCAGTTGGTTTTCGGGGTGGCGGATGCGGACGATCCGGCGCTGGCGGTATTGGCGCAGTTGCAAGCGCGCTATCCGGATCGGGATGTGCAGACGGTGATTGATCCGACGCTGCATGGCAAGAACCGGAAAATTGGCAATTTAATCAATATGATGCCAATTACCAAGCATGATATTTTGCTGATCGCCGATGCGGATATGCATGTGGCCTCGGATTATCTGCGGGCGGTGGTGACGGCGTTGCAGGCGCCGGGTGTGGGGCTGGTGACCACGCTCTATACCGGGTTGGCGGGGAGCGAGACCTTGGCGGCGCGGGTTGGGGTGGCGCAGATTAATGATGGGTTTCTGCCGGCGGCTGCGTTGGCACGGCGGCTGGGGCGGCAGGATTGTTTGGGTGCAACGATGGCGCTGCGGCGCGAGACCCTCACGGCGATTGGTGGGTTGGCGGCGCTTGTTGAGCATTTGGCGGATGATAATGTGCTCGGGCGGCTGGTGCGGGCGCAGGGTTTGCGGATTGATTTTGCGCCGGTGATCCCGGCGACTGGGGTGATGGAGACGCGGTTGCGCGATTTATGGGCGCATGGGTTGCGCTGGGCGCGGACGATTCGCGCTTTGGTGCCGATCGCGTATTTTGGGGTGATTTTGCAGTTTCCGCTGTTCTGGGCCGGTTTGGCGCTGGTGCTGAGCGGGTTCAGCACGGGCGGGCTGATTGGATTCGCGGTTGTGCTCCTGCTGCGCTATGCGCTGGCGCGGCGGCTGGAGCGCGCGCTGCGGTTGCGGCCCTTGGTGACGCCTTGGCAGCTTTTGGTAAGCGACATGCTGGCGGCGGCGTTGTTTTTGGCCAGTTTTTTCGGCGATCAGGTGATGTGGCGCGGGCAGATGATGCGGGCCGATAACGGACAGCCGAAAAATGATGGGCGTTGACAGATAGATTTTGCAGCGGGGCCACCAATATGGCAAAGGATGCGCGGGCCATGCGATCAGGCGGGTTTTGTGGTGCGTGATCGTTGGCTGATGATTGTTTAAGGATGAGTGCGATGATGAAAACCTTGTTTTTGCAGCCCCCGTCATTTGACGGGTTCGATGGTGGTGCGGGTTCGCGCTATCAGGCGAAGCGGGAGATCCGCTCATTCTGGTTTCCGACCTGGTTGGCGCAGCCTGCTGCGTTGATCCCTGGCTCCAAGCTGATCGATGCGCCGCCGGCCGGGCTGACCATGGCCGATGTGCTGCCACATTCGAATGCGGCGGAATTGGTGATTATTCATACATCCACGCCGTCTTTTGCCAATGATGTGAAGGTGGCGGCGCGGATCAAGGAGCAAAATCCGCGCGTGATGATTGGCATGATCGGCGCCAAGGTTGCGGTGCAGGCGCAGGAAAGCCTGGAGCGGGCGGCGCCGGTGGATTTTGTGGCGCGCAATGAGTTTGATTTCACCATCAAGGAAATTGCCGAGGGCCGCGATTTTGCCGAGGTGGATGGGATTTCCTATCGCGATGCGACGGGCGCGATTATCCATAACAAGGATCGGGCGGTGCTTGAGGATATGGACAGCCTGCCGTTTGTATCGGATGTGTATAAGCGGGATTTGCGGATGGAGGATTACTTCATCGGCTATTTGATGCATCCTTATGTGTCGCTGTACACTGGGCGGGGCTGCAAATCGCGCTGCACGTTTTGCTTATGGCCGCAGACGGTGGGCGGGCATCGCTACCGGACCCGCTCGGTTGAGCATGTGATTACCGAGGTGAAGCAAATCCAGCGCGACTTCCCGCAAATGAAGGAATTATTCTTCGATGACGACACTTTCACCGATAATTTGCCGCGCGCTGAGGCGATTGCGCGGGAATTGGGCAAGTTGGGGGTCACGTGGTCGTGCAATGCCAAGGCCAATGTGCCGCGCGATACGCTGAAAGTGCTGCGCGATAACGGCTTGCGGCTGTTATTGGTGGGGTATGAATCGGGCAATCAGCAGATTTTGCATAATATCAAAAAAGGGATGCGGATTGAGGTGGCGCGGCAATTCACCAAGGATTGTCATGAGTTAGGGATTAAAATCCACGGCACGTTCATTCTGGGTCTGCCCGGTGAGAGCCATCAGACGATCCAAGAGACGATTGAATTCGCCAAGGAAATTAATCCGCATACGATCCAGGTTTCGTTGGCCGCGCCCTATCCGGGCACGTTCTTGTATGATCAGGCGGTGCAAAATGGTTGGCTCGATGTCGCGAATGCCGAGTTGATTGACGATCATGGCATTCAGATCGCCCCCCTGCACTACCCTGATTTGAGCCATACTGAGATTTTTGAGAGTGTTGAGCTGTTTTACAAGAAGTTTTACTTCCGCGCGCCCAAGATTATGTCGATTGTCAATGAAATGATCCGCAGCCCGCAAATGATGAAACGGCGGCTGCGCGAGGGTGTGGAGTTTTATCAATTCCTGCGTGAGCGGCACGCTGCCTAAACTGAGCGAGATTGTTTTTTCCGCCGATGATTTCGGGCTGACCGAGAGCGTCAACGAGGCGGTTGAGCAGGCGCATCGCGACGGGGTGTTGACCCAGGCCAGCCTGATGGTGGCCGGGTCGGCGGCGGCGGATGCGGTGATGCGGGCGCAACGCTTGCCGGGGCTGCGCGTTGGGCTGCATTTGGTGCTGGTGGAGGGCGCTTCGGTGCTCGGGCATGCCATGCTGCCCGACATTACGGAGCCGGACGGTCGGTTTGGCCGCGATCAGGCTCGGTTGGGTGTGCGGTATTTTTTTTCGCCTGCGGCGCGGCGTCAGTTGGCTGCGGAAATACGGGCGCAATTCACGGCGTTTCGCGCCACCGGATTGGCGCTGCATCATGTGGATGCGCATAAGCATATGCATTTGCACCCGACGGTGGCGGCTTTGCTGATCGAAATTGGTCGGGAATTTGGGCTGACGCGGGTGCGGGTGCCGCGCGAAACGCCGGGCGTGCTGTTGGCGTGCGGGCACCAGCCACGCTGGGGTGATTATGCGCTGTATCAATGGTCACGCGTGCTGCGCGGGCAGGTCAGGCGGGCGGGGCTTGCGTGTGATGAGCAGGTGTTCGGCCTTGCCTGGTCCGGGCAGATGACCGAGGCGCGGGTGCGGCGCTTGCTCACGCATTTGCCGCCGGGGCGGAGCGAAATTTATTTTCATCCAGCGACGGAGAGCGATCCGGTGCTGCGGGCGCTGATGCCCGATTATCGGCATCAAGAGGAGTTTGCGACGTTATTAGGTCTGAAAAATCAATAAAATTGACCTTTAAGTTGTAATTTCCAAAGTTTGAATGGCGTTAGGTTCGCATTGACCCGTTGTTAACCGACAGTCGGTAGCACGCTTGCCAGTTATTGGCATTTCAACGGGAGATTTTCCATGTCAGGCAGTCAGACGATCGAGTATGTCACCGTGCAAAGCGGCGTCGGTCAGGTTCAGCAATTCGCGATTGATGCGGCATCAGCCGGCGCGATCCAGGCCGAGCTGACCAAGGTGATCAGCACCGCCGTGATTGAGCAGACCAGCTATAATCCGGTGAGTGCCACCATGCTGACGATCAATGCGGATGGGAGTTCGAACGCGTCGAGCCTGAGCGTGCCGGGGGGCGCCAATGCCTATGCGCTTTCGGATTATGTTTATGTGACCGGCACGGTGAGCAGCGGTGCCAGTTTGGCGCTGCCGAGCATGAGTGTGGGCACGGATCGTGGTTTTGCCGGCTATGTGTTTGGCTTTGATGGCAGCGAGACGGTGACGGGCGGGGCGGGGTTGAATCAGCTTGCGGTGACCGGGGCGACGACCAATTTGACATGGGACCCGCAAGGCGGGGTGGGGCTGGATACGATCATGACCGGGGGTGGTAACAATCAATTCACCCTGGATGGCAAGAATTATACGGTGGTGATTGCCAGCGGCAATAACACGATCAATGCGG
>JAKBBY010000072.1 GCA_021808315.1 Pseudomonadota bacterium | reverse complement strand
ATAGGCACAAATGACTTTGTTTGGCAAAGTAATTTTTCGAGCAATAAGTTAGGAGAGAAAATCGACCCTGAGCTTTTCGCGCGGATGTGGAGCAGACCCGTTCTTGGCGGAGCGCGAGAGATGGATTGCCGCGCTTCGCTCGCAATGGCGGGGTGGGGCTGGATGGGAGCGCACGTTTTTTGCTGCTTTTTTTCAAAAAAGCAGGTTTGCGCCGCCTGATTTTTTGCACCGTTGGGTGTGTGTGATCTCGGTTATAGGCCGGTGAGGTTGCGGGCTTCGGTGATGGCTTGTTGGGGGGTGATGCGGTTGGTGGCGAGTTGTTCGATCAGGGTTTCGTTGGCGCGGGCGCGCAGGGCGAAGAGGGCGGCGCCGGTATCGTGGGCGGCGCGACCGAGTTCGTCCATTTCGGATTGGGCGTATTTACCGGCGGTGCGGGGGCGGCAGGCGATGACGCCGAACAGGCGACCGCGCAGGGCGAGGGGGAGTGCCATGCCGTCGGTATCGAGGCTGCTGTTGAGGCCGTGCAGGTCGAGCGGGGCGCGGGTGGCGCGCAGGCGCACGAGGGCGGGGTCGTCCGGGTCGAGGGTGGGGGGGTAGGGTTGGGTGCCGGTTTGGGCGGTGCGTTCGATGAGGGTGCCGCGCCATTCATAGAGGGCGGCGCCGGGGGCATCGAGGCGTTGGGCGAGGGCGTTGACGGTGCGGGTGGCGAGGATGTCGGTGGATTCGATGAAGCCGGCGTCGCGCACGAAGTCGCGCAGTTGGGCGCGGGCTTGGTGTTCGCGCCAGAAGAATAGGCGGTCGATGGCGGCTTCGATCCAGCGTTGGGCTTGGTGGAAGAGGATGCCGACGCCGAGGGCGACGGTGAGTTCGAGGGCGTGGCTGGCGTTACTGCCGAGGGCGCTGCTGACGATCAGGCGTTCGCTGGCGCCGAGGCTGGCGACGATGATGGAGATCAGGGCGGTGACGAGCATGGCGCGGCTGATGACGATGCGGACATCGATCAGGCGTTGGGTGGTGGCGGCGTAGGCGAAGATGGCGAAGATGATGGTGGTGACGAGGGCGGGGCCGATATTGAACAGGAGGTGGATGGTGGGGTTGGTGATCGGCTCGAAGATCGGGATGACGCCGAGGGCGAAGACGGCAATGATCAGGCCGGTGCCGACCAGAAACCAGCGGATGCGCAATTTTTGCTGCAGAGAGGCGCGGAGATAGCCGATGGTTAGGATGAGGACGGGGATGAGCACGGCGATGGCGACCAAGACCAGCGTTATGTCGGTGAAGGTGGCTTGGGTGTTGATGCCGCGATAGATCAGGGCGAGGGGGGCGATTAATTCGAGAGCGGTGACGGTGATGAGCAGGGTGATGAAGCTGCGATTGAGCCAGCGGCGCGTGCGGGGGCGGGGGGCGACGACGTTGAGGGCGCTAATATAGAGCCCGAGGATGGGCAGGCCGCTGCTGGCGAAGATGAAAATCACACCGGCACCGACATTGAAGGGCGGCGGCAAGGGGGGGGCGCGGGCGGCGGCATCGATGATGATCGCGAAGGCGAAAATTGTGAGGCCCCAGGCGGTCCAGTTCGCGCCACGCCAGAGGGTTACCAGGGCGAAGGCGATGGTGATGGCGAGGATGAGGTTGCTGACGGCATTGGAAACGGTGCCTTCATCGGGGGTGGCCTGGCTTTGGAGGGTGACGGTGAGCGGGTGGCCGGCGCGGATGATGTGGGCGGGGTAGGTGTGGTTTGACGGGATGTTGGGGAACACCAGGATTTCGCGGGTGATGAGTGGCTGGGTGGCGGTGGTGATGAGGTCGCCTGGGTGCAGGTTGGCGGGGAGTTTGGTGTGCTGGCGGGCGGTGATCGGGCTGGCGCCGGATGGCGATGGGTTCGGGAGATGAAAGGGCAGGCGGTTTTGGTGAGACAGCAGGACCAGTGCGATGCCGATGACCAGCACAAGGGTGGCCAGCAGACGGATCAGGAGCAGGCGGGGGCGGGCTGTTGTTGTTGCGAAGATTGAATGGTCGGCCATTGGCTTGATTTATTGACCAGGCTGACGCTGCGCACAAGGAATTTATGGTTGGGCGCTATGCGGGGCGGGGCAGGAGCGTGATGCCGGGGAGGGCGGTGATGCGGTCGATCCAGGCTTGCACGCCGGGATAGGGGTGGAGCGAAAAACCGGCTTCGTCGGCGCGATGGGTGTAGGCGAAGAGGGCGAGGTCGGCGATGGTGGGGGTGGTGCCAACCAGCCAATCGGCTTGGCTCAGGCGGCGTTCCATGATGGTCAGGGCTTTGGCGCCTTGGGTGGCGCATTGGGCGAGGCGTTCGGTGTGGAGATGGGCTTCGCGGCGCCAGGAGATGAGGTTGCGGGCGACGGCGATGGCGGGTTCGTGGGTATATTGCTCGAAGAATAGCCATTCATGGACACGGGTGCGGGCGAGCGAGGGCGGTGGCAGCCAGGCGGTGCCTTCGGCGAAATGCAGGAGGATGGCGTTGCTTTCGGTGAGGATGGTGCCGTCGTTCAGGCGCAGGACCGGGACTTTGCCGTTCGGGTTGAGGGCGAGGAAGGCGGGGGTTTGGGTGGCGCCGGTGGCGGTGTCGGTTTCGATCCACGCGACATCATGGCCGGTGAGGCGCAGGATTTGGGCGACTTTCCAGCAATTGCCGGACATGGCCATGCCGTAGAGTTGCATGATGGTGCCTCCTGCGGGTGCGGATTATTCGGCGGCTTGTTGGGCGGCGTCTTTGGCGGCTTTTTGTTCGGCTTGGAGTTTGGCGGCGCGGGCTTCGACGAGGGCGACGACGTGATCGATCATGGTGTCGCCTTCGATGGTGTGATCGGTTTTGCCGGCGGCGTAGACCATGTGGCGGCCATTGCCGCCGCCGGTGACGCCGAGATCGGTCATCAGGGCTTCGCCGGGGCCGTTGACCACGCAGCCGATGATCGAGAGGGTGATGGGGGTTTCGATATGGGCGAGGCGGTCTTCGAGTTTGGCCACGGTATCGATCACGTTGAAGCCTTGGCGGGCGCAAGAGGGGCAGGAGATGATGCGCACGCCGCGATGGCGGATGCCCAGCGATTTCAGGATGTCCCAGCCGACCAGGACTTCTTCTTCGGGTTCGGCGGAGAGCGAGACGCGCATGGTATCGCCGATGCCGGCCCAGAGCAGCGAGCCGAGGCCGATGGAGGATTTGACGGTGCCGGTGCGCCGCCCGCCAGCCTCGGTGATGCCGATATGCAGCGGGTGGTCGCAGACGTCGGCGAGCTGTTGGTAGGCGGCGACGGCCATGAACACGTCTGAGGCTTTGACGCTGATTTTGAATTCGTGGAAATCGTGATCTTGCAGGATTTTGGCGTGTTCGAGGGCGGATTCGACCAGGGCGTCCGGGTTGGGTTCGCCGTATTTTTCGAGCAGATGGCGCTCCAGCGAGCCGGCATTGACGCCGATGCGGATTGAGCAGCCGTGATCGCGCGCGGCGGTGACGACCTCGCGGACGCGTTCGGCGCTGCCGATATTGCCGGGGTTGATGCGCAGGCAGGCGGCACCGGCGCGGGCGGCTTCGATCGCGCGTTTATAGTGGAAATGGATGTCCGCGACGATGGGGACGTTGACCTGTTTGACGATGCTGGCGAGGGCGGCGGTGGCGGCTTCATCGGGGCAGGAGACGCGCACGATATCGACGCCAGCGCGTTCGGCGCGGTGGATTTGCGCGACGGTGGCGGCGATGTCGTCGGTCAGGGTGTTGGTCATGGTTTGCACGGAAATCGGCGCGTCGCCACCGACTTTGACCGCGCCGACGCTGATTTGGCGGGATTTGCGGCGGGTGATTTGCTGGTATTCGCGGTAGTTCATTTTGGCACCGAATTGTTGGGGGGCGTGGTGGGGGGTGTGGTGGCTGTGGGTGTGGTGGGCGTGGTGGCTGTGGGTGTGGGCGCTGGCGTTGCACCAGAATTGGGGGAGGGTGGGGTGAGTTCAATATGGCGGAGCACAACGCCGGTGGCACCGAGCGGGGCGGAGGGTTGACCGTTATGGAGCAGGACGGTGCCGCCGGCATTGCCGGTGCTGAGGGTCAGGCCGGGTTCGCTGGGGACGGGCCAGAATTCGTCGGTTTTCAGGATGCGGGTGAACAGGATTTTGCCAGTGGCGTCGCGGATTTCGATCCAGGCCGGGGCGGTGGCGGCGACGGCGAGCGCGCCGGGTGGAGTTGGCGCGGGGGCGGGCGTGGTTGGGCTGGTGGTGGTGCTGGTGGGCGCCGGCGCTGCGCCGATGGCGTGAAAGATCGAGGGCGCGGGTGCGGGTGGGGTGGTGGTGGTGGAAGGCGCGGCGCTCGCCGGGGTTGGCGTTGTTGGGGTTGGCGTTGTCGGGGTTGTGATGGGTGCGGGGGTTGGCGCTGGCGCTGGCGCTGGTGCGGGCGCGGGAGCGGGCGCGGGAGCGGGCGCAACAATTTGGGATTTGGGGATGGCGAGGGGGGCGAGTTTGGCGGGGACGGGGGGGATGGCTTGGGCGAGGTGGCGCTGATGTTCGGTATGGCGATACCAGAGCAGGTAGGCGGCGAGGGCCACCAGCAGGGCGAGCAGCACGATGGCGCCGGGCGGCACGGCGCGGTCTGGCACCGGGCGGGGGAAGGCGAGTTTGGGCTGTTTGGGCGGGGCCATGCCGGCGGCGCGGAAGCGGCGGAGGATTTCATCGGGGTCGAGCCCGATCATATCGGCATAGGCGCGGATGAAGCCGGTGGCGTAGGCGGGGGCGGGCAGGGCGGCGAGGTCGCCCGCTTCGATGGCTTCGAGCTGGGCGGTGCGGATTTTCAGCCGGACCGAGAGTTCGGTGATCGACCAGCCGAGCTGTTCGCGCACGGCGCGCAATTCCGCGCCGATTTGCGCGGGGCCGGGGGCGCGCGGGGTTTCGCTCTCGGAATTGCCGGGTTTTCGGTCGGATCGGTCTGCCAAAATCAGAGTGCCCATGGTTGGGATTTGCCGGGAGAATACGCTGCGGCGATGTAGCGCGTTGGCGCTAGATGGGCAAATTATGCTCGCGCGCCCAGGCGGTCAGCGGCTCGCGCAGGCTGGTGCCTGCGGCCCCGGCGCGGCGCAATTCGCGCAGGACCGGGCGCAAGGCGTTGAGATCGGCGCTGGCGAGCAGGGCTTTGACGCGCAGGATCGAGGCACCGGACATTGAGAGGGTGGGCACACCAATGGCGGCGAAGATCAAGGCATCCAACGGGCGGCCGGCGGCTTCGCCGCAGATCGAGAAGCCAACCTCCTCCTCGCGGCAGGCGGTGGCGAGGCCTTCGAGCAATTCGAGGACCGGGGCGGAGAGCACATCATAGCGGCCAGCGAGGCGCGGGGTGCCGCGATCAGCCGCGAACAGGAATTGCATCAGATCATTGGTGCCGACCGAGAGAAAATCCGCCTCGGCGAGCAGGCCGGGCAGTTGGAACAGCAGCGAGGGCACTTCAAGCATGGTGCCGACCGAGAGGCTGCGCGGGGGGGTGGGAACTTTGCTTGCTTCGTTCTCCAGCAAATCGCGCGCGGCGCGGAACTCGGCGACGGTGGCGACCATTGGGAACATCACCGCGAGATCGGCCCCGGCGGCGCCGATCAGCAAGGCGCGGAGTTGGCGGCGCAGCACGGCGGGGCGATCGAGCCCGACGCGCAGGCTGCGCCAGCCCATCGCCGGGTTTTCCACCGGTTCTTCGGTTTCATTGGGCAGGATTTTATCGGCACCGAGATCGAGCGTGCGAAACACCACCGGCGCGCCGCCCGCGCGGGCGATGACTTTGCGATATTCGGCGGCTTGATCCGCCACGCTGGGCACCCGCCCGGCGGCGAGGGCGGCGATTTCGGTGCGATACAGGCCAATCCCTTCAGCGCCGGTGCGCTCAAGCTGATCAAGCTCGAAAGCAAGGCCGACATTGAGCATCAGGGTCAGGCGGGTGCCATCGGCGGTGATCGCCGGGCGGGTGCGGAACTCGGCGAGTTCGGCATTGCGGCTGGAGCGGGCGGCGAGGGCGCGGTCATAGGCGGCGGCGACATCGGGGTCGGGGCGGAGGATCAGCACGCCGGTTTCGGCATCGAGCAGGATCGGTTCGCCCGCGCTGATGGTGTTGACCGCGCCCGCTTCGATGGCGATGGCCGGCAAATCGAGCGCGCGGGCGAGGATGGCGGCGTGGCCATTGGCGCTGGCTTCCTCGATGGCGAAACCGGCGATGCCGCGCCGATGCCAATCGAGCAATTCGGCGGGGCCGAGGCGGCGGGCGATCAGGACCATGCCATCGGCGCGCTCAGGGCGCGGGGGCACGGCGCCGAGGGCGGTGAGCATGCGCTCGATCATGTCTTCAATGTCGGCGAGGCGTTCGCGCAGATAGGGATCGGCGATGCGGCGCATGCGGGCATGCAAGGCGGCACCGGCTTGATCGACCGCCGCTTCGGCGCTCAGCCCTTCATTGATGGCGCTGCGCACCCGCTCCAGCCAGCCGCCGCTTTGGGCGAGCATGCGGTACGCGTCCAGCACGTCGCGGCTGGTATCGCCATCGGGCAGGGTTTCGGCGATCAGCGCGTTCAGGCTGGCCTCGGACTCGGCGATGGCGCGGTTGAGGCGGATATGTTCGGCGGCAGGATCGGGCGCGAAAATCGCCTTCGGGGCGCTAGCGCGGCCCAGCGGCAAGGCGGTGCCCGCGATGATGCCGGGGGCGAGCGCAAAACCGAGATAGCGGCGCGACAGCGCATCACCGAGGCTGGCCGGGCTGTTTTGCACCACGCCGAGATTGGCGATGGTTTCACCGAGCAGCATGGCGATGGTGGAGACCACGTCCGCTTCCATCGGCGCGAAGCGGCGGGCGAGGCGGTCTTGCAGGGTGATCACGCCGAGGCAACGCCCGGCGCGGCGGATCGGCACGGCGAGCATGGCGGCGAAATCATCCTCGCCGGTATCGGGCCGGGCGGCGAAATCGGGGTGGCTGCGTGCATCGGCCAGATTGATCGCGGTGGCGGAGGCGGCGGCGATGCCGACAATGCCTTCGCCGATGCGCAGGCGGGTTTGCCCGACCGATTGCGGTTTCAGGCCGAAACTGGCCACCAATTCGAGCATTTCACCGGGGCGGGTGATGTAGATGGAGCAGACATCCGCCGCCATTTCGCGGGCGATCAGGCGGGTGAGTTCGGGCAGGCTCCAATCGCCCGCCGCGAGGCGTTCGCGCAATGTGGCGAACAGCCGCCGCGACGCTGCGATCCGGTGGGTGCGCTCACGCGGCTTTTTCGCCGCCGCGGACGGGGGCGCGGGAGGGACCGCTGGCGCGGCGTTACGCGGCTTGGTTGGCCGCTTCATCGGGGCGGCTGATGGAGGGGGTGCGGGCGCGTAAGGCGGTTTCGGCCTGGGCGATCAGTTCGGCGATGATCTCGCGCACCGGCTGGATGGCGGTGACCATGCCGACCGATTGGCCGGCCATCACCGAGCCGGTTTCGACATCGCCCTCAATCACCGCGCGGCGCAGCGCGCCGGCCCAGAAATGCTCGATGGAAAGCTGGGCGGCTTCGCGATCCAGCTCGCCCGACTGGAAGCGCTGGATGGTTTCGGCCTGGTGGGCGAGGAAGCGGCGGGTGCCGTCATTGGCGAGGCCGCGCACCGGGATGACCGGGAATTGCGGATCAAGCTGCACGGAGGGCAGCGCGTCGCGGGCATTGGCGCGGATGAAGGCGTTTTTGAAATTGGCGTGGGCGATGCTTTCGCGGGCGGCGGCGAAGCGGGTGCCAAGCTGCGCGCCGGCAGCCCCCATTTCGAGGAACGCGAGGATCGCTTCGCCGCGCCCGATGCCGCCCGCGACGAACACCGGCACTTCGTGGATCGCGGGCAGGATTTCCTGGGCCAGCACGCCGAGCGAGACCGGGCCGATATGCCCGCCTGCTTCCGAGCCTTCGATGATCAGCGCATCGGCCCCGATTTTGATCAGCCGTTTGGCCATCACCAAGGCGGGGGCGAAGCCGATCAGTTTCGCGCCGCTCGCTTTGACCGCGCGCACGGCGTTGGTGGAGGGCACGCCGCCCGCGAGCACGATATGGCTGACCTGATGGGCCGCGCACACGCGGATCAGATCATCAAGCTGCGGGTGCATGGTGATCAGATTGACGCCGAACGGCTTGTTGGTCAGGGCTTGGGTGGCGATGATTTCGGCCTCCAGCAAGGCGGGGGTCATGCCACCGCAGGCGATCACGCCGAAGCCGCCTTCATTGGAGATGGCGGAGACCAGATGGCGCTCGCTCACCCAGCTCATCGCGCCGGCCATGATTGCGGTGTCGGTGCCGAGGAAGGCGCGGCCCCGCGCCCAGAGCGGATCAAGCAGGCTCATGCGACGTCCAATCCATAGGCGGTGTGCAGGGCGCGCACCGCGAGTTCGGTATATTCGGCGGCGATTAGCACGCTGACTTTGATTTCGCTGGTGGAGATGACTTGGATATTGATGCCGCGACCGGCGAGGGCTTTGAACATGGTGCCAGCGACGCCGGCATGGCTGCGCATACCAACGCCGACCACCGAGATTTTGGCGACGTTGGAATCGGCGGCGAGTTCGGCATAGCCGATACTGTCATGCAGGGATTCCAGCACGGCGCGGGCGCGCGGCAATTCGGTTTTATTCAGCGTGAATGTCATGTCCGTCGTGCCGTCTTCAGAGACGTTCTGCACAATCATATCGACATTGATGCCCGCTTCCGCCAGGGGAAAAAATACGGCGGCGGCGACGCCGGGGCGATCAGGCACACGGCGGACGGTGAGTTTGGCTTCGTCGCGTGAATAGGCGATGCCCGCGACCATTTCCTGTTCCATGATTTCATCCTCATCGACAACGAGTGTGCCGGGTGCATCGGAGAAGCTGGAGAGCACTTGCACGCGCACGCGCTCTTTCATCGCGAGTTCGACCGAGCGGGTTTGCAGCACTTTCGCGCCGACCGACGCCAGTTCCAGCATTTCTTCGTAGGTAATGTGCGAGAGTTTGCGGGCTTTGGCAACGATGCGCGGATCGGTGGTGTAGACGCCATCGACATCGGTATAGATATCGCACCGATCCGCCTGCAGGGCGGCGGCCAGGGCGACGGCTGAGGTATCCGAGCCGCCGCGCCCGAGCGTGGTGATCCGGCGATCGGGGCCGACGCCTTGAAAGCCTGCGACAATCGGCACTTGGCCGGCTTGCATCCGGCGGATCAGCTCGGCACCCTCGATATGATCGATCCGGGCTTTGCCGTGCTGGCCATCGGTCGCGATCGGGATTTGCCAGCCGACCCAGGAGCGGGCGTCGACGCCGATGGTTTGCAGGGCGATGGCGAGCAGCCCGGCGGTGACCTGTTCGCCGGTGGCGACCACCGTGTCATATTCGCGCGCGTCATAGAGCGGCGAAAGCTCCTGGCACCAGCCGACCAATTGATTGGTGGCGCCCGCCATCGCCGAGACCACGACGGCCACTTCATCGCCCGCCGCCACGGCTTGGGCCACGCGCGCCGCGACGTTGCGGATCCGTTCAAGGTCGGCGACCGAGGTGCCGCCGAATTTCATCACCAGACGCGCCATAGAATCCTGTTTCCGAGTTCAACCAAGCCGTTAGGCTCCGCAATGCGCACGCTTGCCGAGCGCGCGCCGAACGCTCACATAAAGGCGGGTGGGCCTAAGAGCAATGCTCGACGCGCACCTCATCAACAAGGCTCGGCGCGAAGCAGGCTCTCGCGCAGGAACGGAGCGGCATCATGATAGCGGCACAGACGGGGATTGAAACGGACGCGAGCGGTTCGGCGGCGGCGGAATTGGCAAAATTTAATGCCATTGCCGGGCGCTGGTGGGACCGCGAGGGGCCGATGCGCGCATTGATGGCGATGAATCCGCTGCGCACGGATTGGATTATGCGGCGCGTGCGCCCGCGCTTTGGGGCTGGCGTGCGGGTGCTCGATGTGGGTTGCGGAGCAGGGTTGCTGGCGGAGAGCCTGGCGAAGGCGGGCTGTGCGGTAACCGGGCTTGATGCGGCGGGCGAGACGATTGCGGTGGCGCGGGCGCATGCGCGCCAATCCGGGCTTGATATTGCGTATCAGGTCGGCACGGCGGCGATGGTGCGCGCGGCGGGCTTGCGGTTTCCGGTGGTGACCGCGCTGGAAATTATTGAGCATGTGGATCAACCGGCGGAATTCATCGCGACGCTGGCCGGGCTGCTGGAGCCGGGCGGGTTGTTGTTTGTCTCCACCATCAACCGCACCCGACGCTCTTTTCTCGGCGCGAAATTAGGGGCGGAATATCTGCTGCGGGTGGTGCCGGTGGGCACGCATGATTGGCGCAAATTCATCACACCGGCAGAGTTGGCGGGCTGGGGCCGGGATGCGGGGCTGCGGCTGGGGGCGATGGCGGGGATGGTGCCGGATGGCGGGTTGCGGCGGTTCAAGGAGAGTGCGTCACTCGCGATGAATTATATCGCGATGCTGGAGACCGGGGCTGGCGCGATCAACCGGCGAATGGGATGACGGGGTGGGCGATGTCGATGCAGACAGGAAAAAGCTGAAGAAGCGAAAAACTGCTTTTTTGAAAAAAAGCAGCGCAAAAAACTTTGATAACTATATGTTTGACGAAGCAACATGTTTGACGAAGCAGCAGCCACATTTTGTGTTGTATCCATCCACAGCCACAAAATGTAGTTGACGGCGTCTTCCTGTACTCTGTATGTTCCTCCGTATGGCGTCGGCATGGCCGATTTAGGAGGAGGTTTTGGCAAATGTCTCACAAGCAGCCGGGTCTGGATGGTCGGCATCGTGATGCTGATGGTCGCATCAGCGTAAAGCACGGTAACACACGGGTTGGCACACTTCGGGAAACGTATGGCAATAGCTTTGCTGCCGGAACCCGTAGCGACGCTCATCTACGCACCGTGTTAGATCGTAGCGGAGCGAAATCCCTGACCGGCTACATCAAAAGGAAGTAGTCTGATGGCTGTTTTCATGATTGGCTACGACTTGCATGAAGGCGAGGACTAGGCGGGCCTTGAGGACGCCATCAAAGCATACGGTTCGTGGTGGCATTGCCTCGACTCAACATGGCTAATTAAATCAAACACTCTAGCCCGTGAAATACGAGATAACCTCAAACAGCACCTTCCCGAAGATCCACTATATCGTTGCCCCAACTTTTCGCATTTGATGCGGCAGCGTTGAAGCCAATCCGAACCTAGAGGTGCAAAGTTTTTTTGCTTCTTTTTTGTTCACAAAAAAGAAGAGTTTTTTAACTTTTCTGATCGTCCCTCTGCCCTCACCAAAATCACAGTTCAGGCCCGCAGAGCACTTGGATCAACGGGCATTCGGTGCCGCCATTATCATCGCATTGGACGATCAGGGCGGTTAATGTGGCTTCCATGGCGGCGAGATCGGCGATTTTGGCGCGAATATCGATCAAATGCGTCTGCGCCATGGATTTTGCGGCGGCGCAGGCGCTTTGCTCTTGATCGGCAAGGCGGAGCAAGGCGCGCACGTCATCGAGCGTGAAGCCGAGGGCGCGGGTTCGGCGCACGAAAATTAACCGTTGTGCGGCGGCTGGGCTGTAGAGGCGATGGCCGCCTTCGGTGCGCGCGGGGTGCGGCAGGATGCCGATTTTCTCATAAAAACGGATGGTATCGATCGGGCAGGCTGACCGGGCGGCGAGCACGCCGATGGGCATCAGCGGGCCAGGAGCGGCGGACGATTTCGTGGGCCTGGAGATGGACAATTTTTTAGCGGATGGCGGGAATTTACCGCTTGATTCTAGAGTTACTACAGGTTCCATAACCCGGTTTATCGCCGCCAGAGGCGATACGCAAGCCGCGTTGGAATCAAGGAATTTGCGCATGGATGGATCGAACCGGACGGATTGTTGCATGCCCGCCGTG
>JAKBBY010000071.1 GCA_021808315.1 Pseudomonadota bacterium | reverse complement strand
GAACATCGACAGGATCAATTGGTGATCGGCAGCGCGATATTCCGGTGCGCCGGGTTGCAGCGCCACTTCGGGCGGCAGCACCAAACCTTCCATCGCCCGGACGACCTTGATGGTCTCGGTTGATTTGGCTTTTTCGACCGCAAGCTTAATCGCGTGAACGGTTGCGTAGCCGAACCAAGAGCGCGCCGAGGGGTATTGGCCCTTGTACTTGGCTTTATACGCGCTGACGAATTCGGCGACATGCGGCGTTTTCGGCTGGTTCCAATACCACTCCATGGTCCACCACCCATAGCGGGCGGCTTCGGGCAGCGCCTGCAGCACTTCGAGCTCCATCAGCGCGCCACCAACGGCAATGTTCTTGTCGATGCCGAATTGGGCAATCTGCTTCATGCAGTTTACCTGATCGTCACCAGCCAGCAACAGGCACAGCACGTCGGGCTTTTTGGCTTTCACGTCGATCAGGTAGGACGAGAAATCGGTGGTGCCGACGGGCGCGAGCGCCCCACCGACCACCGTGCCGCCGGCCTTTTTCAACTGCTTTGTGTAATCGGCCTGCTCGGACTCACCGAAAGCATAGTCGGTGGTGATGAAATACCATTTCTTGCCGAATTTCTTGAACAGGGTTTCAAAATCGCCCGACGTCAGCATCCAGGTGGTCGAGCAGGTGCGGAACGTGTTCCAGCTGCACGAGCCGCCGGTCAGGCTGTCAACGTGGCCACCGGTGCAGACAAACAGCTTGTTTTGCCGTGCGGCATATTGGCTGAGCGCCAAGGAGGATGCCGAATTCACGGTGCCGATCAGAAAATCGACTTTGTCGCGGGTGACCAAACGCTGGGCCTTGGTGACCGTGGTGCCAGGATTGCCGGCGCCGTCTTCAACAAGCAGCTGCAGCGGACGGCCCATGATGCCGCCTTTTTTATTGATCTCTTCCTCGGCGAATTTCGCGCCCTTGATTTCGCTATGGCCGAGAGCGGCAAAAATGCTGGTGATCGGATCGACCATGCCAATCTTGATCGGTTTTTCGCTCGCAGCCCAGCTCGGCGTGGGCGCGGCCATCAAGGCGGTGAGGCCGATTCCTGCCCCGGCTTTGATCAGACCGCGCCGACCAAGATGGTCGGTGATGCCGAGATCGGGCATGTCGTTGCTTTGATCGCTCATGGATTTTGCTCCCCAGGCAGTGGTGTTTTAAAATTCGTGCAGTGCGCGTTTGTAACCGCAGCGGCGCGGAATGCCAATATGAATGAACGTTCCGTTGCCACTTGGTAGCATTAAATTGCCTGTTTGCTCCTGATCCGTCAACGTCACCTATCGGTAAACTCAACGCGATAGTCGCTAAACGCGCTGGAAACTCCAATAATAGGGTTGCCGCCCTGCCCTAATGGCTTTGGCTTCGTAACGCGTTGCTGGCCAATCATCCGGCCGTTTTGTGGTTTGTTGCGTCATGATAAAATCATGCTGCGTGGCAAAGACGGCGGATACCCAGTGTTGGTAGGTTGGGTCATCACTCGCGATCCGCCATGCCGCGCCGCTTTGCATCACGCGCGCCACGTCATGGATCATCTCCGGATGCACAAATCGGCGTTTCGCGTGGCGGGCTTTGGGCCAGGGGTCGGGAAACATCAAAAATAGCTGGCCGAGAGCCCGATCCGGAAGGCTGCGCAGCAAGGCCCGCGCATCATCGGGGTAAACTCGCAGATTGGCCGGCACATCGACGCTGGCCGGATCAGCGTCGCCGGGCGCGAGGCGCGATAGCAGCGACGCGATGCCGTTTTCAAACACTTCGCAGGCGATGAGGCCAATGGTGGGGTTGGCGCGCGCCATAGCCTCAGCATGTTCGAAACTGCCAGCGCCAACCTCGATCCACACGGCGTTTGGTTTAATGGCGAACCCGACATCAGGCCAGCGCAGACGCGGCAGCAAAGCGGCCATTAACGCGACTTGCCGGGGCCGCAGCGCGTGGCCGCGCGCCCGACCATAGAGACGGTCGGGCGGCGGTTTCAGATTAGCGTCCAAATGCCGATTTCAGCGCGGGAACCAGGTCAGTCTTTTCCCAGGTGAAGGTGCCCAATTCAGCATCGGGTTCGCGGCCAAAATGGCCGTAGGATGAGGTCGGCACATAGATCGGCCGGTTCAAATGCAGATGCTCGCGAATGCCGCGCGGCGTAAGGTTCACCAACTCGCGCAGGACCCGTTCGATCTTGCTCTCTTCCACGTCATGGCCGGTTCCGTGCAAATCGACATAGACCGACAGCGGATGCGACACGCCAATCGCGTAGCTGACCTGGATGGTGCAGCGGCTGGCCAACCCGGCAGCAACGACGTTTTTCGCGAGGTAGCGACACATATAGGCCGCCGACCGATCAACCTTGGTCGGGTCTTTGCCGGAAAAAGCACCGCCGCCATGCGGGGCCGCGCCGCCATAGGTATCGACAATGATTTTACGCCCGGTAAGGCCGCAATCGCCGTCCGGCCCGCCAATGACGAAATTACCGGTGGGGTTCACATAAAAATGCTCATCGCTGCACATCCAACCGGCGGGGAGCAATTCCGTGATCAGCGGGCGCAGCATGGCTTTGATAGCGCCTTGTGTCATCCCCTCGTCATGTTGGGTGGACACCACGATTGAGGTGGCACCGACCGGCTTGCCATCGACATATTTCAGCGTGACCTGGCTTTTTGCGTCAGGCTGCAGGCCAATCGCCCGGCTATCGCCAATTTTGCGCAACTCCGCCATGCGGCGCAAAATCAAGTGCGAATAATGGATCGGGGCTGGCATCAGCGCCTCGGTTTCCGAGCAGGCATAGCCGAACATAATGCCTTGGTCGCCAGCGCCTTCATCTTTGTTGCCAGCCGCATCGACGCCGGCGGCGATATCGCTCGATTGGGCGTGGAGCAAAACATCGATCGTGGCGTTGCGCCAGGAGAAGCCTTCCTGGTCATAGCCGATATCCTGCACCGCCATGCGCGCGAGATGGGCGAGATATTCATGGGTGATCGAAGCCGGGCCGCGGGTTTCGCCAGCGAGCACGATCTGATTGGTGGTCACCAGCGTTTCGCAGGCGACCCGCGCATACGGATCAGCCGCCAGATAGGCGTCAAGCACGGTATCGGAGATCCGATCCGCGACTTTGTCGGGATGCCCCTCGGAGACGGATTCCGAGGTAAATAAAAACTCGCCTTTGTCGCGCATGGATTTCTCCTCTTGTCGCGAAACAGCCCGAAGCCGGGTCAGCGCCGGGGCCGCACGCCCGAGCGCACGCGGATTGGCGGAAACTGGCGCACCGGTCAAGCCAAACAGCGCAATGAACGGCGATTACCTGATCATATCATCAAGGGCCAACAGATTATTCATGCCGTAAAGCCCCGGCGGCTGCTGGATCAGCCAGAGTGCGGCGCGGACTGCGCCATCGGCAAAAATACGACGATCAAGGGCGTGATGGGTCAGGGTGATTTGCTCAAAACCGGCGGTAAACAAGGCCGTATGCGAGCCAATGATCTGCCCGCCGCGCAGGCTGGCGGTGGGGATGACGGCATCCGAGTCACGTCCGCGCTGAATGGCGCGGGTGAGCGCGATGGCGGTGCCGGAGGGTGCATCGCGCTTTTGGCGGTGATGCATTTCCAGCACTTCGGCGTCATGCGTGGCGGCAGGAAGCTGGGCCGCGAGAATTTGCGCGAGCGCGAGGATCAGATTGACGCCGGGGGCAAAATTAGCGGCGGTAAACACGGGGATTTTTGTTGCAGCGGCGCTGATGGCGGCATGATCCGCCTCGGTCTGGCCGGTGGTGCCGAGCACCCAGGCCGTGCCGGTTTGCGCCAAAATCGCCGCGTGCGGGGCAATCGCCGCCGCGATGGTGAAATCGATCACGACATCGCACCCGCGCGCAAGGGCGGCCAAATCGTCGTTGCGGCGCGTGCCGCCGACCAATGTTGCTCCCGCCGCAGGGATCGCGGCCGCGAGCAACTGACCCATTCGACCGCTGATACCCGCGATGCCGATCCGGGGCGCGATCATGACCACGGCCCGCATTCGGGCGGCCATCCGGCGTTTGCCGCGCCACCGATAATCGCCGGCAAAACGAGCAATCGCCACGATGGGCGTGTGTTTCTTAACATTTGAAAGCTCCGTGGCGCGACCATCATCGGGTTATCGGCGAGGCGATCAAATCATACAAGATCGATCAGCGAGCGTTTTTGTTGTGAATCAGCATAATAATTTTTGCCCATTGACGATAAACTGCGATAAAGAGATGTTTGTCGGAGAGAGCTTGGCACGGCAATATCAATAAATCGAGCACGGTGGGGGGCGAGATGGCGTTTCTGAGCATTTTGGATCGCGAGCGAACAATTGCGCCCGCCGATTATAATCGGTGGCTGGTGCCCCCTGCAGCGTTATGTGTGCATTTATGCATTGGCGAGGTTTATGCCTTTAGCGTCTTTAACCTGCCACTGACCAAATTGATCGGCGGGCCGGGCCATCCAGGGCATAACTGGTCCCTGGTTGACGTTGGGTGGATTTTTTCGGTCGCCATTTTGTTTCTCGGCCTCGCATCGGCATTTGCGGGGGGCTGGCTCGATCGGGTGGGGCCACGCCGGGCGATGGTGTTGGCCGCAGCGTGTTTTGGCGGTGGATTTTTGGTCGCGGCGGTTGGCGTTGCCATTCACAGTTTGGTGGTGCTGTTTATCGGCTATGGCGTGATTGGCGGGATCGGGCTTGGGATCGGGTATGTCTCGCCGGTGCGGACTTTGCTGATGTGGTTTCCTGACCGGCCAGGCATGGCAACCGGACTTGCAATCATGGGGTTTGGTGGCGCCGCGATGATCGGTGCGCCGCTGTCAGTTTTGCTGATGCATGTGTTCGCCACCGCATCGCAACCGGGCATCGTCGGCTGCTTCGTGACATTGGGAATACTCTACGCAGTTTTCATGACGCTGGGCGCTGTGATCGTGCGGGTGCCGCCCGCCGGCTGGCTGCCGCCCAATGCTGATCAACAGACCAACGCGGCGTCTTGGTTGAACAGCACCGATGTAACGGGGGGTGGCGCTTTGCGCACACCGCAATTTTATTATTTGTGGCTGGTGCTATTTCTGAATGTTACCGCGGGAATTGGCGTGATTAGCCAAGCCAGCCCGATGATTCAGGAAATGTTCCATGGCCAGATCACCGCCTTCACGGCAGCGGGGTTCGTTGGTTTCATCTCGCTGTTCAACATGGGGGGCCGATTTGCCTGGGCCTCGTTGTCCGATTGGATTGGCCGCAAGGCAACTTTTTTCATATTCTTCTTTCTCGGTATCGCGCTGTATTTGATTGTGCCGCATACAGCGGTCTTGGGTAGTGTTGCGCTGACGGCTCTTTGTTTCGGCTTGATCTTGTCCATGTATGGCGGCGGCTTTGCCACCATACCCGCCTATCTGCGCGATATTTTCGGTGTGCGCCATGTCGGCGCAATCCATGGACGCTTATTGACGGCATGGTCCGCCGCCGGCGTATTGGGGCCGGTATTGATCGATTATATTCGGCGTTATCAAATCAGCCTCGGTGTGCCCAAGGCGGATTCTTACACGGTGACGCTGTATATCATGGCGGGATTGTTATTATTTGGGGCATTTTGCAATTCGATGATCTATCGTTGGCAAACCGATGTCACCGGCATTAATCTTGCTGAATTGTCCGAGGCCAACCCAGCGCCTGCGGCGGCTAAGGCCGTAGCGACAACCGAGCCACGCTTCATCGCCTATTGGCTTTTGGTGGGCATTCCACTCGCCTGGGGCGTGTTCAATACATTATTGGGTGCAAGCCATCTCTTTGGCTTTTAATCCGGATCACAGGGAACAAATTGTTAGGGGGGTAACGCGCTGACCCAACGGGCAGTTTCGCTGGCGAAATCAGCCCAGCGCGGAAGCTGGAGGGTTGCTGCTTCAGCCCAAAATTGTGTGGCGTTTACAGTGTCACTCATTGTGCTGACCGCATCGGCAATTGTTTCGGGCGTGATGCTGGACAAGCGAATTTGACCGCGATGCGGCAAGGCGCTGGTCGATGGCAAGGCGCTCGAGACGATCACCGGGATGCCCGCATAGAGGCTTTCAATCGGCGGCAAACCATAGCCTTCGATTTCGGATAAATAGAGGGACGCGCGCGCACGCCGCATGAATGATCGGAGCTCATCATCGGTGGCATGGCGATGCCAGGTAAAATGCGGATGATGAGCAACGGCTTCGAGCGCAGAGAGATCGGCACGGGGAAAGGCGCGACCGACCAAGGTAAGCTGCGCTGTGCTGCCGCGCTGCCACAGGCGCTGAAAGGCGGCAATCATCAAAGGTTGATTTTTCCGACCATCGATGGACCCAATACTGAGAAAATCATTGCGGGTGGCGTCAAATAACTGACGCTCCAGCGCCAGCCCGTCGGCCCCGAGCGGCAACACCGGACCCGCCTCGGCAGGATGGCGACGGATGCGGCGCATAAATTCCATCCTCGTCTGGTCACTGATGAAGGCGAGATGGCGCGCTTCACGCAACACACGTAAATAGGGCATCAGCGGTGCTGTTTCGCGAACATTGAGCTGAGCTGGATGCACATAGGCAATCAAATCATAGACCAGGAAAGCTGCGCGCCCAGCGGGCAGCATCTGATAAAAATTGCAACGGGCTTGATCATAAAAGACTTCCGGCACCAGGATGCGGGGGGCAGCTTCGAGCGGCACAGGCGCGCCGGGGCCTAGCGCGACAAGCTGGTTCTCGATGATGTCGGCGTCCGCCTTGGTATCGAGCAGAATGGCGCGCGCTGCCGCAGGTAATTGCACCAAACCACGGGCTGGATCGAACCTTGCGAGCGTCAGCGGGAACGCGGATGGCCAATATTGGATCAGCGCGCGCACCACCCGCTGGATGCCGGTATGAATTGGGTTTTGCGCAAGTTCGGAACAATCGAGCACAATCATGAGAAGCCCAACCCGTTCATCAATTTGGCGCAATAAATATCGAAATTACGGGTGGCGAGATCAGCGCGCCGCCCGGCCAACGGGCGTGGCCGGTGGCGGGATGACTCGACGATGTCGGCAATGGCCTCGGCCAGCAAGGGGGCGCTGAGGGCATCGGGGATCGTTACGACATAAGGCGGAGCCTCGATTGCGTCAGCGAGGCTGGCATTGGCAACACTCGGCACGCCAGCCCCGATGCAATCGATCAAGGCCCCGGATAAGCCACCAAAACCATAGGTGCGCAGTTGCACCGCCACATCGCAGGCGACCAGCCAATCGCGATAGAGCGATTGATTGTCGCGATCGGCGATGATGGTGACATTGACCCCGACCTCCGCCGCCAAATGATCGATCATCGCGGCGATATCAGGGCTGGCTTGCCCGATCAGCACCAGCCGGGCCGGCAAGCCCCAGCTTCGCAGCATGTCCAGCGCCCAGATTAGTTCGCCCGGTGCGCGATCACGGCTGATTGTGCCAAAACTCGCAATAATCAGCTCGTCGGGCGCGAGGCGCAGTTGGCTGCGAACCCGTGCGCGCGCGGCCTCGCTGAGTTCGGCATCGGTAAAGTCGCGATAGGGCGGGAACGGCAGCACGATCGCGGTGCGCTGATAGAGTTGGGTGATCAGGCGCGCGGTGATCGCTGAATGAACGAAGAGTGGGCGCGATGCGGCGGCAATTTCACCGAGAAATAGCACCGGCAATTCACCCGGATGCAGCAGCCAATGCTCCACCTCCTCAGGCGAAATGACCCGGCCCGCCTCAGCGCTGGCCTGAGCACAGGCACGCGCAAGGCCGAGGCGATGGACGTAAAAATCGAGCATGCGCGCATCATGCGCGATGCAGGCAGCGCCAAAGCTGCGCAAGAGATCAAACTCGGCCTGATGAAAATGCGAATTGCCGAGCACATCGATCACGGCGTCAAATTGGCTTGAGACATGGGCATAGCGGCCCGGCGTGCCGGCGAACCTTGTTTGCGGCGGCAATTCGGGGTTGGGCGTATTGGTGAAGACCGAAATATCCGCGCGCGGCGCCAAGCTCTGTAAAGTGCGTTCGGAAAAATCAGCACAGCCCGAAGCCGTGGGGGGCATTGGCGAGACAAACGCGATTCGGGGCCGATGGTGACGGGCAATAGCCGGTTTTGACAGCGATTTGGGCGAATCAATCAGGGTGGCGATGGCATCCCAAGCGCGCGCATTGACTTGCTCTTGGGTAAATCGCGGCCAAATCGCGGCGCTGCGTGCCGTCATTGCGATCAGCTGCGATGGATCGGCCGCGAGATCATTGAGGCGTCGCGAGAGGTCTGCGGGATCATCCGCATCGAAACGATCCTGCGCACTGGCGAGCAATTCTGCATGGGCGGGGCAGTTGCTGGCCAGCACCGGGGCGGACTGGGCCATCGCCTCGATCACCGGAATTGAAAATCCCTCGCTGCGCGACGGCACCACGACGACATCGCACGCACGATAAAGCGCGGCGAGGTTGGGATCATCGAGAAAGGGATGAAACACCAGTAGATCGGGGTTTCCGCCTTCATGGCGTGCCAGCGTGCGCAAGCGTGACTGGGTTGCGTCGGTGGGCAAGCCAATAAATTCGAGCGTCACCGCTTGGTTTTGCAGCGCGGTGGCCATCGCGTGGGCGCGGACGACGATTTCGGGATTTTTACGCCAATCTTCACCGCTGGGCACCAGAATACGCCGCACGGCGCGCGGCGTTGGGGGCGGGTTATGCTGTGGCAGCATTGATCGGCGCAGCGCAACGCCGGTCACCGCGACCAGCGAGGCCCGGTGCGCCACCCAGCTTTCGAGCTGGAGCCGCGTTGCCTCGGAAATCGCCAACAACCCATCATAGAGGCGCAGTGACGCGAGGCTGGCATAATAAAGCACGCGCGTCGCGGCGTTGGTGAGATAATGGTGGGGAAAATCATGCGGAATGAAATCATAGACCAGTGCGATGCTGGGCACGCTGGGATCGGCCAGCAGCCGGGCGACCCAGAGCGGATCATGGGTCATCGGGGATGGTTGCAAGAGCATGCAATGTTCGGTCACCTGCTGATACGCAACAATCCGGGTATCATCAAACAGGGTGTGAAAATCCTCGGCCAAAGCCGGCAGGGCAGGATCGGTTAGCGCCACGAAACGGCATCGGGCGCGGATGTCAGCGCGGGCACGCCCACCTGCGATCAGCCCGGCGGCATGACTGCCAATGCCACGACGGGCGAAGGCCGGGTCCTGCAGGCAGCGCGCATCAATGATAAGATCGCGCATTACGCTCATCATCCTGGTTGGACGCCATGCGGTGATCGGCGGCGAGGCGTTCTGCATCAAGCGCAAGCGTGACCAAAGCGGTTTCGACGAGATTGACCAATTGATCGGATGCTGTTGGCGCCGAGGGCGGGTCTTTTGCGATCTGGGCTAGGCGCTGAAGGTCGGTGATGGATTGGTTGAGATGTTGGAGATGTGCTGTGAGATTGGCCAAATCATGGCGAACGTCGCCGATTAAGAACCAGCGTAGGCGCCATGCGATGGGCCGAAGGATCGGGCGAAATGGGCGATAGACCATGTAGAGCAGCGATTGAGCGCGTGCGCGCACGGTGGGGTCTGGCGGGGGCGATTCTATCGCCTCGCTCGGTGTTGCGGGCGTTGCTGGTTGGGGCGGCGCGTCCCATCGGCGCAGCCAACGCGCGATTGGCAGAACGCGCCGTAAGGCGCGTGGCGCATCGGGCCAGTCCAGATGATCGGTCAGGCGCTGTTGAAAGGCTTGATACGCTTCAAGTCTCGCGGTGAGTTGCTGCACCTGAGCGCGCAAGCGTGCCTGATCGTCACGGCTTTGCCGATAAGAGGCCTCGCACGCGGCAAGGTCATGTTGGCTTTGCTCAAGCTGGTGCTGCAGCGGGGCCATCGCCGGATCATGCACCACGAAATGATCAAGCACATTCACCGGGAGCAGAAAATGGCGCTGCAGATTGCGATGCTCGTCCGGGAGGTAAAAAATATTAATGCCGTCGAAATAGGCGCGGTGATAACCCTGATCGAGCAAGGTTGGCTCCCAGGATTGATTGGCCAGCTGATGGGTCCAGGGCTTGGTGGCTTCAATCACCAAAATGGTCGGGCGGACCCGGCGCCAATCGGTGCTCGTGATGATCGCTGCTTCAGCGCCTTCAACATCGATTTTGATGAAATCGGGCATGCGCCCGTTGGCATGGGCGGCGAGAATGTTGGTCAGTGTATCGCAGGCAACACTGCGCCGCGACACGCCGGGCACTTCGGATGATGGGATGCGCGACTGGCCGGGATCGGTTGGATCATCGATGAACTCAACCTCACCTTCATGATCGCTCACGGCGAGATTGAGATTGATGTCATCAGGCCGCTCAGCGGCGAGTTTGGTAAAAATCAGCCCGGGTTCGATATTGATGCCGCGCCAGCCCCGATCATAGAATGCTCTGGTCACCGAGCCGATTGATGGATCGAATGCGCCGATATCGACATAAAAGCCGGTATTTTTGCCCGCGAAGACGCGCGCGAGCAAAATATCCTCGAAATTCTGCGCATAGGAGATAAAAGGCGCACCGACTGGCGGACTGCCCGGCGAAGAATCGCCTATGTTCATCGATGTGATCATTTTCTGTCGGCCCCATCACGAAAGCACGGTCTCCCATCCGAGACCGTGCCCGCATGATTTAGCGGAGTGCCTACAGAATCGCCACTGCGGGAATGAAAGCGGTGGCTCGCACAAAGTTACGAAATGTTAAATGCCTTGCTGATGCACACAGCGATCAACAATTTCGGCGACCTGCCGTGCGCCTGTTAGATTGAGAGTCCAAGTGACGGGACGCGCGAACATGATGCGCAGTTGGGCACGCTGACTATGGACGAGCACGCGAAACCCTTTCCAATCGATAACGTCCGTCTTGATCAACGATTGTGTCGCGATGCGCGCAGGATGGCTGTAATCGACCCCATCGACATGCAAAATCATTTGCAGATGACTCCCCTTCCCCGCCAAGTTCCAGTGCGGCTTATAGGCATACATGTGGGCGCCCGAATGATCGAACCGGAAACCAAACACGCCGCCATCTCGGAATGTTTCTTTCATCACGCAAAACTTTTTTGATGGGCTGCCGCCCCCCATCTTGGCGGTCCAAGCGCCGATATGACCCAATTGGCTGGAGGCGAGAGAATTTGGCGCTGCCGTGAGCATGGATATCGCGGCGATTGTTGTGATTACGACCAGCCGCGGGTTAAAACGAGAGATCAATTTTTCACTCCTTGAAGCTTAGACGGGATAAGCATCGCCGGTAATTTACCATTAAATCACAGCGCTTATCACGAAGTTGTGATTTCGCGCCAAAATGGCTTAAAGTCAATGTTCAATTGAGGGGCGGGCGCGGCATTTTGGTGATCGGGGGTTTGGTGTCGCTCCGCAGGCGGCGCTCTGCTGGCTTCGTTATTTTGCTCCGCTGATGTTTCGCTTTTTTGCGCTTTTTAATTTTGATGCCGGAACGATTAGGACATTATTCTCCGCCTAGCGCTCGAAGTTGATTTTTGCGCGGGCGGGTGGCTCGTAAATATGGCCGGGAAGTGTGGGGCGCAGCGGTGGAGCAGGATATTTTTGGAGCATGTAGTCGTAAAATGACGGCTCCGGTTTTCGCTCCGCCTGCCGCGCTGGTTTTTGCGCTGGTTTTGGAGCCGAGTGGCGGGGTTTTCGCGCCAATTTGAGATAATCGGGGAGTGGAATCGCGAGCATGTGGCAGAGCGGGCGCAGCACGCGACCGATGCGCGGGTTTTCGCCGGAGAGGAGCGACAAATCCGGGTCTTCGAGGAAGCGGATCAGGTGACCGCGCACATAGGGGATGTGATGGCCGGGGTAGGTTTGCAGCAGCCAGCCCTTTTGCACCGGTAGTTTGCGCTTTTTCGCTCCGGCTGGCGGTGATTTTCGCTCCGGCGCGGGTTCTGGTTTTGCGCTGGGTTTGCGGGGGCGGCGCGGGAGTGGATTTAAGGCGAGCGCG
>JAKBBY010000070.1 GCA_021808315.1 Pseudomonadota bacterium | reverse complement strand
TCCCGAAGAAGTTCACACCGTCGGGCTGGTTTTGCCCGACCGCGATCCGCTATCCCCGCTCGTCTCCAGCCTCGCAGCACTCGCCCGTGAACGCGGTGGCTTGGGGTAAACCGCCCAATCAATAGTCGTTTTCTATCGCATAACGGAAATTTGATCTTGTTTTGCCGCGTAATTTGCGGGAAACGCCGTAAAACGTAGAACGCAATAATCTGCTTTGGGGTGGGGTGAATGCCGAACATATCAGGCTTCGATGCGCGAATGATGCCGCGGCTCCAGGAAATCATTAGTCAATTTCAACAGGTTGACGGCGGTTTGCTGCCTCTGCTTCATGAAATCCAGTCGGCGTTCGGCTATATCCCACGGGAGGCGGAGCCAGAAATCGCCAAGGCGCTGAACCTCACCCGCGCCGATGTGCATGGTGTCATCAGCTTCTATCACGATTATCGGCGCGCCCCCGCCGGTCGCCACGTGCTGAAATTATGCCGCGCCGAGGCCTGCCAATCGATGGGGTCCGAGGCCCAAGCCAAGGCATTGCTCGATCATCTCGGATTGAATTGGGGCGAAACCTCCGCTGATGGCCGCATCACCATTGAGGCGGTCTATTGCCTCGGCCTGTGCGCCACCGCCCCATCCGCCCTGTTCGATGATCAGCCCATCGGGCGCACCAACGCGGACCGATTGATCACATTAGCGGAGGCCGCAGCGTAATGGATATTTTCGTCCCGCAAGATATGGCCGCAATCGCCGTCGGCGCCAATCAGGTGGCCGAGGCCATCATCGCCGAAGCCAAGCGCCGAAACATGCCTGTGCGCCTGATCCGCAACGGCTCACGCGGCATGTTTTGGTTAGAACCGTTGGTCGAGGTCGCCACAGCGTCCGGGCGCGTCGGCTATGCCGATGTGCGGGCTGACGATGTTGCCAGCTTGTTCGATGGCGGTTTCGCCGAGGGCAAACCCTGCGGCAATTTCTTAGGACTGATCGAGAACATTCCATATTTTGCCAAGCAAACCCGCTTCGTGTTCAAGCGCGCCGGCGTGATCGACCCGTTATCGCTCGATGATTACCGCGCGCATGGCGGCTGGCGTGGCCTTGAAAATGCGCTGAGTGCTGGCCCTGCCGCCATCGTTGCCGCTGTCAAAGCCAGCGGTCTGCGCGGGCGCGGCGGTGCTGGCTTCCCCACCGGCATCAAATGGGAAACCGTAGCGCGCACTGAGGCCTCCCAAAAATACATTGTCTGCAACGCGGATGAAGGCGATTCCGGCACCTTTGCGGATCGGTTGATAATGGAGGCGGACCCGTTCGCCCTGATCGAAGGCATGGTCATCGCCGGCATCGGCGTCGGCGCAACGCGCGGCTATATCTATCTCCGCTCAGAATACCCGTTCGCCATCACCATGATGAACCGCGCCATTGCCTTGGCCCATGCAGGCGGCATGCTCGGCCCCTCGATCAATGGCAGCGCCTACGGATTTGAGCTGGAGGTTCGCGTCGGTGCCGGTGCCTATGTTTGCGGCGAAGAAACCGCCTTGCTCGATAGTCTCGAAGGCAAGCGCGGTCAGGTGCGCGCCAAGCCGCCGCTCCCGGCGATCAAAGGGTTGTTTGGCCAGCCGACCGTGATCAACAACACCATCTCGCTCGCCAGCGTGCCGTTCATTCTCGCCGAGGGTGCCTCGGCCTTTGCCGATGTTGGTTATGGCCGCTCGCGCGGCACAATGCCCATTCAGCTCGCTGGTAATATCCGCCATGGTGGCCTGTTCGAGGCGGCGTTTGGCCTCACCCTGGGTCATCTCGTCGATGAAATCGGCGGCGGCACCCAATCGGGCCGCCCAGTGCGCGCCGTGCAAGCCGGTGGCCCGCTCGGGGCCTATTTCCCGCCTTCAATGTTCGACACGCCATATGATTACGAGGCTTTTGCGAAATGCGACGGATTGATCGGCCATGGTGGGCTCGTGGTATTTGATGACAGCGTCGATATGGCGCGCATGGCGCGCTTCGCGATGGCGTTTTGTGCCCATGAATCCTGCGGCAAATGCACGCCATGCCGCATCGGCGCTGTGCGCGGTATGGAAACATTCGATAAAATATTGGCCGGAATCGATGTTCATAACAACATGTCATTGATTGAAGATTTATGTGAAACCATGAAATTCGGCTCGCTCTGCGCGTTAGGCGGCTTCACCCCCTATCCGGTCTTGAGCGCGATCCGGCATTTCCCCGAAGATTTCGTCCCGGCGCCGCTGCGCCACGCGGCAGAATAAGGAGACAGACCATGGGTTTGATCCACGAAATTGATTTCGGTACCAAAGCAGTCAGCGCCGAAAATCTCGTCTCGCTCACCATCGATGGTGAAATTGTGCGGGTGCCCGAAGGCACCTCGGTCATGCGTGCCGCTATGATGATGGGCACGCAAATTCCCAAGCTCTGTGCGACTGACATGCTCGATAGTTTCGGATCATGCCGCCTGTGCCTCGTTGAAATCGAAGGGCGCGCGGGCACGCCCGCCTCTTGCACCACGCCGGTCGCCGAAGGCATGGTGGTCCATACCCAAAATGAGCGGCTCGGCAAATTACGGCGCGGCGTGATGGAGCTTTACATATCCGATCACCCGCTCGATTGCCTGACCTGCTCGGCCAATGGTGATTGCGAACTGCAAGACATGGCCGGTGCCGTTGGCCTGCGCGATGTGCGTTATGGCTATGACGGGGAAAATCATCTGGCTCAGGCCAAAGATGTTTCCAACCCGTATTTTCAATTTGACCCATCAAAATGCATCGTTTGCTCGCGCTGCGTGCGCGCCTGCGAAGAGGTGCAAGGCACGTTCGCCCTTACCATCGCAGGCCGCGGGTTTGACGCCAAAGTGTCACCGGGGATGGAAGAAAAATTCTTCGACTCTGAATGTGTGTCGTGCGGTGCCTGCGTGCAGGCCTGCCCAACGGCAACCTTGATGGAAAGCTCCGTTGTTGAAATCGGCCAGCCTGAACATTCGAAAGTCACCACCTGCGCCTATTGCGGCGTCGGCTGCTCGTTCAAAGCCGAAATGCGCGGCGACCAGGTGGTGCGCATGGTACCGTTCAAAGACGGCAAAGCCAATCACGGCCATTCCTGCGTCAAAGGCCGGTTCGCCTGGGGCTACGCTACCCATCAAGACCGGATCACCAAACCGATGATCCGTGCCGCCATTACTGACCCGTGGCGCGAAGTCTCCTGGGATGAGGCGATTGCCCATACCGCTGCTGAATTCAAGCGAATTCAGTCCCAATATGGCCGCAACGCCGTGGGCGGCATCACATCGTCGCGCTGCACCAACGAAGAAACGTATCTGGTGCAAAAACTGATCCGGGCCGGTTTTGGCAATAACAATGTCGATACCTGCGCACGGGTTTGCCACTCCCCCACCGGCTATGGTTTGAGTGCTGCCTTTGGCACATCGGCCGGCACGCAAGATTTTGACAGTGTCGAACATGCCGATGTGATGTTGTTGATCGGCGCCAACCCAACCGATGGTCACCCGGTTTTTGCCTCGCGCATGAAAAAGCGCCTCCGCGACGGGGCAAAATTAATCGTGATCGACCCGCGCCGGATCGATTTGGTGCGCACCCCGCACATCCACGCATCACTACATTTGCCCACGCGCCCCGGCACCAATGTCGCGATTCTAACCGCCCTGGCCCATGTCATCGTCACCGAAAATCTGGTGGATACCGATTTTGTGCGCGCCCGGTGCGATGGCGATTCGTTCGGCCAATGGCAGGATTATGTCGGTCAAGCGCAAAATAGCCCAGAAGCGTTAGAGAACGTGACCGGCGTTGCCCCTCATTTAGTGCGCGAGGCGGCACGGCTTTACGCAACCGGCGGCAATGGCGCGATTTATTATGGGCTTGGCATCACCGAGCATAGCCAGGGCACCACCGCCGTGCTCGCCTTGGCCAATCTCGCCATGGCCACCGGCAATTTGGGCCGCGTCGGCGTGGGCGTTAATCCGCTGCGCGGTCAAAACAACGTGCAAGGCAGTTGCGATATGGGGAGCTTCCCACACGAGCTTCCCGGCTATCGCCATATTAGCCTGACCGATGTTCGTGAAAGTTTCGAACAAGCGTGGGGCGTCACGCTGGAATCAGAACCGGGTTTGCGCATCCCGAATATGCTCGATGCCGCGATCGATGGCACCTTCAAAGGCCTCTATATTCAAGGCGAAGACATCGCCCAATCCGATCCGGACATCAAACATATTACTGCCGGCCTCTCGGCCATGGAGTGCGTGGTCGTGCAGGATTTGTTCCTGAACGAGACCGCACAATTTGCCCATGTATTTTTGCCCGGTTCCACTTTCCTGGAAAAGAACGGCACCTTCACCAACGCTGAACGGCGCATCCAGCGTGTGCGCAAAGTGATGGCGCCCAAAAATGGGTATGAGGATTGGCAAATCACCCAATTACTCGCCAATGCGTTGGGCTATCCGATGTCCTATCGCCATCCTAGCGACATCATGGATGAAATCGCCGCACTAACACCGAGCTTTGCCGGTGTGTCCTATGATTTGTTGGAACGCGAAGGCTCGGTTCAGTGGCCCTGCAACGAGGCCGCCCCGCTTGGCACGCCGGTGATGCATATGGAGCATTTCGTGCGCGGTGAAGGCAGGTTTTTTGTCACCGAATACGTGCCCACGGATGAAAAAGTCGGCCCGCGCTTCCCGCTCCTGCTCACTACCGGGCGCATTCTCAGCCAGTATAATGTCGGCGCGCAAACCAGGCGCACCGAAAACACGGCTTGGCATCAGGAGGATTTGCTTGAAATCCACCCGTTCGATGCCGAGCAGCGCGGCGTGATCGATGGCGCGTGGGTTAAAATCGCGAGCCGCGCCGGCGAAACCTCCTTGCGTGCGAAAATCACCGAGCGTGTGGCCCCTGGCGTAGTCTACACCACATTCCACCACCCGATGACAATGGCCAATATTGTGACCACCGATTACTCTGACTGGGCGACGAATTGCCCCGAATATAAAGTCACGGCGGTACAAGTTTCGCTGTCTAACGGCCCGACCGATGCCCAAATTGCGTATGCAACATTGGGCCGCACCACCCGCCAGATCGAGATTGCTGCGGAATGATTTCAGCGCCACATCAATCCGTGCCGGTGCGCGCCGAGGCCTATCGCCACGGTCGTCATTCGGTGGTTGATCGCACCGTCCCCGACGAAGTGGCGATTGCGCTGAGCTATGATCGGGTCGGCTACGCGGTGATGATGGCGACACCAACCGATTTGGTGGATTTTGCCATCGGGTTCAGCCTATCCGAAGGCATCATTGATCGCGCAAGCGATATTATCGATTGCGAATTAATAACGGTTGAACAGGGCATTGAATGCCGTGTCCGCGTGGCGCACGACGTCGCAGCACGCTTGGCGCAGCGGCGGCGCCATATGGCCGGCGCACTCGGTTGCGGCTTGTGCGGGTTGGAAAGTCTGGCCGAGGCAACGCGGGATATTCCGCCCGTCACCTCAGCCATGCGGTTTTCTGCTCACGGCGTGATGGTGGCCATGCGCCAAATGGCACGATTGCAAAAGCTGAATGCACAAACCCACGGGGTTCATGCCGCCGCTTTTTATCAGCCCGACCGTGATGATCTGCTGGTGCGCGAAGATGTCGGTCGTCACAACGCGCTCGATAAAATCATTGGGGCGATGGCACACGAAGGCCGCTCGGGTGCTGCCGGTGCCGTGTTATTGACCAGCCGCGTGTCCATCGAGCTGATCCAAAAATGCGGGCTGTTCGGCACCCCGCTGATCGTTGCCGTGTCGGTGCCCACCGCCCACGCCATTCGCACCGCCGATGCGGCTGGCATCACCCTCGCCGCCGTGGCCCGCGATGATGGGTTTGAAATCTTCACCCATCCTCAGCGCATCGAGATGGAGAAAATCGCGCATGTCGCATGAACAACAAACCCAAAAGCTGGTCTATATGGCCAACCAAATCGCAATTTTTTTTGCCTCGCGGCCCGAACAAGAGGCGATTGGTGAAATCGCCAATCATTTGCGCAAGTTTTGGGAACCACGGATGCGCGAAAAGATCATCGATTTTGCCGCCCATGGCGGTGCCGGCTTGATGCCGCGCGCTGAGGAAGCGGTAAAAATGTTGAGCCAATCAACAACGTCCCAATCAACAACATCATAGTCTCGGGCTGTTAAAAAGGGGGGCCTCATAAAGCCGAGAAAAAAACCACTAGACTGATCCAGCTAAACCGGTATGAGCCGGATATCGACGTTAATGGAAAACATCAGCGCCAAACATCAACAAAGGAGAACTTCATGGATTGGTTAAAGCCTTCGGCACTCGCTGCCGCGATGATCGAAACCGGTACGCGTAAAGCGAATTTACCGGCCAAAACCATTCTGATCACCGGCATTTTGTCGGGGATGTTTCTTGGGTTTACCACAACCTTATTTGTCTCGGCCTTCGTTGCCTCCGGCAATTTGGTCATCGGCGCTCTGTTCTTTCCGGTCGGCTTCATCCTGATCGTGTTGCTCGGCCTTGAATTGTTCACCGGCAATGTTGCCTTGATCCCCTATGCGACCATGGCCGGCAAAGTGCCCGCCAATAAAATGGTATCGTCCTTGGTCACCGTCTATATCGGCAATCTGATCGGCAGCTTGATCTATGCCGCCATCTTCGCGGCCATCGACACCAAGTTCTTTACCGACGCGCCGGATGCGATCGGAGCAAAAATCATTGCCATCACCGGCTTGAAAACCTTGGCCTATATCAAAGCGGGCGGGGCTGGTTGGGCCACCGCCTTTGCCAAAGGCATCCTGTGCAACTGGATGGTGAGCCTCGGTGCCGTCATGGGTCTCGTGTCGCGCTCCACCATCGGCAAAATTTTTGCAATGTACATGCCGATCATGGCCTTCGTCGCTCAAGGGTTCGAGCACTGCATTGTCAACATGTTCGTCATCCCCTGCGGCATCATGCTCGGCGCGAAAGTAACCGTCGCCCAATGGTGGATGTGGAACGAAATCCCAGTCACGCTGGGGAATATTTTCGGCGCCGTGGTGATCACCGCCGCCGGATTGTACCTCTCGTTTGGCCGCACCGCTCAAGCCGAACCGGCTGGCGTCACCGTCGCTGCGGAGTAACGAGACGCCCGGCGGGTTGCGCTGCGACCCGCCGGTTTTCGCCCCCTCACAATATCTTTCCCTCGAATGGCGGCAATCCATCCGCCGCATCAAACTCAATCACCCATAAATCCGGGTCTTGTCGGCGCCGCCTCTCGACATACGCATCGGCACTTTGCTGATCGAGCGGCTCCGGGCTGGTGCGTAACCAAGCCGGATGACCCTGACCGTCGCGCGTCTGGCTGAGAATCGCAAGGCCAACACGGCTGCGCAGCAACACCAGCACCCCGCCGGCATCGGCATCGCCCTTATGTAGCACCATCCCCGGCTTATTGTCCGCCGTGCCAAGCCGCAGCGCCATCTGCACCCAAAGCCCGGCCTTGATGCGCGGTTCCATATGATCCACTCCTATCGTCGATTTCTTAACCGATTTTTGACAATTCCGCGCTATAGCGAGACTGTGATGTCGGCCAATATAATCGGGAATCAAGGGCGGCTGCATTGGGGGTTGAGAATGAGCATTTGGCGCAAAATCATCGTGCTGCTAGCGGCAATGCTGAGCCTGTCAGCACCCGCTGCGGCGCTGGCTGGAGCAAAGCTGCAAAAAGTAACCTTTGGGCTGGATTGGCGGGCCGAGGCCGAATATGGCGGCTATTATCAGGCCGTCGCCACCGGTATTTATCGAAAATACGGGCTTGACGTCACGATCCGCCAAGGCGGGCCAGAGGTCAATAACGCGCAACTCCTGCTCGCTGGGCGCCTTGATTTCGACATTACCTCCAACGGCTTCCTCGCGTTCAATTTCGTACACGAACATATCCCGTTCGTCGCCGTCGCCGCGATTTTCCAAAAAGACCCGGATATTCTGCTCGCCCATCGCAGCACCGGCGAGACCAGTTTCGCCAGCCTGCAAGGCCGCCCGATCGCCATTTCAGCCGATACCAGAGCAAGCTGGTGGCTGTTTTTAAAACATAAATACCACTATTCGGACAGCCAAATCCGCCCGTATGATTTCAATTTGGCGCCGTTTTTCGTCAATAAAAAACTCGCGGTCCAAGGCTATGCGACCTCAGAGCCGTTTTTGGTCAAGCAAAAAACCGGTCATTTTCCCGTGGTGCTCAGCCTGTCAAAGGCCGGTTTTGATGGCTATGCGCAACTGATCACCACCTCGGATCAGTTGGTGCAGACGCATCCCGATCTCGTTCGCCGCTTCATCGAAGCCTCCCAACAAGGCTGGAAATCCTACCTGAACGGCAACCCTGCGCCGGCCTTCGCCGCCATTCGCCAAGCCAACCCCGATATGTCGATGGCGCTGCTCAAATTCGGCTATGATACCCTAAAAACCCAAGGCATCGTGCAATCGGGCGATGCGCTCACCCACGGTATCGGCGCCATGTCGCCCGCGCGTTGGCAGTCATTCTACGACCAAATGCAAAAATCCGGCCTCTACCCAAAAGGATTTGATTGGCGCGCCGCCTTCACCACCCGATTTGTCGCGCCCCGCAAACCTTGATCAGGCAAAATTGATGTTGTCGGCTCAAAGGGTCTCCCGGCGCTTCACGGACGGCACGGTCGCACTTGACGGCGTTGATCTCAGCATCGCCGATGGCGCTTTCGTGGTGCTGCTCGGCCCCTCGGGCTGCGGCAAATCCACCTTGCTGCGCCTCCTCGCGGGGCTTGACCAACCCGATTCTGGCCAAATCCTCTGGGATGAGGGCGCCAAACCCCGGCCCGGGGAAATTGGCTTCGTGTTTCAAGACGCGACCTTATTGCCTTGGGCCGATGCCACGGACAATGTCTTTCTGCCGCTCCGCCTCGCGGGTCGCTCCCTGTCCGATTGCCGCGCCGAAATCAGGTCGCTGCTCGCCAAGCTCGGCCTCGCCGGCTTTGAGCACGCTAAACCCGCCGAACTCTCCGGCGGGATGCGCATGCGCGTCTCAATCGCGCGCGCAATGATCGCACGGCCCCGCTTGCTGCTGATGGATGAGCCATTCGCCGCGCTCGATGAATTCACCCGCCACCGCCTGCAAGATGATTTGCGCGCCCTCTGGCGTGAAACCGGAATGACCGTGGTTTTTGTCACCCACTCAATCTACGAAGCCGCCTTCCTCGCATCGCACCTCGTCATCATGACGCCGCGCCCCGGCCAAATCGCCACGATGCGTGCGGGCCTTGATCAAACCGCCGGACCGCGCCGCACCGACCCCGCGATGGCCGCGCTCATCGGCGCGATCACCGCCGATGTCACGCGGATGATGCCAACATCATGAAAACCGAGCGTTGGGCGCCAATTTTATTTGGCATTTTTGGCCTCCTGATCTGGCAAAGCGCGGTGATTGCCCTGCGCGTGCCCGTCTATGTGCTGCCAGGCCCCGTTGCGATCATCCAAGCTTTTTTCGCCGATTGGCGATCCTTACTGCTCTCGTTGGTGGCAACCTTAGCGATTGCCGCGGCCTCACTCCTCGCCGCTGCCATGCTCGGCATGATGCTCGCCCTCGCGATGGCGGCAAGCCGATGGGCGCGCGCCGCGATCCAACCCTGGGCCGTGGTGCTGCAAGTCACCCCGGTCGTTGCGCTGGCACCATTGATTATCATTTGGGTGCATCAACAATTTCTCGCCTTGGTCGTCTGCGCCACCATTGTCGGGTTCTTTCCGGTGTTATCCAATACAGCCGCCGGCCTCGCCGCAACGCCACCCGCCTTGCTCGATTTATTTCGCCTGAACGGTGCCTCGCGCCGGCAAATCGTGTTTTTGCTCCGGCTACCATCCGCCCTGCCCTATTTTCTGGCCGGGCTCCGCATCGCTGGCACGCTCGCACTGGTCGGCGCCGTGGTGGCGGAATTTGTTGCCAGTTCAGGCGGCTTCGCGTCGGGTCTCGCCGGGCGCATTCTCGAAGCGGGCTACCGGCTGGAAATTCCGCGCATGTTTGCAGCCCTCACACTGCTGGCTCTCGCCGGTATCGCGATCTATGCCGCCCTCGGTGCGTTCGAACGCACCATTCTCAAGCGAGTCGGTGCCGTCTCATCCCATCATCACGCGCCCTGATGGGCTTGATGCGGCGCGCCAGCTCTGGCAGATGCGCCTGATGACCCGCAAAATGACCGATGCCCAATTGGACTATGAACGCAAACGCGCGGCGAAAGCCAATATGTCGTTGGATCAATGGCTGAAATCGAAAGCTACGCAAGAAGCCAAAGCCGCCCAAAAAAACGCCCCGCCGCCAAAACCCAAGAACAAAGGCTTGCTCTCGCGCCTGATCGATCGCGCCAACAAGCCGCTCTGAAGTCGGCTTTACCCAGCCCCGTCAATCACAGCGTCGCGCGGCTTCACGCCGCGCCGCGATCACTGGCATCGATATCCGGCGCGTTAGGGTTTTTCATCCCGACAATATGAAACCCGCAATCCACATGATGGATCTCGCCGGTCACCCCGCGCGATAAATCCGAGAGTAAATAAAGCCCAGACGCACCAACCTCTTCGAGCCCCACATTCCGCTCCAGCGGCGCGTTATACTGGTTCCATTTCAAAATATAGCTAAAATCACCGATGCCCGAGGCGGCCAACGTCTTGATCGGCCCAGCACTGATGCCATTCACCCTAATCGCGTTCGCGCCAAAATCCGCCGCAAGATAGCGCACCGAGGATTCCAGCGCCGCCTTCGCCACCCCCATGACATTATAATGCGGCGTCACCCGCTCCGCCCCCAAATAGGTGAGCGTGACCATCGATCCACCGTCGCTCATCAGCGCACTGGCGCGCTGCGCCGCTGCCGTGAAGGAGAAGCAGGAAATATCCATCGCCTGCAAAAACGCCTGTCGCGGCGTGTCGGCATAGCGGCCGCGCAAATATTGCTTATCCGCAAACCCAATCGCATGCACCAGGAAATCAATCGTCGGCCACCGCGCCGCCACGCTGTCGAACGCCGCATCCAGCGCCGCATCCTCACTCACATCGCACGGGATCAGCAAATCCGCGCCAATCGACTCCGCCAGCGGGCGAATCCGCTTTTCCAACGTCTCGCCCTGATAGGTAAAGGCAAGTTCACCGCCCTGCGCCGCCACCGCCTGAGCGATCGCCCAAGCGATCGAGCGGTTATTCGCGACCCCCATGATCACACCGCGCTTGCCTTGCATCAACGTGCCGGTGAGGGGCAATGTTGGACTCGGTTCGTGCATATCGCTCTCCAATCTGACCTCAATAAAATGAGTGCCTGAGGGTGGTGGCACAAGCCAGCATCCCATATCAAGTGCCAGCAATCGCGGAGAACCCTGCCATGATCGATTTAGCAAGCGACCCATTCACCCTGTTCGGCACCTGGATGGAGGCCGCCAACGCCTCGGAATTGAACGATCCAAATGCCATGACCGTGGCCACCACCACCCTCGATGGCAGGCCCTCGGCACGCATCGTGCTGTTGAAGTCATGGGATCGTGATGGGTTTGTCTTTTATACCAATTTCGAGAGCCGCAAATCGGTCGAAATCGCGACCAACCCGCATGTCGCTCTGTTGTTTCATTGGAAAACCCGCAAGCGCCAGGTGCGAATCGAAGGCGTCGCCGCGCCGGTTACCGCCGCCGAGGCTGATGAATATTTCGAAACGCGCCCGCGCCTCTCGCGCATCGGTGCCTGGGCGTCCGATCAGTCACGCCCGTTGCCTGACCGCCGATTGCTGGAACAGCGTTTGGAAACCGAAATCGCCCGCTATGCGCATCAAGACGTGCCGCGCCCGCCGCATTGGTCAGGCTGGCGGGTGCGCCCCGAGGCGATCGAGTTCTGGGAAGATCGGGATTTTCGGTTGCACGACCGCGTGACCTTCACCCGCAGCGCTGAAAGCTGGGGGGCGACCCGATTGTACCCCTGATTTTAACGATTTATCCGAAAATGCACGTTTTAGTGGCTGGCGGGGGCGCGAAAATTAACTTTATCTTGAGGAATGGCCCTCATACTGCTCCTCATGATCGCAACCGCATCCCTCGCCGCCTTCTCCACCCCGGTCCGCACCGGTGCCGCTGAAGAGTCGGCCC
>JAKBBY010000069.1 GCA_021808315.1 Pseudomonadota bacterium | reverse complement strand
TCGGCGAGTTCGCTGATGACGCTGTGCGCGGCGGCGGCGAGCGTGTCGCCGCGATAGCGAATGCGGGCGGCGATGTCAGCGGCGGCCGTGTAGCGGATGAAAACTTCGCCGGTGCCGGTGCAGCTCACCGCGCAGGTGGCATCATCGGCGAAGGTGCCGGCGCCGAAAATCGGCGTGTCCCCTACCCTGCCCGCGCGTTTGGCGGTGAGGCCGCCAGTGGAGGTGGCGGCGGCGAGGTGTCCGGCCGGATCGCGGGCGACGGCACCGACCGTGCCGTGGCGGTCAGCATCGGAGCGGGTATCGGGCGCGCCGGACGCCCGGCGGGCAAGTTCGCGCTGCAAGGCGGCGACTCGGCTTTCGGTGAGAAAATAATCGACGGATTCGAAGGGTAGCTGGGCGGCGCGGGCGATGGCGAGGGCGGGTTCGCCAATCATCAGCACCGGACCGGCAAGATCGAGCACCGCGCGGGCGGCGCGGATCGGGTTGCGCGGGCCGCAAATGCCGGCAACGGCGCCAGCGCGGCGATCCGCCCCGGACATGATGGCGGCGTCCATTTCCAACGTGGCCTGATCGGTGAGCACCGCGCCGTGACCGGCGTTAAATTGCGGGTCATCTTCAAGGGCCATGACCGCCTCGGTCACCGCATCGAGCGCGGAGCCGCCCTCGCGCAGGCACGCCAAACCGCGACGCAGGGCGCGGCGCAGGCCTTCATGCCGGGCGGCGGCGATATCATCGGTAAGGTCGCTTTGCCGCAGGGTGCCCGCCCCGCCATGGATTGCCAAACAGATGCTCATTTTTGCTCCTGAACCGGGTGAGAAATTCGCTCCTGAACGGGGAGCGAAGATTGCCGCTTTAGCAACCATGCGGCACTATGCGCAAAATGAAGGAGTGAAACGATGGCGGATGATCTGATAATCGAACCGGCGGGTGCCGTGCGGGTGCTGCGGCTGAACCGGAGCGACAAGCTCAATGCGCTGAACCCGGCCTTGCTGACGGCGCTGGGGGCGGCGTTTGGCGCGATTGAGGCGGATGACACGGTGCGGGCGGTGCTGTTGACCGGGACCGGGCGCGGCTTTTGCGTGGGCGCGGATTTGACCCAGAATCAGGGCGGCGGGCAGCGGGATTTGGGCGCCTCGATTGAGCAGATGTATAATCCGTTGGTGCGCCGGATCAGGGCGCTGAACCGGCCCGTGATTGCGGCGGTGAATGGCGTGGCGGCGGGGGCGGGCGTTAATTTGGCGCTGGCGGCGGATATTGTGCTGGCGGCGGAATCGGCGAGTTTCATTCAGGCCTTCGTGCGCATCGGGCTGATCCCCGATGCGGGCGGGACGTGGTTTTTGCCGCATTTGATCGGGGATGCGCGGGCGCGCGGGTTAGCCATGACCGGCGAGGCGATTAGCGCGCAGCAAGCGATGGATTGGGGGATGATTTGGCGCTGCCTGCCCGATGAGGGGTTTGCCGAGGCGGCGCTTGATTTTGCGCAGGCGATGGCGGCGCGGCCCACCCAGGCGCTCGCGGCGATGAAGCGGGCCTTTAATCAGGCCGCGACCCAGACGCTCGATGCGCAATTGGATATGGAGCGCGATTTGCAACGGGTGATGGGGCGCACGCCCGATTTCATTGAAGGGGTGCGCGCCTTTATTGAAAAGCGCCCGGCGCAATTTACCGGCGCACCACCGCAAGCAGACTGATCAGCAAGGTCGCGCCGCCGAACCCGGCGAGGATGGTGCTGGGGGCCGCACCGCCATGCAGGAGGGCTGTCAGCGCGAGGCTGGCGATGATCATGGCGACCGCGTTCAGCACATTGGCACCCGCGACGGCGCGGGCGCGGGCATTGATGGGCGCGAGCGCTTGCACCAAAGCGAGGCTGGGCACGGCAATCAACCCGCCCGCCACCGCGATGGCGAACAGGATCAGGAGCACCCAAGCGAAAGGCGGCGCCAGATCGCTGACTGCGAGGCCGAGCAGGAGCGACAGAGCGCCGAGCGTGATGCTGCCGGGCCAAGCGGGGGCGAGGCTGAGGCGCCCGCGCATCAGGCGCGCGGCGAGGAAGGAGCCGGCACCGATGCCGAGCGAAAAGATCGCGAGGCCGAGGGTAACGGCGTGCGGGCCGCGATGGAGCTGAAGCTTCAACAAAGGTGCCAGCAAGGTCAGGGCGGTGATGCCGGCGAACCAGAACCAGCTTGACACGAGGGCGGCGCGCCAAAGGGCGGGGCGGGCGCGCAGAATCTGGATCAAGGCAAAGCTGCTGGCGGCGAGATTGGCGCGGATGGCAAGGCCCGGCTGGGCCGCGCCGCCGCGGGGGATGCGCATTGCGGCGGCGAAGCTGGCCAGCCCCGCCAGCATGACCAGCCCCGAGAGCAAGAGTGGACGGCTGGCCCCCAAGGCGGCGCCGAGGGCCGTGCCCGCGAGAATGGCGAGGAAGGTGGCAAAATCGATCAGCGCGTTGGCTTGGGGCAGTTCATCCGGGTGCAATAATTCGGGCAGGATGCCATATTTGACTGGGCTGAACAGAGCAGCGAGCACGCCGAAGGCGAGCAAGGCGGCGAACAGGGTTGGCACGGCGTTGAGCAGGAAGCCCGTGACCGCGAGGCCCGCGGCGGCGATTTCGATGAATTTCAGGATCGAGGCCATGCGCGCTTTGTCGATCCGGTCGGCGAGTTCGCCACCCAGGCCAGAGAGCAAGACGAACGGGGCGATGAACACGCCGCCCGCGAGGGCCACCAGCGGCAGCGCGGCGGGACCGTGCCGGTAGAGCAGCAAGACGGTCAGCGCGGATTTCAGAAAATTGTCATTGAAGGCCGCGAAGCCTTGGCACCAAAACAGGGCCGCGAATCGGCGGTCGAGGAGCAAGGGGGTGGTCAGGGTTCGTTGGGGGCTTTGAGGGTGAGGGAGAGCGCGTGCAGGCCAGTGTCAAACTCGGATTTCAGGGCGTCTTGCACGGCGCGCGAGCGGGCGACGCGGTTCATGCCGGTGAACATCGGGGCGGTCATCGCCAAGCGATAATGGGTTTCACCGATATGGGGCGCATGGCCGGGCTGCTGCATGCGGGTTGTGTGGTTGGCGTGTTTGGCGCTGTCATCCTTGATTTCAAGCAGGGTGGGGCTGAAAGATTCGGTCAGGATGCTGCGGATGCGGTCAGTGCGTGTGGTCATAGGTGGATTGTGCACCGCACGAGGCAGGTTGCCAAGACACCAACAAAGGGCAAATTACCGATCATGAAGGTTGAGTGCCCATGACCAGGACGACCCGCAGGGTGCGCGCGTTTGCGCCCGACCCGGACGCGCCGATGCAGACCTGCGATGTGCAAGGCTGCCCGCATCCGGCGGCATATCGTGCGCCGAAATCGCGCGATCATTTGCGCGATTATTATTGGTTTTGCCTTGAGCATGTGCGCGCCTACAATGCGGGCTGGGATTATTACAAAGGCATGAGTCCCGGCGAGATCGAGGTTAATTTGCGCGCCGATACCGGCTGGCAGCGCCCGACCTGGCCGCTGGGGCGCAATGGCGGGATCAGCGAGGCGTTGGAGGCGGAGCTGGCCGCCTTTGCTGGGATTGGCCGGGCGCGGGCGCGGCCCGCAGAGGAGCGCGCCCCGCCCGAATTGCGCGAGGCTTTGGGGGTGTTGGGCCTATCATGGCCGGTGACGCGCGAGGCGGCGCGGCTGCGCTATCGGGAATTGGCCAAGCGGCATCATCCTGATGCGAATGGCGGCGATAAATCAGCCGAAGAACGGTTGAAGACGATTAATCTGGCCTATGCGACGCTGCGCCGGTCGCTGAGTGCGCCCCCTGCGCAGCCAAGCGCTTCGCATTGAGGGGTGGGCAGTTGCAGATCGTGAGATTAAGGCTAGTTTGGTGGTTCCATGAAGGATGATGTTTCGATGTCCAATATTGCTTCTCTGACTGAAACGCGCGGCTTGCCGACCTCCAGCATCGATCGGCCTGACCGGATGGTGCGGGCGGTCGAGCTGTTTGGCGTTGAGTGCGGCTTTGACATTCCAGCCTATGCGCAGCGCACCGAGCATGTGCCTGAGATTGACGAGAGCTATCGGTTCGACCGGGAGACCACGCTCGCGATTTTGGCGGGGTTTGCGCTTAATCGGCGGGTGATGATCCAAGGCTATCACGGCACCGGCAAATCAACCCATATCGAGCAGGTGGCGGCGCGGCTGAACTGGCCGTGTATTCGGGTCAATTTGGACAGCCATATCAGCCGCATCGATTTGATCGGCAAGGATGCGATCGTGCTCAAGGATGGCAAGCAGGTGACCGAGTTTCGCGAAGGGTTGCTGCCTTGGGCGCTGCAGCATCCTTGCGCGCTGGTGTTTGACGAGTATGACGCGGGCCGCCCGGATGTGATGTTCGTGATCCAGCGCGTGCTGGAGGTTGAGGGCAAGCTGACGCTGCTCGATCAGAACCGGGTGATCCGCCCGCATGCGGCGTTCCGGCTCTTTGCCACGGCGAATACGGTGGGGCTGGGCGATACCACCGGGCTGTATCACGGCACGCAGCAGATTAATCAGGGGCAGATGGATCGCTGGAATATCGTGGCGACGCTGAATTATTTGCCACATGCCGAGGAGGTGGCGATTGTCACCGCGAAATTGGGAATCCCGACGAGCGACAAGGCGGCGGTGAGCCGGATTCAGAGCATGGTGGCGCTGGCGGATTTGACCCGCGCCGGGTTCATCAATGGGGATATTTCAACGGTGATGTCACCGCGCACTGTGATTACCTGGGCGGAAAATGTGAATATTTTCAAGGATGTTGGGTTTGCCTTCCGGCTGACCTTTCTGAATAAATGCGATGAGGCGGAGCGCGCCACGGTTGCGGAATATTATCAGCGTTGCTTCGGCGAGGAGCTTGTCACGAGTGCCACGCCACGGCGCGTGTGAGCCGGATGGGGGCTGAAATAATGAGGCGCACGGTAGATCGCTTCATGGGATTGAGCGTGGTCTGATGGCGGGCGAGCAGAGCCGCAGCGAAATGTTCAAGCGCGCGACCACCGGCGCGTTGCGGGCGATGGCGGGGCAGGACGAGGTGCAGGTCGCGTTTCAGCCGGGCGCTGCCGGGTTGGCCGGCAAGCGGGCGCGCTTGCCCGCGCCGACCCGCGCCTTGCCGCCCGCCGAGATGGCGCGGTTGCGCGGGATTGCCGATGCGCTGGCCTTGCGGTTGCGCCATCATGATGATGCGATCCATGCCCAGCGTGCGCCGCTCGCCCGCGATGCGCGCGAGGTTTATGACGCGCTGGAGCAAGCGCGGGTGGAGAGTGTGGGCAGCGCCTATATGAGCGGGGTGGCGGATAATTTGCGCCACAAGCTGCAGGAGGAGGCGGAGTCCGACGGGCTTGATCGGATGACGCGGCGCGAGCAATTGCCGGTGGCGCAGGCTTTGGCGCTGCTGGCGCGCGAGAGCATGGACCCGGCCTCGGTGCCGGATATGGCGCGGCCAATTGTTTCGCTCTGGCGCGAGAATTTGCCCGCTTCGGCGGCGCAAGCTTTAGCGGCGATGGCGGCGGCGCGGGCCGATCAGGGTGATTTTGCCAAAATGGCACGGCGGTTGCTGGCGGCGATGGATTTGGCCGAGGCGGAGACGGAGTCGGAAACCAGCGACGACGAGGAGAGTGGCGGCGAGCAGGGCGAGCAATCACTCCAGCAGGATCAGCGGGGCGAGGGGGAAAGTCAGGCGGAGCCTGATCCATCGCAGCTTTTGGCGCAGGCGCCGGAGAGTAGCGCTGCCGAGGCTTCGGATGCTGAGGCGGATGAGGAGTTTGACGAGGATGCCGCCCAAGCGGCGGATGAGGCGCCTGCTGGCCCGCAGCAGCGGCGCAAGGGGCCGGAGGGTGAGCCAGTTGGCGCGTATAAGCCGTTCACCCGGCAATTTGATGAAGAAATCGATGCCGAGGCGCTCTGTGATTCGGAGGAGTTGAACCGGCTGCGGCAATTGCTCGATCAGCAATTGCAGCATTTGCATGGGGTCGTGTCGAAACTCGCGAACCGGTTGCAGCGGCGATTGCTGGCGCAGCAGCAGCGGGCATGGGATTTCGACATGGAGGAAGGGTTGCTCGATGTGGGCCGGTTGGCCCGCGTGGTGGTGGACCCGCTCTTGCCGTTGAGTTTCAAGCGCGAGCGCGACACCGAGTTTCGCGATACGGTGGTGACGCTGCTGATTGATAATTCCGGCTCGATGCGCGGGCGACCGATTTCGGTGGCGGCGATGTGCGGGGATATTTTGGCGCGCACGCTGGAGCGCTGTGCGGTGAAGGTGGAGATTTTGGGGTTCACCACCCGGGCCTGGAAGGGCGGGCAAAGCCGCGAGCAATGGGTGGCGGCGGGCAAGCCGCGCGATCCGGGGCGGCTGAATGATTTGCGGCATATTATTTACAAATCCGCCGACACGCCCTGGCGGCGGGCGCGGCGCAATTTGGGTTTGATGTTGCGCGAGGGGCTGCTCAAGGAAAATATCGATGGTGAGGCCTTGGCCTGGGCGTATCGGCGGTTGCTTGCGCGCCCGGAGCATCGGCGGATTTTGATGGTGATTTCCGATGGCGCGCCGGTGGATGACAGCACCTTATCGGTCAATCAGGGGAATTATTTGGAGCGGCATTTGCGCGATGTGATCCGCGAGATTGAGGCGCGCAATTTGGTGGAGCTGACCGCGATTGGCATTGGCCATGATGTGACGCGCTATTATCGGCGGGCGGTGACGATTGTGGATGCCGAGGAATTGGGCGGCACGATGATGAAGCGTTTGACTGAGTTATTTGACGAGGATGCGGCGGAGGCTTGGGCGCGGGCGGCGGCGCTGCGCGCCCCTTTGGTCGCGTGATGATCGGGTGTGACGATCTGGCTTGAATTGGCGGGGCAATCGACATAGGTTTGCGCCTCATTCAGGACTTTGATGATGGCAGGCGAGAATTTCAGCGCACGTTTTGCGGTGACCGCGCTTCTGGGCGGCGGCGGTGCCTTTGCGTTTGAGCAAACCGGGCCAAGCCCGACCGCGCCGCTGCACGAGCAGGGCTTTATCAATGGCAATCCGTGCTTTGCCTCGGGCACGCGGATTTTGACCGCGCGGGGTGAAATCAAGGTTGAATTTCTGCGGGTCAATGATCGGGTGCTGTTGCCCGATCGCCGGGCGGTGCCGGTGATTTGGATTGGGGCGCGGCGGGTTGATTGCACGCGCCATCCGCGCCCTGAAACAGTGTGGCCGATTTTGATCGCGGCGGGGGCGCTGAGCGATGGGGTACCGCATCGTGATTTGGTGCTGTCGCCCGATCATGCGCTGTTGTTGGATGAGCATTTGATCCCGGCGAAGATTTTGGTGAACGGGCAGAGCATTCGGCAAATCAAGCGCCATGGGGTGAATTATTATCATGTGGAATTGCCGTTTCATGCGGTGCTGTCCGCTGAGGGGGCGCTGGCGGAGTCATATTTAGACACCGGCAATCGCGGGGTGTTCACCAATAGTGCCGAGCCGCTGACGCTCTATCCGAATTTTGCCCAGACCACGCGCGAGCAGCGTGGCTGCGCGCCGTTTGCCGAGGCGGGGCCGGTGGTGGAGGCGGTGCGTGCGCGGCTGCTCGCACGGGCTGGCATTGAGACCAGCGATGATCCGGCCTTGGTGGTTGAGCGGCGGGAGGATGGGGCCGCGATCATTCGCTCGCGCGTCGCGGTGCCGGGGCATCTGACGCCTGATCCGCGGGATTTGCGGCGCTTGGGGGTGAAGGTGGCTTCGCTGCTGCGCGCGGATGGGCGGGCGATTGCGCTTGATGATCCGGCTTTGGTGGAGGGGTGGCACGGCCATGAGGCCGATGGGCGCTGGACCGATGGGGCTGCGCTGGTGCCGGTTGAACTCACCGAGGGGCAAGCGGTGACCGTGCAGTTGGCGGCGTCGCTTGCGTATCCGGTGACGCCGATGCGCCAAGCGGTGCGAGGCTGATTGGCCTTGAGCATTTTTCGTTCGCATCGGCGCACCGACAATGTTCTCACTCATTGTTTTGGCCCGAAATTTTATCCAATCAACCGATTCTATCGGATCGGATTTTGCTCTAGCCGAGTGCGTCGCGGGCGGCGGTGGCGAGTTGATCGGCGCGCTCATTCATCGGGTTGCCGGTATGGCCCCGCACCCAGAGCCATTCGATCTGATGGGGTTTGGCGGCGACGAGGATGCGTTGCCAGAGATCGTAATTGGCAACCGGATCGCCTTTGGCATTGCGCCAGTTGCGCCGGACCCAGCCGTCGCGCCAGCGGGTGATGCCGAGGCGCAGATATTCGCTATCGGTGTGCAACGTGACCCGGCAGGGGCGTTTGAGCGCTTCGAGGGCGGCGGCGGCGGCGGTGAGTTCCATGCGATTATTGGTGGTGACGGGTTCGGCACCAGAGAGTTCGCGGATATGCGGGCCGGTGCAGAGAATCGCCGCCCAGCCGCCGGGGCCGGGATTGGGTTTGCAGCCGCCATCGGTCCAGATTTCGACCAGGGTGGTCTGAGTCTCCGGCTCAGAGGCCATAATCGGCGCCATCGTGCATCTGTTGGAAGCGGGTCAGGCGGCGCAGATAATCGCGTGGGTCTTTTTTGGTGACCAAAGCCCCCGCCGGGGTGTTCTGCCAATCATAGAGGCGGGTGAGCAGAAAGCGCAAAGCGGCTCCCTGGCAGAGCAATGGCAGCGCGGCTTGTTCGGCGTTGGTGAGGGGGCGGATGGCTTGGTAGCCGCGCAGCAGGGCTGCGGATTTGGCGCGGTTGAAGCTAAAATCAGGCTCGAAGCACCAAGCGTTCAGGCAGATGGCGATGTCCAGCGCGAAAAAATCGGTGGCGGCGAAATAAAAATCGATCAGGCCGGAGATTTTACCATCGAGGAAAAACACATTGTCGGGGAACAAATCGGCATGGATTTGGCCGCGCGGCAAGGTGGCGGGCCAGGCGGGGACGATGCGGGCGACGGCGCGATCGAGCGTGGCTTGCAAGCCCGGCTCGACCGCGTCGGCATGCGCGCGGCATTGCGCCCAGAGCGGTGGCCAAGCGGCGGGGCCGAGCGCGTTGGGGCGTTCGGTGCGATAATCGGCGCCGGCTTGGTGGAGTTGGGCGAGGGCGCCGCCGAGTTCGGCGCAATGGGCGATGGTAGGGTCACGCGGCCAGACGCCGGGAAGGAAGGTGGTGATGGCGGCGGCTTTGCCGGCGAGGCGGTTGAGATTGGCCCCGTTGCGCGCACGCACCGGCAGCGCGCAGGGCAGGCCGTGCTGGGCGAGATGTTCGAGCAGGCCGAGGAACCAGGGCAGATCCGCGGGATCGACCCGTTTTTCATAGAGGGTCAGGATGAAATCGCCCTGGGTGGTGCGCAGGGCGTAATTGCTGTTTTCAACGCCCTCGGCGATGCCGCGAAACGCGACGGCGTCACCCAGATCATACTGGGCCAGAAAGGCGTTGAGCATGCCATCGGTCACTTCGGTATAGACTGCCATTAGCGGCGGAGATGACCGATCAGCGAAATGATGGCAAGAGAGGGAGAGCGTAAAAATGGAGAGTGCGGTGAGTGGATTGAAGCGGGTTGCGGTGTTGGCGGTGCCTTTGCTGTTGGCGGCGTGTTCGGGGTCATCGGACAAGGTTGCCTTGTTTTGCCCGACCGTGTCGGTGCTGACGCAGGCTAATCAGATGGTCAAAGCGCGGGGCAACCAAGCGAGCGTTGGGGCGCGCGAAATTTCAGCACGGATCACCGGGGTTGCCGGGACCTGCGCAACGCACGGCAAGGACGAGGTGCTGACGACATTTCGGATCGGCTTTGCGGCGACCCGGGGACCGGCTTTGATCGGCGATCAGATCACCCTGCCCTATTTCATTGCGTTGACCCAGGGCGATCAGATTATCGGCAAGCAGCTCGACCCGATTACGTTTGATTTCAAAAATGGCGCGTCGGAGGCGGTGGCGACCACCAAGCCGATCAAGATTGAGATGCCGAATGCGCCGGTTTCGGCGCAGCAAGAGGCGTTGATTGGGTTTCAGCTTGAGGCGGACCAAAGCGGTGCGACGGGCGATCAACGCTGATGGCGGCCTTGGTGACGGGCGGTGCGAAGCGGCTGGGGGCGGCGATTGTGCGCGGGCTGGCGGCCAGTGGCCGGGCGGTGGTGATCCATTATCGGGGATCGGCGCTGGCGGCTGAGGCGTTGCGCGCCGAGCTCGTGCAGGCGGGCGGGCGCGCTTTTGTGCTGGAGGCGGATTTGAGTGATCCGACGGCGGTGGCGGGGTTGATTGCGCGGGCGGAGGCGCTCGCCGGACCGCTGGAGGTGTTGGTGAATAACGCCTCGCGCTTTGAGTTTGATCAGCCCAGCACCATCACCGCAGCCGCGATTGCGGCGCATATGGCGCCGAATTTGGTGGCGCCGGTGCTGCTCGCACGGGATTTTGCCGCGTCCTGCGCGGGGCGGCACGGGGTCATTGTGAATATTCTGGATCAAAAACTGTCGAATTTGAACCCGGATTTTTTCGCCTATACGCTGTCGAAAGCGGCCCTGGCGGCGGCGACGGAAATGCTCGCGATGGCGTTCGCGCCGATGGTGCGGGTGTGCGGGGTGGCGCCGGGCTTGACCTTGATTGGTGAGCGGCAATCGGCAGAGAATTTCGCCCGTGGCCAGGCCGCGACGCCGCTGCGGCGCGGCTCGACGCCTGAGGATATTGCGGCGACGGTGCGATTTATCGTGGAGACCGGATCGGTCACGGGCACGGTGTTTTATGTGGATGCGGGCGAGCATTTGATGCGCCGCCAGCGGGATGTTTCGTTCGAGCCGGGGTGAGGCTGGGATAAAGTTGTTTTATCAAAACCATGCATGATTGGCATTGGTGCGGCCCTGTTGCACCATGCTATAAGACTATATGGGAAAAAATCTGGGACAAAGATTTGGCGAAAAGCTGGCTCGGTTTTTATCAAAGCCGGTGCATGTCCATGGGACCGCGCCGGCGGCCAAGCCGCATCGGTTAGCGTCGGTGCTGCTGCCGGGCGATGTGGTGTTGGTGGAGGGCAATAGCCGGATTAGCACCGCGATCAAATATTTGACCCAATCGACATGGTCGCATGCGGCTCTTTATGTCGGGCTGGCGCCGTTGCGGACCGGGGGCGTGGCCGAGCCTTGCTTTATCGAGGCGGATATCAGCGATGGGGTGCGCTGTGTGGGCTTGAGCGAATTTGCCGAGCTGCATGTGCGAATTTGCCGGCCGATTGGGCTGACGGAAGCGGATTGCGCGGCGGTGATTGGATTTGCGCGGGCGCGCATCGGCGATCGTTATGATTTGCGCAATGTGGCGGATCTGGCCCGGTATTTATTGCCGACGCCGCCGGTGCCGCGACGGTGGCGGCGCCGCTTGCTCACCTTGGGCAGCGGCGATCCGACGCGGGCGATTTGTTCAAGCTTGGTGGCGCAGGCTTTTCATGCGGCGGGCTATCCGATTTTGCCGCTGGTGCGCGAATTTTCGGCGGATGCGCCGGATTGCCCGGCTTGCGTGCGCGAGATTTTGCAAGCGCGGCATTATAGTTTTTTTGTTCCCCGCGATTTTGACGTGTCGCCTTATTTTGAAGTGGTCAAGCCGGGATTGCCGCCGGGGTTTGATTATCGGGCGATTGAGTGGGCGAGCGAAGAGCTCCCACCCGGTTGATCGGCGGGGCGCAGGCCGTCGGGCAAAAATCGGTTTACATTTTTGGTTGGGGTGTTTACCTAAACGTCAAGTGATTTTTGGCGATGAAGGAGCACCGGCTGATGGACGCGCAGCATGTTGATGTGTTGATTGTGGGGGCCGGGCTTTCGGGTATCGGGGCGGGTTGCCATTTGCAGATGCATTGCCCGAACAAGAGCTATGCGGTGTTAGAGGCGCGCGATGCGATTGGCGGGACGTGGGATTTATTTCGCTATCCTGGAATTCGATCTGACTCCGATATGTATACGCTGGGATATTCGTTCCGCCCGTGGACGCAGGCAAAAGCGATTGCGGATGGTCCTGCGATTTTGAATTATGTGCGTGAGACTGCGCGTGAATATGGCGTGGATCAGCATATTCGGTTTCATCATGCGGTGAAGCGGGCGCGCTGGTCATCGAGCGAGGCGCTGTGGATTGTAGAGGCGGAGGTGGGGCCAGCGCGCGATGTGGCCGTGTTTAGCTGCAATTTTCTGTTCATGTGCAGCGGCTATTATGAT
>JAKBBY010000068.1 GCA_021808315.1 Pseudomonadota bacterium | reverse complement strand
ACGCATTTCGAAGTGGTCACCAAGACCATGTTGCCCACCGCGCGGGTGACGCTGATTGGCGGCATCGTGCTCGCGCTGGGCCGCGCTCTGGGCGAGACGATGGCGGTGCTGATGGTTTCCGGCGGCGGGTTGAATTACCTGCCCGATACGATTTTTACCCCGATTAGCACCATGGCCTCGTTTATTTTGTCGCAGCTCGACAGCGCCTTGCAGGACCCGACGGATATGGCGGTCAAATCGCTCGCGGAAATCGCGCTGGTGCTGTTCGTCATTACCGTTGCCGTCAATGCGGCGGCACGGTTGCTGGTGCGGGGGTCGCGCCATGTCGGCTAGTGTCGGATCCGCGCATGCCAAGCGCTCGCCGATGGAGACACGGCGCCATATTTATAATCTCGTCGGCTGGGGCATTTGCGGTTTGGCGTTTTTGCTGATCGCAGTGCCGCTGGTGGATCTGCTGGCGGTGGTGATCATCAAGGGCGCTTCCGCCTTTTCGATTAAATTATTCACCACCAACGCCATTCATGGCGGGCTGCTCAACGCGGTGGTGGGCACGCTCGTGCTCTCGCTCGGATCGTTGATTTTTGCGGTGCCGATTGGCGTGGGGGCGGGGATGTATCTCTCCGAGTATGGGCAGAATAAATTGGGGGCGGTCATTCGTTTCTTGGCCGATACGCTGACCGGCACCCCCTCGATCGTGCTCGGGTATTTTTCTTATATTACCATGGTCGTTGGGCTGGGCTGGGGATTTTCAGTGCTCGCCGGCGCCTTGACGCTCGCGATCATGGTTATCCCCTATCTGACCCGGATTACCGAATTATCGCTCCGCCGGGTGCCGACTTCGATGCGCGAAGCGGCCTATGCGCTGGGCGCGCAGGACCGCACCGTGGCGTTTCGCGTGGTTTTGGCGGCAGGGCTGCCGGGGGTGATCACCTCGATTTTGCTCGCCTTGGCGATTTCGGTCGGCGAAACAGCACCGCTGATCTACACAGCCGGTTGGTCAACCCTGGGCTGGAATTTTCATCTGATCCACGGCTCGATTGGGTATTTGACCTATGTCATCTGGACCTACATCAATGAGCCGAACAGCAAAGCCCACGCCGTTGCGTTCGCCGCCGCCTTGCTCGTGATGCTCGTGGTTCTGGCGATCAATGTCGCGGCACGCACCGTGTTGAGCCGCCGTCAGTCTGCGTAATTTCGGGATCGGGCTTAATAAATCAATTTGAAATGCATGGTTGCGATCACCTGTTCCTGCTTCGCGGGGCTACCCGGCGGAAATGGCGGAACATGAACCCCGCCCTGAAACAGGCCGAGCCAAGCCATATCAAGCAGCGGCGCGCCTGAACTGCGAAGCAAGCGCAAATTGCGCACGCTGCCATCCGGCATGATTGTCATCGCGATGGTGACTTTTCCTTGCTCCTGATTATCAGCCGCCGCTTGCGGATAATATTTATGCGCGTTGACCCATTTATTGAACGCACTCTCCCAATCCGGCCCCGCCTTGCCTTTGAAGGTGATCGCAGGCGATTGATGATCCAAATAGGATTGCGATAATTGCAGCGCCAAATGACCCGGCATCCGGTGGAAAGGCGATGGCGCCGCTTCACGATGGCCGAACGACATGCCCGGCATGATCCGATACGGGGGCGCCGCATGGCGCAAGGTGGTCCGATGCGTTGGGTGCGGCGGCGCGACGCGGGGTATCGGCGTTGGCAAATGATCGAGCGCGGGTGGAACATTGGGCGCGGGCTTGGGCGGGTTGAGGCTGACATGCGGCTCTTTGGGCGATGCCGCGCCCCCGCGCGGCAGTGCTGCGGGCGGTGCGGTATTGAGGGCGTGTTGCGGTGGACCTTCACGGGAGGATTTCGGCGCTCGGGTCTTGGTCGCGGATTTGGTCAGGCCGGTGCCCTCAAACACGACGGCGATGGCCGGTTGGGCAGGCGGCGGCTTAAGCACACGATGCGCCGCGAAGAGCAGCACAGCGAGGATCAGCGCGTGCAGGACAATCGAAACGGGCAGCGGGATCAGCCCCGGCTTTGGGCGCGGGCGGCGAATGCCGAGCGTTACATCCGCCGCGCCGAGGCTTAGAATCGCTCGCGGGATCGGCCCGTTATGCCTGATCGCGCGCAAGGCGGTTCCGTTAGATCAATAACCCGGCGGCGGATAAGCGGGCGACGGGTAGGTATAGGAATTATAGGATGGCGGTGGTGCTGCCATTTGCTCGCCATTGCCAACCATGCATTGGCTATAGGCGATGTTGTATTGCGCTTGGATATTGCTCGCGGCGTTCTGCGCGACCGCACCGCCATTCGCCGCACCGAGCAGCAATCCAGAGCCACCGCCAATCGCCGCACCCGCGCCGGCATTCCCGCCCGCCGCGCCGATCAACGCACCAACCGCCGCACCCAGCAACGCCCCGCCAGCCGCACTATTATTAGCAGCCTGCGTCGCCCCCTGCCCTTGCCCAGCGACTTGTTGCTGCGCGTAATAGCGGCACGCCTGATCATTATGCTGGAAACTGCTGAAAGGCTGGCCGGGCGCGGGCATCGCAACAACAGTCGGCCCCATTGGCGGCGGCACCGCGCAGCCCGCGAGCGCGCCGAGCAACGCAAATGCGGAAAGAGACTGCAGCCAAGGCGATTTGCGCAACGACATGTTTTGCTCCGTCAGAGAAATTTTGCTCGATCAGACATATCCGACCGTCAGATTTTCCGCATTATACCGTCATTGCCGCAACCATGCCAGCGCCCGCCTTGGCGACACACAAAACGCCACCAAAGACTAAAAACCCTCGAAAAACTCGCGAACCTTGGAGAAAAACCCTTCATTTTCCGGGCTGCCCGCCGCATTGCTTGCGGCTTCGCGGTCAAACTCCTCAAGCAATTCGCGCTGGCGCCGGGTGAGGTTTTGCGGGGTTTCCACCGCGACCTGAATATACATATCGCCACGGCTGGTGCTGCGCAGCACCGAGAACCCTTTGTTGCGCAGCCTGAATTGATCGCCGGTCTGCGTGCCGGGTGGAATTTTCACCCGTGCGCGGGTACCATCGATGGCCGGAACCTCGATCTCCGCCCCCAGCGCCGCCTGACTCATGCGCAGCGGCACGCGGCAAAAAATATTACTGCCATCGCGCTGGAAAATCGGGTGCGGGCGGATCGCCACATGCACATATAAATCACCCGGCGGCGCGCCGCGCCCGCCCGCCTCGCCCTCGCCGGACAGGCGGATCCGCGTGCCATCCTCAACGCCGGGCGGAATATTGACCGAAATCGTGCGCTCGCGCGGCACCGTCCCCGCCCCGCCGCACACGCGGCAAGGGTTGCGCAGCGCCCGGCCAGAGCCGCCGCAGGTGGGGCAAGTTCGCTCCACCATGAAAAAACCCTGCTGGGCGCGCACGCGCCCGGAGCCATTACAACTCGGGCAGCTATCGGCGCTGGTTTGCTTATCCGCCGAGCCGGTTCCATTACAGGCATCGCAATTCATCCGGGTCGGCACCCGCACGTCGGCCTTGGTGCCGGTGAAGGCGTGGGTCAGCTCAATTTCCACGCCGGCGCGAATATCATTGCCGGTACGTTGGGCCCGCCCACCACCCCGGCGATTACCGCCGCCCATGGCCTCGCCGAACATCTGTTCGAAAATATCGCCAATGCCGCCTTCGAAGCCAAATCCGCCAAAACCGCCGCCAGCGCCCGGCCCGCCACCGCCTTCAAACGCCGCATGGCCGAACCGATCATAGGCGCCGCGCTTCTGATCATCCTTCAGGACGTCATAGGCTTCATTGACTTCCTTGAAATTATGTTCGGCGGTTTTATCACCGGCGTTACGGTCGGGGTGAAATTGCATCGCTAATTTGCGATAGGCTTTTTTCAGCTCATCGGCGGAAGCGGTGCGCGATACGCCGAGCACTTCGTAATAATCACGTTTCGCCATGGCGCGGCTCAGTCCTGGGTCACGGAAATAGAGAAAATCCCCGGACCATCGCTGATCCGGGGGGTTTGTCGGTGCAGTGCCGTGAAATCAGCGATCAAGCTGATTTCTTGGTGTGGTCGTCAACATCTTCAAAATCGGCATCGACGATCTTTTCACCATTCGGGCCCGCCTCGCCGGGGGCAGCGGCACCCGCCTCAGCCTGCGCCTTATACATCGCTTCACCAATCCGCATCGCGACTTGGGTGAGGCGATCCGTGGCCGACTTAATCGCCTCCAGCTCATTCGCCTCGATCGCGGAACGGGCGGCATTGATCGCGGCTTCGGCTTCACCGCGATCCTGCGCGCTCACGCCATCGCCCGCATCCTTCAGCGTCTTTTCGGTCTGATGGATCAGGCCATCGGCTTGGTTGCGCGCATCGACCAGCTCGCGCTTGGCCTTGTCGTTCGCCGCATTCGCCTCAGCGTCCTTGACCATCCGTTCGATATCGGCGTCTGACAAGCCACCGGAGGCTTGGATGCGGATCTGCTGCTCCTTGCCGGTTGCCTTATCTTTGGCCGACACCGAAACGATGCCGTTGGCATCAATATCAAACGTCACTTCGATTTGCGGCACGCCGCGCGGCGCCGCCGGCAAGCCCATCAGATCAAACTGACCGAGCAGCTTATTATCCGCCGCCATCTCGCGCTCGCCCTGGAACACTTTGATGGTCACCGCCGTCTGATTGTCATCCGCCGTCGAGAAGGTCTGGCTCTTTTTGGTCGGGATGGTGGTGTTGCGGTCGATCAACCGGGTGAACACACCGCCCAATGTTTCAATGCCGAGCGAGAGCGGCGTGACATCGAGCAGCAGCACATCCTTCACATCGCCCTTAAGCACGCCGCCTTGGATCGCGGCGCCAATGGCGACCACTTCGTCCGGGTTGACGTTGCGCGCGGGTTCGCGACCAAAAAACTGCTTCACCGCCTCGATCACCTTGGGCATGCGGGTCATGCCGCCGACCAGGATGACTTCGCTAATCTCACCCGCCGTAACGCCCGCATCCTTCAACGCGGCCCGGCACGGCCCCAATGTCCGCTCGATCAAATCATCGACCAGCGATTCCAGCTTCGCCCGGGTGAGCTTCATCACCATATGCTTCGGCCCAGAGGCATCGGCGGTGATGAAGGGCAGATTGATCTCGGTTTCCTTGGACGAGGACAGCTCGATTTTGGCCTTTTCCGCCGCTTCCTTCAGCCGCTGCAGGGCCAATTTATCCTTGCGCAGATCAATACCTTGCTCGCGCTTGAATTCGTCCGCCAAATAATCGATCACCCGCTGGTCGAAATCTTCACCACCCAGGAACGTATCACCGTTGGTGGATTTCACTTCGAACACGCCATCACCCAACTCAAGCACCGAAATATCGAAGGTGCCGCCGCCGAGATCATACACCGCGATGGTGCCGGTGTGTTTTTTATCCATGCCGTAAGCGAGCGCTGCCGCCGTCGGCTCGTTGATGATGCGCAGCACCTCAAGCCCAGCGATCTTGCCGGCATCCTTGGTCGCCTGACGTTGCGCGTCATTGAAATAGGCCGGAACCGTGATCACCGCCTGGGTGACGGTCTCGCCGAGATAGGCTTCAGCAGTTTCCTTCATTTTGGTCAGAATATACGAGCTGATCTGGCTCGGCGCGTAACGCTGCCCGCGCGCCTCAACCCAGGCATCGCCATTATCCCCACGGACGATACCGTACGGGACCAGGCCTTTATCCTTCTCCACAGTCGGGTCTTCAAACCGCCGCCCGATCAGGCGCTTGACCGCATAGAGCGTGTTGGTCGGGTTGGTGACCGCTTGGCGTTTGGCGGACTGGCCAACCAAGCGTTCATTACTGTCGGAAAACGCGACCATTGACGGGGTGGTGCGTGCGCCCTCGCTATTTTCGATCACGCGGACATCCTTGCCCTCCATGATCGCGACGCAGGAATTGGTGGTGCCGAGGTCGATACCGATGACCTTACTCATGTTTACTCTCCTTGCAGCGGACGGTTCTGACCCGAAGCATCAGGATCGTCCCTTGTTGAATGGCCTAGATGTATTGACACTTGACGTGTCCGACAAGGTGCCGGGAGCCCGGCGCGGGAAATTATTTGGACGCGATCAACCCGAGCTGGCCGCGGCTTCACTGCCATGGGCCGGCACCGCCGGTTGCCGCGCGACCACCACCATGGCGGGTTTGAGCAAGCGGCCATTCAGCAGCCAGGTGCGACTCCAGGCTTGCAGAATCGTGCCCGGCGGCGTGCCGGCTTGGTCCTGCTCGCCCATCGCTTGATGCAAATTCGGATCGAACAACGCGCCAACCGGGTCTTGCGCGGTGACGCCATGCCGCTCCAGCGTTGCAATTAGGCTGCGTTCGACGCCCGCGAAACCATCGCGCATTTTGGTGATGATGGTCGGCTCATCCGGCTGCGGTGCGGGCAGCGAATCCAAGCCCCGGCGCAGATTTTCAGCGGATTCGACAATGTCGGTGGCAAAGCGCTGCACCGCATATTGCCGCGCATCATCCACCTCGCGGCGGGTGCGGGCGCGCAGATTGGCCATATCGGCCTCGGCGCGCAGCCATTTATCGCGCATCGCATCGCGCTCGGCCTCGGGGCTAAGCTGCTCGCCCGGCGCGGCCGCGTGATCGGCCTGTGCGGCGTCGGGTGCCATATTTTCGGTGGTATCAGGATCGTTACTCATGGGCAGGGATTTAATCGCGCCGAGGGTTGGGCACAAGGGTATGCGGCGTCGGAGGGTATGCGGCGCTGGCCAGAAACCGGCGCAGGGCTTGATTAACCGCACCCGGTTGCTCGGCATGCAGCCAATGGCCCGCCTGCGCGATGGTCTCGATCGCCGCGCCGGGAAACCGCGCATGGATCGCCGCCATTGCATCGGGCGTCGCCTCAAGCATCGCATCGGGGGGCACGCCGAGCGGCACATAGGCGGAATTGGCCCCGCGCAAAACCAAACTCGGCCCCGCATAGGGCACCAGCGGCTCAGGATCGACCCAGCCGGTGAGTGCTGGCAAAGCGGCGCGGATCGCCGCGAGATCAAGCCGCCAGCTCGGTATGTCCGCGTGGCTGATACGCAAATTATTGAGCAAAAAGCGTCGCAGTGCCGCATCCGGGATCGCGCCAGCCAAATCGGCGTCGGCTTGCTGGCGGGTCAGGCCGGGGGCGAGCGTGAGGGCGGCCATCGCATCGATCAGCTCAGCGCGGGTTTCAGCATGATCATAAATGACGGGCGCAATATCGAGCACCGCAAGGGCGCGCACCCGCATCGGCGCCAGGAGCGACACCATCATCGCGGTTTTACCCCCCATCGAATGCCCAATCAAAGCCGCCGTGCCGACATTGAGCGCATCCATGGTTTCAATAACATCGCGGGCCAGCGTGTCATAACCCATATCCGGCGCATGCGCGCTGGCACCATGATTGCGCGCATCAAGCGCGATCACCCGATAATCGGGCAAAGCGCGGGCGATCATGCCGAGATTTTGCGCCGCCCCATACAGCCCATGGAGGAGCAAAATCGGCGCGCCGGTGCCATGGTCGGTCGCATGCAGGATCATCCGATCAACAACCTATGAAGTTTCACGTCTGAGCGATAAACAGTGTCGATGGATGATGCAATTCACAGCGATACCGCACGATTAGCCCGGCTCATCACCCGCCAAGGGCAGAAGCGCCCTTTGGCGCCGATTTGGGCCGCGCAGGCCGGGATCGGCCCTGGCATGGTGGTGCTTGATATCGGCGCGGGGATCGGTGCTCTGACCTTGCATTATGCGACAATGATTGGCCCGGACGGGTTGGTTTTTGCGTTGGAGCCGGATGACCAAAGCCGCACCCATCTGCTGGCCGCGGCAAAACAGGCAGGGCTGCCGGTGCTGGGCTTGCCCTACCCAGCAGCCGCGCTCGATCAATTAGCGCGCGCGCCGGACCGGGTGATGCTGACCGACACGCTGCATCACGCCGATGATCCCGCGATGATGCTGACGGCGATCCGGCGGGTCATGCCCGCACCAAGCCGCTTGTTCATCGCCGAGTATGATCCAACGGGACCCGGCTTGCTCGGCGCCAAAATGCCGCAACGCATGGCACCAGCGCGCGTGCTGGCGCTGCTCGACCAAACCGGCTTCAGGCCAGGGACGATGCAGGCCGCGCCCGATGAACATTATTGCCTGACCGCGACCTGCGCATGACGGGTTGGGTTACGGGTGGGGCGCGTATGAGATGGATCGGGTATGAGCCGTCGGCGTGATCCGGTCTGGATCGCGCTGATCCTGCTCGGCGCAGCCTTGGGCCTCGTTGCCCTGATGCTGCCAGATCAGATCGCACAAGCTGAATTGCTCTTGGGTTTCGTGGTGCTCATCGTCATCGCCTATGCCAAGCCGGTTTGGGCGATAGGGACGTGGTTGATCGCGGTGCAAAGCAGCCCGGAAATGTGGCTGTCTGACCTGATTGGCCATCACGAGCTGATCATCGCGGTGCTCAAAGCCGCCGGGCTGATCGTGATGGCGCTGGCCGCGTGGCGCGAGGGGGCGCGGTTTGACCGGTTTAATCCCGGCTTTGCCTTCGGTGCCATGTTCGTGGGCGGCGTGGTGCATGGTTTATGGCCGGGGCTGTCGCTGCTCGGCTCGCTGCGCTCGCTGATCGGCTCGGCAGCCCCGTTTAGCGCCGGATTTATCAAATTATCCGCCCCCATGCGCCGGGTAATCATCGGCGTGACCATCGTGGGGCCAGCCCTGACCGTGCTGTTCGGCGCGGTGCTTGATGGGCTTGGCCTGCGCGCTATGGTCGGGTTTCAACAAGGCGCGCTGCGACTGGCGGCGGCAAGTTCGCCCGCGTTTCTGGGCGGGTTCGCGATGATCGGGGTCTATGCCGGCGTGCTCGCTTATTTGCGCCGCCAAAATATGTGGCTGCTCGGCTGGATCGGCATTGATTTGATGATCCTGGTCGCCACCGGAGCGCGCGCACCGCTCGGCCTCGCCGCGTTCGTGCTGATCGCCACGCTGATCGCCGTGCCGTCCGCCCAATTGAGCCTGCATCGGCGCTTGGTGCTGCTGAGCCTGCTTGTGGGCGCGGCTGGCTTGATGGCGCTGGCCCTGCCCGATCTCCGATTTATCCGGGTGATCGATTTATGGCGGCTCGGCGAAGCGGGCGATTTGTCCAATCGCACGCTGATCTGGCCGGCGTTCGAACGCGCCATCGCCGCCTCGCCCTGGCTGGGCTGGGGGGTCGGCGCGGGCAAGGTGGTGGTGAATTTGCACTCTGCCCTCGGCGAATTGCTCGGCACCAACGCCGCGCATTGCGAATATTTAAGAATTCCCACCGAAGGCGGCTTGATCGGTGCGACATTGCTGGTCACCTTGTTGGTGCTGTGGGTTTGGCGCGGCAGTGCAAAGCTGCCGCGCGATCAACGGATTGTGATCCGGCTTGTTTTTTTCGCCTTCGCGGTGCAATCTGTGACCGATAATACTTTGATCGCAACGACTAGTCTGGCGTTCTTCACCTGGGCACGGGCGGTGTTGGTGTTTGCTGACGAAAGCGTTTCCTGACCGCAATATCGAGGGTTCATGAGCTTGCTCCTGTCGCGTCGCGTCCTGTTGGCCGGATCGGTTTTAGCCGCACCATGCGCCGGTTTGGCGCCAGTGCCCTTGGCTTTGGCCGCGCCACCCACGTCGCCTCGCGCACCGATCGCCGCGCCCCCAATCGCCGCGCCACCAATTGCCATCGTGATGAATTCCGGTGCCGCGAATATCGCGATCATCGACATGACCACCCAACAAGTATTGCGCCGCGCGCCGACCTATCGCGAGCCCAGCCATTGGGCGTTGACGCCGGACCATCGGCGGCTGGTGGTGGCGGACGCCTCGGGCAATGCCTTGTTTTTTTTCGACCCGGCCACTGGCGCCGCCCTCGGGCATCGGCGGTTCGCCGATCCGTACCAACTCTGGTTTAGCCCGGATGGCCAGTTTTTGGTGGTCAACGCGCTGCGGTTGAACCATGTCGATGTCTATCGGGCTGCCGATTTCAGCCTGATCAAGCGCTTCAAACCCGGCTCGATGCCGAGCCATCTCAGCTACACGCCCGATAGCAAAATCGTTTTTAATTCGCTGCAAGGCTCAAACGCCCTCGCCTCGTTCGATCTCACCCGGATGACCGAGCGGTGGGTGATGCCGGTCGGTAAAACCCCGGCGGGCGTGATGTGGCATCGCGGCAAGGTGCTGGTCGCGATCATGGGCAGCAATCACGTCGCGGTGGTCGATCCCGCGACTGGCCATGTCACCAAGCGCATCGTGACCGACCGGGGGGCGCATAATTTATTTCTCACCCCGGATCGCCAGCATATCTACGTGACCAACCGCGTCGCAGGCTCGCTCTCGGTGATCGACGCAGATCATCTCACCGTGGTGAACCATATCAAAATGCCGGGCGGGCCCGATGATTTATGTTTCGCGCCGGACGGCAAATTATGGATTGCGCTGCGCTTCGCCGCCCATGTCGCGGTCTATGATCCGGTGAGCGGCCATATTGAGCGCATCGCCGTCGGTCGCTCACCGCACGGCATTTTTCTCTCAACCTTGTTGACCGACCAGCCCGCTCTCGCCGCGATGACGCTTGCCTGATGCTGCCCGCGCATCCCTTCAACGATCTGGCGGGCTGGATCGAGCAGGTCGCGGTGCTGCCCGCTTTATACCGGTTGGGGCTGATGCGCTGGGAGTTTCTCTCATTCGGCTGGGTGCTGGTGGCGCTGTATGGCCTAGCGCAAATGCTGCTCGCCTTTGGTATCTGCATGCCGCTGGAACGGCTTTGGCCCATCGAGCGCGGCGGTAATCCACGGCTGGTTTGGACCGATATCGTCTACACCGCCCTCGCGCGGATCGGGATTTTGCCCATTGCCACCTTCGTGCTGTTCTATGCCGCGCAGACTTGGCTCAACGGCGTTCTGGTCGATCACGGCTATATTCCGCCGATGCTGGAGACCATGATCCCGCCTTTATTCGGCCATCCGGTGCTGACTTTTTTCGCCTATGCGCTGATTTTGGACTTTGCCGATTACTGGCGCCATCGCCTCTCGCACCGCTTCAGCCTGTGGTACGCCCTGCACGCCGTGCATCACGCCCAGCGCCAAATGACCGTTTGGTCCGATGATCGAAACCATATTCTCGATGAAATCATCTCCTTCACCTGGTTCATGCTGATTGGCCTGCTGATCGGCATCCCGCCGCTGCAATTCCCAATTTTGCTCCTGGCCCTCAGATTGGTGGAGAGCTTCAGCCACGCCAATATCCGCCTGCATTTTGGCCGGCTCGGCGAGCGCCTGCTGGTCTCGCCCCGATTCCACCGCGCCCACCACGCGATCGGCGCGGCGGGGCTGCGCTCTGTCAATTACGGTGCAGTGTTTCCGGTCTGGGACATGCTGTTCTGCACCGCCGATTTTTCTGACGGGTTCGCGCCAACCGGCGATGCCAGCGCCCCGGAAGCCATGGCCAGCGGTGGCTATCTGGCGCAGCAATGGGCCGGTATGCGCTATTTATTTCGAACCTTGGCCGGTTGATCTAGCCAAGGCCGCAGAAAACGGCTAAAGACTCATTTGCGGCGCTTTTCTGTTGTGGTTGCTTGTGCTTTTTCGCGTTCTCGCGTTTCGACACTTCCTCAGTTGAAGAGTTCCTTGGCCCGCATCGTGCGGGTTGCCGTGTTTGATGGAGAGTGACGAAATGGCGACCGGTGTTGTGAAATGGTTCAATGCAACCAAAGGCTACGGCTTCATCCAGCCGGATGATGGCTCGAAAGACGTTTTCGTGCATATCTCGGCGGTTGAACGCGCCGGGCTGGGCCGACTGAACGAAGGCCAGCGGATTGCGTATGAACCGCAGCGCGGCCAGCAAGGCAAAGTCTCGGCGGAAAATCTGAAAGCCGCTTGATTTTGTCTGCCGTGCGCTAAGCACGCGAGCAAAAACTGGAAAACGCCGCGCAAGCGGCGTTTTTTTGTGTCCGGACGAGTCGGGAATGGCACCTTGTTTGCCATCATTCGTCAAACCGGGCGAGCCATTGATGGCTACGGGCGCGATCAAAAATCGGCTCATCGCCCGCCTCCGGGTTCGATTGCAATCTGGTTTGGTAATGCTCCGGCGTAACACGGATCGGTCTGAGCACTTTGTTGAGCCGACGATAAAGCGGGTACAGCGCCGCGGCGTCCGCCTGAGGCGGCGATTTCAGCGGCGAGATTTTTAGCGTATCATCACTCGTATCAGGAACGGTGAGCGGGCCGGGCTGATAGATCGATGGACCGTACGGGTTTGGTTCGTCACCCGCCTGAATGGTCAGACCCCCCG
>JAKBBY010000067.1 GCA_021808315.1 Pseudomonadota bacterium | reverse complement strand
CCATGGCAGAACTTACAGCGCCAACCGTGGAAATGTTTCCACCTCAGATCGCCACCGCAGCAGAATGATCCAAGGCCACCTTATCCCACAACCAAATTACACCACGTTGACGGACGTGATCTCAATATCTTATCTCACGTCTATGTGAATCGTGAGGTCCTGGAGCATATGCGCGATATCGAATTGAAGTAAAGTGGAATATCGTCGGCGCTCCCTTGTTGGGCCGATGATTTGCGCTTCGCGCGACTAATGCCATAAAGCGACAATGCGAATCCTGTATCATCTCCCGTTGTCGCCTGCGTCCCGAAAAGTCAGGCTGGTCTTGGCCGAGAAGCGCCTGCCGTTCGAACTGCGGGCCGAGAAGACTTGGGAGCGCCGTCCCGAATATCTCGCTCTTAATCCGGCGGGCACCGTTCCGACGTTGGTTGAAGATAACGGCCTCGTGATTCCACATTCGGGCGCTATTTGCGAATATCTGGATGAAGCCTATCCCGATATTGGTTTGATTGGCCGCACCTTTGCCGAGCGCGTGGAGATTCGCAGCGTTACGGCCTGGTTTGATGAACGATTTGCCCAAGAGGTTTCCAAGAACTTGCTGGGCGAGAAAATTATGAAACCTGCTTCTGGGCGCGGCGCGCCGAATGCCACCAATTTACGTGAAGGATATGCTGCGCTACGCGAGCACCTAGCCTATGTTGGCTGGCTTGCTGAAACCCGAAAATGGCTCGCTGGCGCGCATTTATCGTTGGCCGATTTTGCGGCGGCGTCTCACCTCTCGTCACTTGATTTCATTGGCGATGTCGATTGGAGCATTGCCCCGGCTGCTAAGGATTGGTACGCGCGCATTAAATCACGGCCCGCGTTTCGCGCCTTGCTTGCGGACCGCGTTTCGGGCATCACGCCGCCACCGCATTATGCTGATTTGGATTTTTAAGGATTGCGGAATCTCGGTCAGCGCAGGCGCCTCGCCATGCTTGACGTAACCCAGCACCGAGATTTCGACCAAATCGCGGCGCGTCACAGAGTGGGCTTGCCAGCATTTGAGACCGTAGACCCGACCGGATTGCGGCTAATTGCTCAATATTGGTTGCCGCAGTCACGGCCCGTTCCACGTAATCATCGGCAGAATCAGTGACCCAATCGTGCAGACCAACATTCGACAGATGGCTCACGGAGTGTCGCGCGGCGAAAAACTCGCCCGCCAGCGTGACCACCGGAACGCCCATGTAAAGCGCCTCGCATGTGGTGAGCCCGCCGCAATAGGGCACAGGGTCCAAGGCAATATCAATCGCCCGATAGCCCGCGATGAAATCAGGATGGGCCGTGCGACCCAAGATTGTCAACCGCGCGGGATCCAAGCCCAGCCGAACCCATCGGCGCATGAAGATATCGGCAATGGCATCTTGCGAAAACTGCGGGCAACGCAGCACGATTCGTGAATGAGGCACGCGCGATAATATTCGCTTCCATAACAAAAGCGTCTTATCCGATAATTTTGTTACGTTGTTGAAGCAACCAAATGTCACATGCTTGGCCGATAGAGCCGGCAAGATTGAGGGCATTGGCGCATAGTCGGGCGGCGTGTAGCACACATAGCCGTCTGGCAATCTGAGCAGGCGCTCAGAATAGAACCGTTCAAATCCTGCGGGCGTCTCCCATCGGTCAGTGATCATCCAGTCAATCTCGCGCAGGCCGGTCGTTGAGCATTGCATGCCAACCCATTTCATCTGAACCGGCGCGGGCTTGAATGCGGCAACCTGGACCCGTCCCGCGTCGCCATAGCCGCCCATATCGATCAAAATATCGATTAATTGACGCGACACAAAATCAGCGGCGTCAACATCGTTCATACCCTCGATTGGGTGCCATTCAAGGGCGCGAGCGGCATAACGTTGTGCGACGGCGTCGCTCTGTTCGTAACGCCCAAAACAAACGACATCAAATTCATCCCGATCCAACTGCTCGATACCGGCCAGGGTCAGCCAGCCGACCGGATGCCGCCGCAGCGTGTTGGATAGCAAGCCGATACGAAGTTTGCGCTCAGGCTGCGCGGGTGATGGGTAGCGACGTCGATGATCGCGCGGCAAACGATCACCCAATGCAATCATCGTCTGGCGCAAATCATCAGCCGATGTTTGTTCCATGTAAGGCAATAACGATGCTTCGGTCCGCAATATTCCAAGATCGTGATCGCTCGATTGTTGATCATCGTTGAACGCCGCAAAATCTAACGGGTTGGCTGGCCTGTCTGCGGCGAAAATCTCACGCGCACGGCGCAGATCGTCACGCGCCAAATCGATCAGACCCATTGACGTGCGTTGCACGGCACGATTGCAAAATGTGAGACTCTGACGATCACCGCGTTCGATCAGCCGGCTCATCAATGTTTCAGCCTCAGCGTAGCGATAGAGACGCGCTAACGCGACCGAATAATCATGAATGAGCGTCGTATCGCCCGGTTGTAAACGCACAGCTTCACTGAGTAACGGTTCTGCGAGCTCGGGTTGCATTTGCAGCATGCGCACAGACGCCAAGGCTGAATAGGGCCAAACCTCCCCAGGTGCGAGCGCAATCAGGGCTTCTAATATTGGTTCCGCGATAGCGAGCTGTCCTGCGTTCATCGCCTGTCTGGCCTTAAGCCCGAACTCTATCGCGATCGTAATTTGGTCCAGAAAATATTTGTCATCCAATAATTGATGATCGCAACAATATCCTGCCGAGATCCAAGCCTCGGCTAAACTAAAGCCGCACGCTAAGCCTGTTGGGTTTAGCTCCAGAGCGCGGCTAAAATGGGTGATCGCATTCGGCCAATCTTTGTTGCGCATGCACGCGATCCCAAGCGCATGCAATGTCTGATAGAGCCGTTGATCGCCCGGATTTTTCGGCTGGTTTTCGAGAATGGAAATAGCTTTGTGCAGAAATTCTAATGCGCGATCATTATCATCCATCTGGTATGCAATGACGCCGCGTGCAATCCAAGCTTCCCCATTATGTGGATTACATGTGGTGGCTTGCGCATATGCATCGCGCGCATCAGCCAATCGGTTACAGCCTCGATGGATTTGCCCGAGTGCCATCCAGCACTGATCGTGATGGTTAAACAATGCCACCGCACGTTGGGCGATGCTCAACGCCAAATCGAGTTGACCATCTTGGTTGAACTGCAAGGCTGCCGCGACTAAACGATCAGCATCGCCGTTCGAGAGCAATGGCTTGTCATGATGATCCAGACGATTAACCATCAAGACCCATCCGAGCGACCGCGTCATCACATAATGCCGCCGCCTTTGACCAGTCCAGCGTGCACCCAGCGGTCTCGATTGCCAATAATCGCGTTGTCGCATTCGCAACACCGAGCTCGATTGCTTCGTCAGCAGCATCGCTGGCGGCTTCGATCTGGTTTTGATCAAGCAGGCAACGGATCAGAGCATTGCGGAGATCGATATTGTTTGGATGGCTTTTTATGCCATCGCGTAATAGCCCAACGGCTTCGTTTGGCGCGGCTTCCGCCATCATTCGGCGCACGGTCAAATCATTCGGAGTTTGCGCGAGCGCTTCGCGAAAGCAAATCGCCGCCTGCTCTGTCTTGCCGAGAGCCTGTAAAGCGCGCCCCAAAAGCACTTTGGCGTTAACCCATTGCGGATCGTGAATCACAGCATCTGCAGCTGCAACGCATGCAACAACAAGATCACCGCACGCCATCGCCGCTTCAGAGCGCGCGGCCAAAAGAGGGACTGAATTCGGCCAGCGATTCAGCGCCGCTTCGGTAATAACCATTGCTTTGTCAAATTGCTGCTGCGCGCACGCGAGCTCCGCTTCGACCTCAGCTTGCCATGGCAAGTCCGGTCCCAAGGCCGCGAGAGCTGGTAACAACAATGTCGCGGCCTGGTATTGACCGCGCCCAATTAGCTCACGTGTCCGATCCATAAGCGATCGTGATGAGGGTGATATGGTCATTCAAAACTCCTGCATGTTGGACATCTTGTCCCTTGATTCCGACTGTGGGGTCATTTTCATCGTCATGCCAATAAACCCATCGATTGCGCAGCCAGTGAGGCAATTGAACCACTCGCATTGCTCGGTTGGGATTGTGCCTGTGATTGCACGATCGCTAGATATCGGTCGGCAAAGCTTTGGACAAAGCTAGGATTTTGAAAATTGGAAACATCTAACCGACTGGTGATTGCTGATGCTTGGGTATTAACGTCCTGGTAGGCGATTTGTGGCGGGAGGCCGAGTGCCGTTGTGACAACCGTTCGCATCACTGAGTCGCCCAAAATTTGCGTGGCTGATGTGAATGTTTTTGCATTCTGAATGAAATCTAACGCATTAGACAATCCTGGTGTCTGAGCGTCGAGCGATTGACGCCATAGCACTTCGGCATAGCCATTGGTGATTGTGCTCATCACTTTCGGATTTTGAATGATACTCAACCCTTTAGTTGCAAAATCATATGTTTGAGCCGTTGATAGCCATTGCGCATTGCTGCCGCTGAGTTGTTGTGCAAGACTGTCCGACTTGCTGGGATCCGATAATAGCGCTTTTTGGGCGAGCGCTGGATAGCCGACCTGTGATCCCAGCCCGCTGGCGGTGAGGAGAACTTTGAGGACCGTTGGGTTTTGCAGTAATTCCTGCGGCGTTTTAGCATTTTTCACGGCAGTCGTGAATGCAGCAATATCACGGAGCACCTGCGGTTGTATGGCTTCAGTGGCGATATCAGTGGTTTGATTATGCTGAGCGATGGCCAATGCGGTGATTGGATTGATCGCACTTGCACCTGAATTGGCGATAGTGCCGCCGACACTTGCGGCCAGTATTGAGCTGATCGCAGCCGCTGTTGAGGTGCCCGATGCGCCCTGAACGGTAAATAGCGAGGAGAAATTACGCGCGACACCGGACAAGCTTGCTGACATACCAAACTCCTTACGCGCGACCGCTTAGCCCATCGGCAATGGCCTGGTTGACAAAAATAACAAAATCAATGTCTGGCATTGATTGATCGAGCACGCGCAGCACCGTATGCCCAACCGATGCAATTTGCGCGCGTAAAGCCTCAGGCAGCGGATTGCTTGGGTCATTTACCAGACCAATGACAGTTCGCCATAGCGTTTGATTGTCCACCAGAGCGCGGGTGACATCAATTGGCTGTTCCGCCTTGCTGAGCCGGTCAGCCGCGCGGCGAAAAATTTCGGCATCTTGCTCGCGTTGGCTCCGCAGCCGAGCGGCTTGGCCATAAGCCTTCACAACATGTTGGGAAACTGACATTTTGCCTCCGAGTTTTTTTGGGGGTGGTCATTGATTGGCGTAGAGTACCGCCGCCTCATGGTTCATGATTCGCCGTGCGAGTTTTAGCGCGTCGTAATATCGGCCGGACGACGCACACGCCATTGCTGTATCGAGAATTTCGCGCGCGAGATTTGATGTCGTCGCGGCTTTGAATTCATCAATAAGTGATTGCGCAGTCTCGAGCGCTACAGCGCGTTCAGCATCTGTTCCGATATAAACAGTTTGAAACGCGAAATAGATCCGACGCGCCGGTGAGTTCGCGTCGTCGGGACGCAAAATCTGTTTGCCGAATAGAAAATTAGCCTTTTCAGTCAATTCGATCCTTGATTTGGTGCGAAATCGGATGGGTGTGCCATTAAGGATCATTAGATCCCCCTGCCGCAGTTCCAAAACGAGCGCCGTCATCGGTTGTTCCTTTTCCTGGAGGAGAAACGGCCCAGCACGATGATGCTGGGCCGTCCGGCCATTACGGGAACAGCTTGACGAGCAAGCTGGGCGACTGATCGGCGATTGAGAGTGACGAGGTCGCCAATTGTTGCTGAATTTGCAGCGACTGGAGTTTGGCTGACTCTTGCGCCATGTTGGCATCGACCAAAGCGCCAAGCCCGTTGGTCAGGGCTGTCATTTTATTCTGATTGAACGTGATCTGATTATTGACCAAGTTCGACAGATTGCCATACGTGTTCATCGCGGTCCCAACATTGGTGACTTGCGCCGAGAAGGTTCCCGTCGCCGTCAAAAATGCCGCCACCGACGTTGCACTTGATAGCTGCGTGCTGGTAAATGACAAGGCATGGTAGATTGTTGACATGCCAGTTGACGCAATTGAGAACGAACCGCCAGAGCCGTTGCTCACCACTGAAATGGCCGTGGTTGAAAACGTCCCGTTCGACCCTGCAATATTGCCCACCAAGGTGCGGCCGTTATAGTTCGCATCTTGAATGGAAGCTTGGATATTTTGCAGATTGGACTGATATTGTTGGATATATTGCTGGCGCTGAGAACCGGTAACGGCCTGGTTCGATAGATTGACCAGGGTGGCCTTCATCGTTTGCATCATATTTGAGACGTTGTTCAGCGAGGTGCTGGTCGTCGATAACAGGCCTTGGGTGTCACCGAGCTGCTGGTTGGCGGCGGTCAATCCCGAAATATCCGTCCGCACTGACTGAGCGACGGCATAGGCCGCACCATTATCCATCGCGCTCGACACCGAATAGCCGGTGGACACCGCATTTTGCACGGTGCTGAGCTGGGAGTTGATCAGGTTAAGCGAGGAGACGGCGACCATCGCCGCAGAATTGGTCACAACTGAGCTAATTACGCCAGACATTGTTTATTCCTTCAGATAGTCATTTCGCATTTTCGCATTTTGCGAACTCAGCGTATATTGCGCCGAATTTCTTAACACGACGTGAACGCAATCCCTTAAATATATTGGGTGAGGGACATTGTTTTCATCGCAGCGATGAGCTGATACGAGGCCTGTAATTGGGTTTGCACCGCCGATAAATCTGATAAGGTTGTTGCCATGTTGACTTGATTGTAGCCGGCCTGTTGGGTGGTCATGCCATTGATCGTTTGCTGTAAGCCGGTGGCTTGAGCGGTCATCGCGCTTTGGGTATTGCCGAGAACGCCCGCGTCTTGATTGAGTGTATCGATTGCGTTGCCAAGTGTTGCCGCTGTTGATTGTGCAAAATTCGTATAGGAGGCAGCGTTCATCGAACCGGTCCCCAAGCTGGCAACACTGGCGATTGTTGTTAGGATGTCGCGCATATATGATCCCGTCGTGCCAGCGCCATTGCTGGAGGAGCTAGAGGTGACAAAGCCATTGGTGTTGGCCGCAATGCCGATCGTCGCCGTCGTGCCATTTCCGAGGGCGACCTGAGGCAAGGCCGGGTTAGCACCGAGCGCGGTCGCAAACGGGGTTGTGCCGAGGATATTGGACTGACCAATGGCGAGTATGGTCGCTGAGGTCGCGCTCGCGCCATTGGTGGCTAGGCTCGCGACAGCGGCGGCAATTTGGGTGGCGAACCCAGCACTATTGATCGCGTTGGGGTTTGGAACCGGCGGCTCACTGCTATTTTGGCCGCCAAATACATAGACATTACCATCCTTGGTATCGAGCATGTTGGCTACTTGCACCAGCGCCTGCTGGGCTGAGCGCGCGACCACGGCGAGTGATTGTGGATTGGTCGGGTCAGCACTCTGCAAGGCGCTCATCACGCCCGTAGCGATCGAGCTGATATTAGCCAAGGCGGTTTGCTGAACCCCCATGCGGCCCGTTGCGGCGTTGATGTTGCTGACGGTGGATGTGAGACCGGCGATCTGGCTACCGAGTGCCAAGGAGGATTGGGTTGCCCCAGCACCACCGCTGGCGGCATCCACGCCCGCATAGGTCGTGGCGACATAGCCGCTTGAGGCTTGCGCGGTCAGTTGATCAAGGCGGGATTTGGTCGCGGCGGCTTGTGCGATCAGTTGCTGTAGCGTGCCCGCGCCGGTCATGGTTCCGATCGTGCCGCTCATGAGATCATCGCCTCCATGGTTTGCATCATTTGCTGAGCGATCCCAACAACCTTGGCGTTGGCGGCATAGGCGTTTTGCAACGAAACCAATGTGCCCATCTGTTGATCGATGCTCACGCCGCTCGTCTGGGTCGCCTGGGTTTGTAGGGCCGATTGGGTCTGGCCAGCCTGGGTTGATGCTGCTTGTGCCGCAGCGCTGGTGGCGGCCTCGCTGGCGACAACGCTGGTGGCGAGATTGCCGATAGTGGCGTCACCGGGATAGGGCAGGGTGATCGTGCCGACGGGACCAAGGCCGGTCGTGGGGGCCGGTGGTTGCGGCACCCCGGCTTGGACTTGGTTGCCGAGCGAAAAATTGATGATTCTGTCAATCAGGGTTGAAAAGCCAGCCGGACCGCCCGGCGGATTAGGCGTGAAGGCTGTTGCGCCGGTGGCGCTAGCGACAACAGCATTGGTCCCATCGCGCACCAAGGCTGGGTTCGCGGTAACGGTAGGATTGACCGTGATCGCATTGGCGAACCCGGTCATTGATGCCGTTGACGGTATGGCGCCTGTTGGATCGCTGAACAAGGTTAACCCTTGCGCGGCAAAGCGCGACGCCACGGTTTGGGCGAAGCTATCGAGGCTTGCTTGTTGCGCGGGTAATATTTGATCGCGGAGCGAAATCGCAGCCCCGATCGATCCGCCACCCAGCCCCGCCGTGACGTCTTGCCCATTCAGGGTGATGGCCGGGATTGTGCCAGGGTAAGAGTCGCTTGCGCCAATGGCCGAAGGCAAAATCTGCAACGATGCGCCGGTTGTTGGGAGTTGGAGACCTTGCGCCGTATAGAGGGAAATGGCGCCATTAGGTGCAGAGATTGATTTGGCGCCGGTGAGTTGTGCAACTGTTTGAACCAAGCCGTTGCGCTGATTTTGTAAATCAGCCGTGCTCAAGCCTTGCTTATTCAGAGCGATGATTTGCGTATTCAGCGTGCCAATTTGGGTGAGCGATGTATTGAGCGTTGTTAGCGAAGCGCTCATTTGATCTTGGGCCGCTTGTCGCGCGGAACCAATGCTCATGGCAATGTTATTGATTTGTCCGGTCAAGCCTTGCGCGGCGGAGATTACGGCGTTTTGTTGCGCGGCGTTGGATGGATCATTCAGCAATGCGGTAAAGCTTGACTGCAAATTAGCCGTCAAGCTTGACAAATCATTGCCTTGACCGGGCGTGCCCATCACTTGATCGAGGCCATTCATGGCGTTGGCGATCGTGGCTTGATACGAGGCGGCACCCATGGAACTCACGAGCGCGCTTTGAACCGCATGGTCGATATTCAATGTTGCAGGCGCAGAGGCAACACCTGAGCCAATGCCGCCAGCGCTTTTGCTGGACAGTGACGATGATTCGGCAGCGTAGCTGGGCGTGCTTGCATTGGCGACATTCTGCGAAATTAAAGCAAATTGCTGGCTGATCGCAGCAAGCCCGCTATTCGCAATGCCGAGGCCAGTATCGAGACTCATGGCGATATGCTTTCACTAACAATTAGGGGAGCATGTTGATGGTTGTTTGAGCCAGTTGATTGGCCGTTGTGATCACTTTGGAATTCGCCGAGTAGGCCTCTTGCGCCGCGATCAGTTTGGTGAATTCTGTGGCGATATCAACATTTGAACTTTCCACCGAGCCGGTATCAACGCCGCCGCTGCCATTGGTGCCCACCGCGTTAATTGAGGCACCGCCCGATCCTTGGCTGGCGGTGAAGAGCTGAGCGCTCTGATTTTGCAGCGCATCCGGTGCGTGGAACGTCGCCAGTGGAATTTGGGCAATTGTTTGTGAGAAACCATTGCTATAATTGATGGCGACATTGCCTTGGCTGTCGATAGCGACGTTATTGAAACTGCCTTGGGGCATGCCATTTTGACTGGAGCCAAGCAGATTGAAGCTGGTGCCAGCATATTGGGTTAAGCCGGTGGTGCTCCCAAAAGAACCAAGATTAAGCGCAATCGGCTGTGCGCCGCTGCCAAAATTGGCGTTGAGGTTCAGTGTGGCGGCAGCACCGGTGGCATAGCTTGACCCCGTGAGGGCGCCGGTGGTGTTCGTAATGCTGCCAATGGTTCCCGCCGCGACCGGGTTGCCACTGGTGCTGCCGAATTTGATCTCAGCGGTGCCAATGGTTGTGGGGCTTGCGTCTGGCGAGGAGATAGACACGGTCCAGTCATTCGTTGCGTTTTGTGCCCAGTTCAGATTGAGCTGATGCAGGGTGCCAAGACTGTCATAGACACTAATTTGGGTAGAAACCGGCTGCCCCGGCGTTGGGGTTGCTGGCAATTCCGCGGACAGCGTGGCGGTGCTGGTGGCGATGGGGGCGACGTTGCCTTGGGGCACCTGAATGGGTGCGAGCGAGGCGGTGTTGACCGCGCCGGTGGTCGGGTCAACCGACCACCCATCGAGATAGGCGCCCTCACCATTCACCAAATACCCTTTATTATTGAGGGTAAAATCGCCGGCGCGGGTGTAATATTGCTGACTCTGAAAAGTTTGTGTTGTGGTTGACGCGCCGGTCGTGTTGGCGGCGGCTTCGCTCACCGCAAAAAATCCATTGCCGCTAATGGCCATCGCCAACGGGTCGGTGCTTTGGCTGACGGCACCTTGAACGTCATTTGTATATTGCGGCTGTGCCACCACGGCATCCGACCCGTTACTGGTTGGCGTGCTCTGGGTCAGATAATTGATAAAATTTGTATCGACACCCTTATACCCGACCGATTGGCTGTTCGCGATATTATCGCTGATATTGGTAAAAGCGCCTGACTGCGCTTGCAGGCCACTGACGGCGGTATCCAAGGCTCCAAAAATTGACATGCACCCTCGCTGCTGAACGATCATGCCTCGCGCCGCGCCATCACGGCTCAAGCATGATCAATGGATAGACGTCGCACTGCATGTTTCGTGCCAAAGTCAAATCCGGCGGTTAATGCGGTGGCATAGGTTCGGTGGCGGCAAAAATGACCCAGCCCGGTTTGTGAACGCGGTATAATATGCCTAGTGAGCGGCAATTTGTGCCGTGCGTATGAAGCAATAGATATCAATAATAAGTAAAAATATGCGTTTATACTGATCAGCGATGGTTTTTATCGTTGGCACAAATTTTGCTGGTTCGCGACTATGAGTTTTCCGATGTTGCAAACACCCCTGCCTCTGGCGGCGACCGGTTCGCCCCCGATTGTTCCCTCGGCGCCTGCGTCTCGTTCTCCGAGCGGCGTGGCGGGAGGATCGAAAGATGTTCGTTTTGATGCGACACTGCGTCAATTCTCCGGCGCATCAAAATCACCCCCAAAAATCGACCCGAAGGACGGCGGGAAAACCGGCGCGGCGGCTCCAGAAACCGCACGGCCAACCCCTGAACGCACCGATCGGTCGGTGGGGGCGGCGGCAAGCAAGTCAGATCAGGCGGCATCGATTTCTCGTGATGGTGCTGCTGAGCCATCTGGCGCGACGACGATAGTATCCAGCATCACCGCGCCACCGGATGAAGCCGGGCGCTTGCCGATCATGGCCGGTAATCCCGGCGGCAGCAAATCAGGCATTCCGAGCGCGCCGACGAAAGGCAAGACCAGGGATAAGTCCGGCGTGCCGCTCACGCCCGATCTGCAGCCTCCGGCGCCAATCGGCGCGTTTGCCGTGGTGCAGCCGATGCCGGTTGTGCCAGCCACGCCTGTCATGGTCGCGCATATCACCCAAGGGCAGAACGATGCCCTGAGCGCCGGTGGACCGAATCCGGCGAATCCGGCGAATCCGGTATCAGTCGGCAGCCCGCAAACGCGGCTGTCGAAGTCAGAGGGCGGTGAATTGGCGCAGACCTCATCGGGCATTCAGGGGCAGCCCGGCGGATCATCGGCAATACCGGCCGGGTCGTTAAGTCTCGGCAAAATATCATTGCCAGCGCTGGCGGCGCATCATAACGCGGCAAGCGTGATCGGCACGCCGATGCTGGCGCTGGCGGCCAATTCTGGGACCAACGCTGCGCCAACGTTACCAGCCGTCCTCGCGCCTGCGCAGCCCGCCGCGCCGAACCCAGCGAGCGCGCAGCTTAGCGCAGCATTGGTCGCCTCCGGGCCACTCAGCGCCGATGGCGCGCACCAATTAACCATTGCGCTGGCGCCACCGGCGATTGGCCCCGTCACGGTCGCGATCAATCGAGGTGCTGATGGCACGGCGCGGATTGCGATCAGCGCTGTCGATCCGGTCACCTTGTCGGCGCTGCGTAATGACCATGCCGGTATCACCCAAGCGCTGGCCCAAGCGGGGATCACCGCCCACGAATCGGCGATCAGCTTTCAACTTGCTTCCCATGCCGGCGTTGCGATCACGCCGATCACGCAAGCGACCAGCCCCGGCTTCCCTAATTCGGGTGCGGCGCATCATCCATCGGAAGCTTTGTCGACAGGGCAGGGGGCCGGTGGCCACCAGAGCGCGGGTGAGCAAAGCATGGGACAACAAAATGCGGGCCAATCCTTTGGTGATCGGCCAAGCGAGCCTATGCCGTTTGCATCGCGCACTGCAGCTTGCTCTGGC